>SVOR01000008.1 GCA_015066295.1 Oscillospiraceae bacterium
AGCGGAAATAAAAAAAGCGCATGGACTTGATTGATCCATGCGCTTGACTGCGGATATTCGGTTGTGTGAGAGTTCAACTCATTTCAGAAAGGGAAAAGTATCTTTTTCACATCTACAAAATCGCTTGTTGTTTTTTCTGCCGTAGAAACGGCGAAACCCCCGATAAAATCGGGGGTTTCTTGGGCTACATCTTTTTTGTAGCCTTTTGATGGTGGAGGCGAGGGGAGTCGAACCCCTGTCCAAAAATCTATTCCTAACGCTTTCTTCGGGTGGAGTTGCTTAAAAGAATTCCCAAAACTACAAATTAAGCAACAAATCGGTAGTTTTATTAGCCTTTAATGCGTGACGTACTACAAGGCACTCATACGTTCACGTTCACCGCTAAATGACACCCTTCCACCGCCGCGGTACTCAGTGGTCGGATGAGCCGCCTAATTAGGCAGCTAAAGCAACTGTATTTTTGTCAGTTATTTTTAAAGTTGTGAGTTTTAAAGCGGTCCCACACCGCTACCCGCTTACATTAGTTCAAAACCCCTGTCGAAACCTTTACGCCCCCGGATATTGAAGTAATAGGTAAGAAGTAAGAGGTAAGAAGTTAGCGATTACCTTCTTTGATTGCACGCTGGATGTCGCGATTGGCAGATTTTTGCGCTTCAACGGCGCGCTTATCATAAAGCTTTTTACCCTTGCACACGCCAAGCTGCACCTTAACGAGCGAGCCCTTAAAATAAAGCGACAAGGGGATAAGCGAAATGCCCTGTTGTTGCACAAGACCCAAAAGTCGCATAATCTCCTTTTTATGAAGCAATAATTTGCGATTCCTAGCAGGCGGCTTATTAAATATGTTGCCCTGCTCGTAAGGGCTTATGTGCATCTGCTTTACAATCATTTCACCGTCGTCGACACTGCACCAGGCATCCTTAAGATTTACGCCACCGCGCCTTATCGACTTAATTTCGGTGCCCGAAAGAGCAATACCGGCTTCATACGATTCAAGCACAAAGTAATCGTGAAATGCTTTTTTATTTGTTGCTATGGTTTTTGTGTTATCCACCGATATCACTCCCTTCTTTTATTATGGGTAGTTAGTATAACATAAATTCCCCTTGCGGTCAAGGGGAATTATGTTTTACTGAATAGACTTAAAGTAATCTAAAGCACCTGCAACAATTGCGTCGGCCTTTTTATCGGTTACAGCATCACTTATAATTCCTTCATAGTCGGCGGCATTGCTCATAAATCCGTTCTCGGTAAGCACTATGGGGCAGCAGGTGGCTCGCGCCACGTAGTAATAATGTGATTCGAGCGCCCACATTTTCTTATATATGTTGGCCGAAGCCGTTTGCTGCCAAACATAGTTGGCGGCGCTATACGAAAATGGTGTATAATATGCCCCCAAAAAGCCGTTTGGCGATGCGCTGGTGCTTTTATCGTGGTGAATTGCAATACAAATATTGGCGTTTGCCGCAATTAGCTTTTCAATGCGGTCGGGGGGATTTATGGTGGTGCTGTCATTTGTCCTGTTCATTATAACGGTAGCATTTTTAGCTTCAAGCCGTTCCTTCACCTTTTTAGCCAAGACAAGATTTATCTTTCGTTCCTGCAACGAGCCTGCCGTAGCACCAACGTCGCTTCCGCCGTGACCGACGTCAAGGTATACCGTAATGCCATTAAGAGAATCGGTGTTTTCCATTTTGGCGGGGTTTAGGAATTTGAAAACGAGGTTGTCTTTACTGTCATAATAACAGTCCCAGCCGTAAAATCCACCCGTTTTCTTTAGTTTTAATCTAAGAGTTGTGTCGTATTTATTCTTTATTATTTCTGCACTCTTAAAAATTGGGTGGTCATCGGGGATGGTGATTTCGCCCTCGAAAACCGTGGCATAGCAGAAGGTAATATCCACGTATGAGAAGGTAACTGCGGATATCGAGTAGGCAAAGCGTCCTTTTTTGTAGGACTGATTTTTAAGCTCGAAATAAAACGGTGCCTTCCAATCACTGTCGAGTGTCAGTGTGGTATATTTACCGTTATTATCAAACGAAACAACCGATAATTCATTATGGTCGGGCAGGGTGCCTACCGACGTTTTGGCAACTGTTTGCTCATAACTCTTGCCTAAATAGGTCTTGGTATAAATACGACGGCCACAGCGCAATTTATAGTATTCCTTGCCCTGATAGGTTACGGTACCCTCGGCACAGTAGTCCTGAGTTCCTTCGGGCAGATAGCAGTTATAGGGACGGGAGTCATCATCAATAACCTTGCCGCTAAAGGTCTCGGCTCTGTTTGCCACAACCGTTGCAATAAGTCCCGAGCCTACGTTTATGTAGTCGCCGCCTGTGGGCGTAACCGATGGGTCATCATTATTTATAATGGAGCTTTTTTTAACCGTTATGGTTCCCGAGTATTTTTTCTCGGTGACACCGTTGCAGGTCGCCTTAAAGGTGATTTTGCCGAGGCTTAACTGCGATTTATTATTCGAGGGAAGGGTAAAGGTGGCGGTATAATTAACAAAGGTGCTGTCAACCTCGGCACCGCCGTCCTCGTCATCCTTAACGGTTGCTTTTTTGCAGCTCACCGTCTTGCCGTTAAAGGTTGCCGACACAAGACTGCCGTTTCGCGCCATAACGTTTACCGAAACAACCGAGCCGCTGTTATAGGTCTTATTACCTGAGGGCGAATAAGATTTAATAACAACATATTTATAGTTTATGGTCTTGGTTACCGTTTTGCCCTTATGCTCAAATTTAAATGTATTTTTGCCAACCTTTAATTCCTTTACAACGTTAAAACTGCCATCGGAATTTCGTTTTACAACCTCACCGTTAATTTTAAGTTCACTCGCGGGGTCTGAAGTGCCGCTTAAGGTATAGGTAGGGTTGGTGGTTGTAATACCGTCTTTATTTGGCGCCGTTATTTGTAGGTTGATTTCGGGTGGAGTCGATGACTCGGGCTCGCTCGAAGGGATTGACGATACAATGGTATCTATAATAGAGGATGAGCCCTGCTTGTCATCATCGTTGTTTTTTGGATTTGTAAATACAAACAGAAAGATAACTACCGCTATTAAAACAAGACAAACGGCGGCGGTTATTATATTTTTTTTGTTAAATAAACGCATAAAAGCACCTCATATATAATATACATTTATGTTACCACAACAAATTGAATTTGTCAAAAGCAAAAATATGCACAAATTAACGCATAAAAATTACAAATTAGGATATATTTTGCATAAAAACTCAAAAAATAAAGAATTTTTATGCAAAACACTTGCATTTTTATGAAAGGTGTGTTATAGTATATGCACAACATTTTTTCTTGAGGAGGAAAAAACAATGAAAAAGATTTTAGCTTTAACATTAGCACTTTTAATGGTAGTTGCTTGCTTTGCCGGTTGTGGCAATAAGCCTGCAGCAGCAAAGGTAAAGATTATTGACATCAATCTTACCGAGGAAGATTACGCATTCGGTGTTGACAAAAATCAGCCTGAGCTTCTCGCAAAGGTAAACGAGTTTGTTGACAAGATTAAGAAGGATGGCACATTCGACACAATTTGCGACAAGTACTTTGGTGATGGCGAGCCCACAGCAGTAGTTTCTGCTAAAGAGGATGCTTCAAAAGAGCAGCTCGTTGTTGCAACAAACGCACAGTTTGCTCCCTTCGAGTACAAAGAGGGCGACAGCTACTACGGTATCGATATGGAAATTGCAAAGCTTTTAGCCGACTATCTTGGTCAGGAGCTTGTAATTAAGGATATGGAATTCGATGCTGTTTGCTTAACCGTTGGTCAGCACAAGTGTGACATCGCTATGGCAGGTCTTACCGTTAATCCTGAGAGAGAAGAGTACGTTACATTCTCAACCTCTTACTACAAGGCTAACCAGAAGCTTATCGTTAAGGGTGACGACACAACCTTCGATGCTTGCAAGACAACAGACGACGTTGTTGCTATTTTAAAGACCTTCGATAAGTCAACCAAAATCGGTTACCAAAACGGTACAACAGGCGGCCTTTATGTAGAGGGCGACGCTGATTGGGGATTTGACGGCTACAACGTAGAGGGCAAGGGCTACGGTTCAGGCTCACTCGCTGTTCAGGACCTTATCAATGGTAACATCAAATACGTTATCATCGACTCTGACCCCGCTAAGTTTATTGTTGACGCTATAAACGAAGTTGCATAATTTAAAGTAAATTATATTTTTAGCAATAACCTCGCCGTAAGGCGAGGCTATTGTGTCTTTTAAGGAAAAAAGTTATGGGTAATTTTGGTTTAAAAATTGAACGCTTTATTGAGGTTTTTATCGATAAGGGCGGCTATAAAGAGGTTTTAACAGGTCTTCAAAACACCCTGCAAATTGCTGTTTTAGGTCTTATTATCGGTATCGTTATCGGTACGCTTATTGCGGTTGTAAGGGTGCTGCCTAAATATAAATTATTGCCGAGAATTTTAAACGGTATATGTACCTTCTACGTTGCCTTTTTCAGAGGCACACCTATGGTTGTGCAGCTGCTTTTATCATATTATGTTGCGCTACCGCTAATGGGTATAAATCTGCCGTCGGTAACGGTTGCAACTGCGGTATTTGGACTTAACTCAGGTGCATACATATCGGAAATTATGCGTGGCGGTATTCTTTCGGTTGACCCCGGTCAAATGGAGGGCGGCAGAGCAATGGGTCTGCCTTTCTCAAAAACAATGTTGTCAATAGTAATTCCGCAGGCCATTAAAAACATATTGCCAACACTCGGTAACGAGTTTATAACCCTCATTAAAGAGACCTCGGTTGTAAGCTTTGTAGGTGCGCTTGACCTATACGTTGCCTTTAACCGTATCGGTTCAAACAGTTATGAATTTATGGTACCGTATCTTGTTATGGCACTCATTTACATCGTGCTTGTACTTATTATAAGCGGTCTTGTAAAGCTAATGGAAAGGAGTCTAAGAAAAAGTGATTCAGGTCGTTAATCTTAAAAAATCATTTGGCTCCCTCGAGGTGCTTAAGGGCATAAATATTGATATTAAAAAGGGCGAGAAGGTCGTTGTTATCGGCGCATCAGGCTCGGGTAAATCCACCTTCCTTCGTTGCCTTAACTGTATGGAGGACCCAACCTCGGGCAACATTATTTTTAATGGTGTAGATATTGCCGATATGAAGGTTGACATCAACATCCATCGTCAAAAAATGGGTATGGTGTTTCAGCATTTTAATCTTTTTAACAATAAAACCGTTATTCAAAATATTATGTTAGCGCCCATATACGTTGAGAAAAAGCGTATGCGCAAGCTCAAAAGAAAAAATCCCGACGGTGAGGTTATAAAGACAAGCAAGCAAATTAAAGAGGAAGCCTACCAAAAGGCAATGGAATTGTTAGAGCGAATAGGACTCCAGGAAAAGGCCGATTCCTACCCGTCACAGCTGTCGGGCGGTCAAAAGCAGCGTGTTGCCATTGTTAGAGCATTAGCTATGAATCCCGACGTAATCCTTTTTGATGAGCCGACAAGCGCGCTTGACCCCGAAATGGTTGGCGAGGTTTTGGAGCTTATGAAGGAGCTTGCAAATTCGGGTATGACCATGGTTGTTGTTACTCACGAAATGGGCTTCGCACGTGAGGTTGCCGATAGGGTAATCTTTGTTGACGAGGGTGTTATCGCCGAGGAGGCACCACCCGAGGAGTTCTTTAACAACCCCAAAAGCCCAAGACTTAAAGAATTTTTATCAAAGGTATTATAAAAAACGCCCCAACGGAGCTTCCGTTGGGGCATTCTTTAATTAGTCGTTTTTCTTGTTCTGGTTATTTTTATTCTGGTTATTCTTGTTTTGGTCGTTCTTATTCTGATTATTGTTTTTGTTCTGATTGTTATCCACAAAAATCACCTCCGATTTCGCTATTATTGTTTGTCGAAATCGGAGGTTTATTCGTTTTAAATATTAAACAGTTTTTTTGTGTTTTCGGTCGTCTGCAAAAGCACCTGCTCGTAGTCAACGTTTTTAATTTCGGCAATTTTTTTCGCCACAAATTCAATATAGTCCGAGCGATTTAGCTTGCCGCGAAACGGCTCCGGTGCCAAATACGGCGCATCGGTTTCAAGCAAAATGCGCTCTAACGGAATTTCTTTTATAACCTCAACAATTTTTTTGGAATTTTTAAAGGTTACAACACCGCCAACGCCAATATAAAGCCCTAGTCCCACAACCTCTTTTGCCATCTCTACACTACCCGAAAAGCAGTGCAAGACGCCCTTAGGTTTATGCTTTTTAATAAGCTGTAGGGTGTCGGCGTGTGCCTCGCGGTCATGTATAATTACGGGAAGTGAATGTGCGGCGGCAAACTGTAGCTGTCTTTCAAACATTTCAATTTGGTTTTCCTTAAAGGTAGTATCCCAATAGTAATCAAGCCCTATTTCGCCAATAGCAACAACTTTGTTTTCCTTTATTAGCTTTAGCATCTGCCTTTCATCAAAGCAGGTGCCGTTATCAACCGATTCGGGATGATAGCCGACAGCCGCATAAACAAAATCGTATTTTTTAGCAAGTGAAATTGCAAAGAGGGAAGTATCAATATCGGTGCCGCAATTTATAATGCCGCAAACGTTGTTTTTTTGCATTTGGCCGAGAATTTCATCACGGCATTCATCAAATCGCGCATCATCGTAATGCGCGTGAGAATCAAAAATCATCCCCATTAGCGCACCTTACTGCCGGCGGGTACGTCATCAACAAAGATAACCTTAACGTCATCGCCCGCATCAGCGGCTAAAATCATACCGTTAGATTCAACACCGCAAAGCACAGCGGGTTTAAGATTTGATACAACGATTACGCTTTTGCCAATAAGTGCATCGGGCGTATACCACTTAGCAATGCCCGAAGCCACGATGCGCTCTTTGCCGCTACCATCATCAAGCGTTAACTTCAAAAGCTTTTTGGCCTTGGGTATAGGCTCGCAGTTTACAATTTTTGCAACCGTAAGTTCGACCTTTGCAAAGTCCTCGATGCCGATTTGTGCTACGGTAGTAACGTTTTCGGCAGGTGTGTTTGCCTTAGCGGCGGCCTCGAGCTCTTTTGCAATTTCATCCAAAACCTTGGCGGTATCAATTCTTGCAAAGAGTGCTACAGCTTCGTTTACGCTGTATTCCTTAACTGCGAATAATTCGGCAGTTTTATTGTCTGTTCCAAGCTGAGCTGCAATCTTTTCACAGCTTTCGGGTATAAATGGTGTGAGAAGAATTGAAAGCAAACGGATGCATTCAAGCAGGTTGTAAAGCACAGCCTCAAGGCGCGGCTTATTAGTTTCATCCTTAGCGAGCGCCCAAGGTGTAGTTTCATCAATGTATTTATTACAGCGCTTAGCAAAATTCATAATAAGCTCGGCACAGTCGGCATTGTGGTATGAATCCATAAGCTCGTAATACTTTTTAAGTGTTTCGTTAGCGGTAGCAACTAAATCCTTGTCACATTCTTCAGTAATTGTGTTTTCGCCCTTAACAGTGCCGCCAAAATACTTGTTGGTCATTGCAATGCTGCGGTTAACAAGGTTGCCGAGTGTGTTTGCCAAATCACTGTTGAAGCGATTTATAAACATTTCGTAGGTAATAGTACCGTCCTGAGCATAGGGGATTTCACTGAGTAGATAATATCTAACTGCATCAACACCGAAGCGCTTAACAAGGTCGTCGGCATAAAGTACGTTGCCCTTCGATTTGCTCATCTTATCGTCGCCCGAAAGCACCCAAGGATGACCAAGCACCTGCTTGGGTAACGGCTCGCCCAGTGCCATAAGGATAATCGGCCAATAAATAGTGTGGAAACGCACAATATCCTTACCGATAACGTGCAGGTCGGCAGGCCAATTCTTTTTGTAATGCTCACTGCTGCCGTCAGGGTCGTAACCGATACCCGTAATATAGTTAGAAAGTGCATCTATCCAAACGTAGATAATGTGCTTGTCGTCAAAGTCAATCGGCACACCCCACGTGAATGATGAGCGCGAAACACAAAGGTCTGAAAGGCCCGGTTTTAAGAAGTTGTTAATCATCTCATTTTTGCGAGATTCAGGCTTAATAAAATCGGGGTTTTCCTCATAATATTTCAAAAGCTTATCCTGATATTTGCTAAGCTTTAAGAAGTATGCTTCTTCTTTTGAGTCTATAACGTCACGTCCACAGTCGGGGCATTTGCCGTCGATTAACTGTGATGGGGTAAAGAAGGACTCACAGGGCACGCAGTATTTGCCCTCGTAGTGACCCTTGTAAATATCACCCTGTTCATAAAGTTTTTTGAAAATCTTTTTAACCACATTGACGTGGTCGTCATCGGTGGTACGAATAAATTTATCGTAAGAGGTGTTAAGGCAGTTCCAAACATCCTTAATCTGCTGTGACACACCGTCAACATACTCTTTTGGAGATATGCCTGCCTCTTTTGCTGCCTCTTCGATTTTCTGTCCGTGCTCGTCAGAGCCGGTCATAAAATACACGTCATAGCCCATCATTCTCTTGTATCTAGCAATCATATCGGCCAAAACAATATCATAGGAATTGCCGATGTGAGGCTTGCGTGAAGTGTAGGCGATGGCGGTTGTTAAATAGAATTTTTTGTTATCCATATTACTCCTCCGTAAAAGTATGTTTTTTATTTCTTAAATGACGACGACGCCGTTTGAATATCGAATAGAAGGTTCGCTCATCTGCACCGATACCACCAAATATAACACAGTATAAAAGTGAGGTTTGCATCCAGAGCATCGTCATATCAATTATTGAATGTATTAAAATGCCGGCAGTCAGCGCAAAAATAAGGTGCGTAATATAACTTTTTCGCAAAAAGTTTTTGCACAGCACAACCTTTTCAAACAAAATAAATATGCTGATGAAAAGTATAAGTGAGCCGACAACACCGAAGCTAAGCAAAGGCTCGATAAATATATTGTGGGCGTGGGTTGTCACGTATGAGCCTTCGGTTGCGAGCGAAACCTTATAGTAGGTGAAGAAGCCCTGCCCAAACCATGGTGACTTTGAAAGCGAGTTAACGGCCAAATCCCAAATTTGCACACGATTGTCGGTGGTGCCGCCAATGTGTAAAACTCTTGGGAAGAGTTCGGGCACGTTAAGTAAAACGAAAATGCCGAGCGCAGTCGCTATAAACAGTATGCTTAAAAGCAGATGTCTTTTTTGCAGAATAAGCAATACCGAAAGTCCTAAGAACACCACAACCCAGGCAAACATACTCTCGGTCAAGAACATAGAGATTGCCGAGAATGCGGCGACAATGTAGTAGTGAAGTTTGTTTTGCTTATTCACAATAACCTTGTAGGCACAAATTATTATTACCGCGGCGAGTATAGAGCCGATATAGTTTGGATGGAAATAGAACGAGAAATACATATTTCCAAACAGATTACCAAAACAACGGTATTCCTTAATGTTTGGATATATTGGGAACCAATATTCGTGACAGAGGTATAAAAGTCGCTCAATAAATATAATAATTGAAGCAAAAACACCACCGACACAGCATATATCGAGTGCCTTTTCAAAAACGTCCTTGGTCATAACGGTGCGGATATAAAAACCGATGGTCATGATAATGAAAAATACAAGCGAGCAAAGCGCACCCAACCAGTTTTTAAAGCAGACCGCCGTTATAAGGGTTATAAAAGAGAAAATAGGTATAAGGGATGAGCCAAAATGACAGAAAACTGTTTTCTTTATATCGGTTTTAAAGAGTATATAAAAGCCTAATATCGCCATAACAATGCAGGTGAGATAGTATGGCAAAAAAGCACTTACAGCCGTCAAATAAACAATATTGCGGCTTGACTTTAAATCACAGTGCTTTGTTAAAAATTCCTTCATTAGCTCACCTCACTTTAATTTTTTAAATAGTTTTAGGGTCTGTTAAACAGATAAATAATAAATGAAATCACCATAGACAAAGCAACGTATAGAAGGGCGAGTCCCGACGTCAACGTGTTTGCATCGCCCAACACAGTGCTGTAAATGTTGACGGCAAAGGTGCAAATAGATAAAATTATGTGCGCCACCGATAACGTGCGAACGGCGCGCTTAATTTTAGCGGCACAGTTAAATATTGCAAGATATCCATCTGCACTGCCCTTAAAGGCGGCGCCTGCCGACAGAGAGTCGGAATATTCTGTAGCGTCATTATAAAGCTGAACGCCTGAGCTGTTCATTACCCTTACAGAATCGTTGTAAAGTCCAAAATAATCACAAATCATTTCGCTTGTGAGATTTGGGTCACAGCTTTCAACCAAAACGGTAACACCCGAATTACATAGCTTTTGCAGTTCATAAGCGGTGCTTGCCTTAACGTTGTATTTAACTATAAGTAAAGCGCAGGGTTTATCGTTACAGGCAAGGTAAATGGGGAAGAAGCCGCTTTGCAATATTTTTTTATCAACCGCTATGGGCGGCACGCTAATACCGTGCGCCTCAAGCAACGTGCGGTTACCGATAAATATGTGGCGGTCCTTAACCCATCCGCTAACACCAAGCTGCTCCTCATACTTAACCGTATCGGCCTCGGGACGCTTTGTGTCTTGAGTTTTGGCAATACTCTCAAACAATGGGTAAAGGGGACTGCTGGTTTGTTTTGTTATTGCGGCGGCATCAATAAGTGTAGCATCAATTTGGTTAGCATCAAGAATTTTCATATTGTAAAGACTTATTGTGCCGGCAGGGAACAGGTAATTAGCCGATAAAGATACCGCATTGGCGTTTTCAATATTGGTGGCGGCAAGTGTGCCTGTAATCATCGCGCCATCCTTATTAAGACGCTTTGCCGCACGCGATAAGGGTAATATATCGGTGAACAGTATTGTCGGCGCTAATAAAAATCCTAAATTCAAACATATTGATGAGGCAAACACCGAGAATTTAGCGGCATAAACAGCCGATAAAACCGACGTTGCAAGCGAAACGACAAGGGCGAAGATGAAGAATTTCGGCAGCATACCGTTCATAACGCTGCTAATTGTCGAGTTCTTCATAAAATCGTCAATGTGATTTGTTTTGTTGGGACAACCTACAAGCACGTCACCCTCAATAGAGTTTTTAGCCATAGCGAAGGTAACCTGACGGTCATCAATAAAGCGAACGGCGTATTTATCATTATTTGTTGCAATTACACGGAAATTATTTAAAATATATTTTTCTCGCATAAATACTGCTACACATTTAAGGCAAACGGCATATACCGAGAACATAACGGTATAGAAGGGGTTAAAGCCGCTTAATAATCCAAATATACAGTAAAGCAGCGTAAATACGGCGGGAACGGCAATGGCCGCTTCGGGTTGGGTCTGCTTTTTAAAAAGGGTAGGCAGCTTTATAAACATATCAAGGTTTATAAGGCAAATAATTGCATAAATTACGGTTACCGCAATATGAAAAACAGACGGGTTGCGATTAAGCGAAATATATACCGACGGAGCATAGCCAAGCGATAATATCGCGGCGAGCAAAAAGGTAAAGAACATTTTTGCCCTTGCCCCGTTTCGTTTAGCGGTTAATTTACCGCCAATGCGCCTTACGTCGTCAAACGACGTATACTCCTGTTCAACCTGAAATTCGTCCTCAAACAGATTGTTTTCGCTTGTCGGTATAGCGGTAGCGGGGGATATATCCTCGTCAAACATTTCAGACGATAAATCTATTATTTTTGTACCGCTGCTTATATCCTCAAATTCGGCGGTGTAGTTTATATTCACACTGGTCGCGTTGTCAATATCCGAAATGGTTGGTATAACACGGGTGGCCTCAAGCTCGGGCTCGTTCTCAACTGCTGCCTCCATAATAATTTCGGCAGGCTTTTCTTGTGGCTTTTCGGCAACGGGTTCTTTAACCTCGCTTACCTTTTCGGGCTGCTTTTTACCAAGGTCATCAACCGTTACGGTGCCCATGTGACTTAACTGAGCGAGCAGCTCATCGGTCTTTTCACGAGTGGTGTTTAATATCGACTCAACACTGTCAAGCTGATATAGTGGTTCGGGTTTTTTAACCGGTCTGCCTGCATCCTTAATGTAGGGCATACACTTATCGAGCAAGGACACATTATCGTCGTTTTCAGTTACCTTTTCGGGCGCTTTAACGGTGGGAACGGCAGTGTTCTTCTTAACGGCGGCTTCCTTTGGCGCCTTTTTCTCGGCATTGCCGAGGGACTTTTGCCTTAATGCGTCGAGGGGAGATACCCCACCCGACATTTTTATATCCTTTGTTTTATGCTTAGGACCCGAGCCGATAACCTCTTCGGCTGTCAGGGCGTGCGGCGCCGTAAACGGCGAGCTTTGCCCTGCGGGGGTCATTTTAAATCCATCGATGCTTTTTTCAAATGGCAATATATTTTCTTCATCAGAATGCTTAGATTTCTTTGAAAATAATCCCATACTATCCTCCAAAATTTTATGCGCGCTTTCGCACTACTTCATACATAAGCACACCGGCGGCAACCGACGCGTTAAGGGAGTTGATTTTACCCTTCATCGGCAGGCTTATAATCTCATCACATTTTTCACTCACCAAGCGTCCAATACCCTTGCCTTCGTTACCAATTACAATGGCAACGGGTATAGAGTAATCAAAGCTTGTGTAGTCCTTGCCGTCCATATCGGCACCAAACACCCAAACGCCCTGCTTTTTAAGATTATCTATTTCGTTTGCAATGTTGGTAACACGCGCTACCTTCATATATTCAAGCGCACCGCTTGCGCTCTTAGCAACAGTAACGTTAAGTGAGGCAGAGCGTCTTTTAGGAATTATTATGCCATGCACACCGCACGCTTCGGCACTTCTGATAATTGCACCAAGATTGTGCGGGTCCTCAATTTCGTCGCAGATTATAATAAAGGGGTTTTCATTTCTTTCCTTTGCTAACGCAAGGATATCGGCAACCTCACAATATTCCTGAGTCGAGAACATAACCGCTACACCCTGGTGGTTGGCGCCAGCACAAAGATAGTCGAGCTTTTGTGCCGAAACCTCTTTTATAAGAATGCCCTTTGCCGAGCATTTGGCAATTATAGCGGCAACCGAACCGCCCGAGCAACCGTGAGCCACTAAAAGTCGGTCGATTTCTCTGTCTGAGCGCACGGCTTCAAGCACCGAATTACGTCCGCAAATTATATTGTTGTTGGTAAAATTTTCTTCTCTTTCAGGCACGGCATACTGCTCCTTTATACATATTTTATCAATTTAATATTATATCATATAAGTAATAAAAAATGAAGTCCTTTTTTAATAATATAATAATATTTTCTTTGGTTTTGCAGATAATAGCAGAAAAAGGAAGTGTTTACAAATGAAAAAGCTGATTAAGGAGATAAAAGGCTACGAGGTTTTAGATTCAAGGGGCAACCCAACCGTCGCCGCAAGGGTTATTTTAAATGACTCGAGCGAGGGCTTTGCAATTAGCCCCTCGGGTGCGTCAACGGGTGCCTATGAAGCACACGAATTAAGGGATAACGATAAGTCACGCTACGGCGGTAAGGGTGTTAGTGAGGCTGTCACCAATATTAACGATAAAATATATCCCGCCTTGGTGGGTATGGACTGTGAGAATCAGACCAAAATAGACGAAACCATAAATTCGCTTGACCCAACCGAGAGCAAAAAAGTGTTGGGCGCAAACGCAACGCTTGCGGTGTCACTCGCCGCTGCTAAAGCAGCGGCAAACCATTTTAAAATGCCGCTTTTTAAGTATCTTGGCGGTGTAAATGCGACCGTTTTGCCACGACCTATGATGAATATTTTAAATGGTGGCGCACATGCCAAAAATAATATCGATATTCAGGAATTTATGATTGTGCCGACCGCACAAATACCCTTTAGCGAGAATATACGGAAATGCACCGAAATTTACCATACACTCGGCAGTCTTCTTAAAAATTACGATATAACAGGCGTCGGGGACGAGGGCGGCTTTGCGCCGAATTTGAAGGATGACGAAACGGCAATCGAGCTTATATGCAGTGCGATAGAAAAGGCAGGCTATACCACCGATGAGTTTAAAATTGCACTCGACGTTGCGTCAAGTGAGTGGTATGATTCACGTGACGGATTTTACTATTTACCCAAAAGGCAAAAAAAGTTAGCATCAAGCGAGCTAATCGAATATTATGCTAATTTAACCCAAAAATACCCCATAATTTCGCTTGAGGACCCGCTTAGCGAGGACGATTGGGGCTCGTGGAAAATTATGACCGAAAAAATGGGAAGTGAGCTACAATTGGTCGGTGACGACCTATTCGTAACCAATGCGACTCGTCTTGAAATCGGTTTTGATTATCGTGCTGCCAATGCCGTATTGATTAAGCCAAATCAGATTGGTACTTTAAGTGAAACCTTGGAGGTTATAAGGCTGGCGCAAAAAAATAATTATAGTACAATTCTTTCACACCGTTCGGGCGAAACCGAGGATACAACCATCGCTGATATTGCTGTTGCAACAAACTGCGGACAAATAAAAACCGGTGCACCGTGTCGCACTGATAGAGTAGCTAAATATAACCGTTTACTAATGATAGAAAGTATGCTTTAAATAAAAAACTCCTGCCAAAAGGCAGGAGTTTTAGACTATGTAAAACCTATTTATCAAGTTCTGAAGTACAGTGTGCACAACGTGTTGCCTCAATAGCAATTTCGCTCTTACAGAAGGGGCAAATCTTGGTTGTGGGAGCCTCGGCAGCTGCTTCCTCTTCCTTCTTCTTAGCGAGTGCGCGTCCAAGCTCGCCAACCTTGGCAACCAATTTTACCATAAGGAAAATGATGAGTGCCATAATGAAGAAGTTGATAACAGCGGTGATAAATGCGCCATAGTTGATTGAATTTTCAACAACAGTTGTAGCACCGGTAGCGGCATCGACAACCTCTTTTGAGCCGATAATCCACTTGTATTCGCTGAAATCTACGCCACCGAAAATACCCAAAATGGGGGAGATGATGTTGTCGGTAAGACTTGTAACAATATCCTTGAAAGCAGTACCGATAATAACACCGATTGCCATGTCGAGTACGTTACCCTTGGTAATGAACTCTTTAAATTCTTGAATAAGCTTTTTCATTTACATATCCTCCGTTTGCTTTATTTTATTTTTGTTTGCTTATTATTCTGGGAACTCTTGGGGAAATTCCGCAGACAATTTCATAATTTATGGTGTCGGCAAGTCGAGCCAATTCCTCAACGGGTAATTCCTTACCAAACAAGATAACCTCGTCACCCTCGTTTACGTTTTCTATATCGCTTACGTCAATTGTAAATTGGTCCATACAAACCCTGCCGATTACCTTGGCACGCTTACCGTTTACCAAAACCGATGCCTTGTTGGAAAGTGCGCGTGGGTATCCGTCGGCATAGCCCGCGGTTACCGTTGCAACCTTCATATCCTTTTCGGCAGTAAAGGTACGGCCATAGCTGACCGTATCACCGGCTTTAATGGTTTTTACCATAGAAACGACCGACTTAAAGGTCATAACAGGATCCAAATTGAAGGGTAGTGTAAGCGAATCGTCGGGTGTAAGCCCGTAAAGAATGATGCCGGGACGCACAAAATCAAGATGCTTGTCCACACTCAGACTGCTGCCTGCAGAGTTACAGCAATGCTTGTATTTGGGCTTAAAGCCTGCCTTTTCAATTTGTTCTACACAGTTAATAAAACGTTCATACTGTTTGTTGGTAAAGTCGACACAGTCGGTCGCACAGCTGTCTGCAACACAAAAATGTGTGAAAACGCCTTCAAATTCGAGATTCGGCAGATGAAGTGTATTTAGCAATTCGTCTGATAATTTGCCACACTTATCTCGGCAGTCAAAGCCGAGCCTTGACATACCCGTATCAAGTTTAATATGTATTTTAACACTTATCTTTTTGCTTACGGCACTGTCACTAAGCTTCTTAGCGAATTCATAGCTGAATACCGTCTGCGTAATATCATTTTCCGCTAAAATATCGGCGTTTTCGGTAGGTGTATAGCCAAGTATCAGTATAGGTCTTGTTATTCCGTATTCCCTTAGCTGTAACGCTTCAACTAAATTCGAAACGGCAAAACTGTCGGCGCCAAGCTCCTGTAATTTCGGCGCAATATCCATTACCGAATGACCGTAGGCATTAGCCTTAACAACCGCCATAATTTTAGTGTCAGCGCAGTGTTTTTTTATGGCAGCAAAATTATTCGTAATAGCGTCTAAATCAATTTCAACCCATGTTCTATGTAAAAAATTCATTTAATACACCTTGCTTAATCACGGCTCCCTTTTTTAAAAAGAAGCCGTGATTAGTAATTAAATAGAAATATTGGTAGCCATTTTGTAGGACTCAATGTCAAACGGCTTCTCCATTTTAAGTGCTTCGTAAATATCGAAGTTTACAATCTTGTTGTCGCGGTAGGCAATAACGCGGTTGCCGATACCATCCTTTAAAAGCTTTACAGCCTCGTAACCCATTTCACTTGCCATTACTCTGTCTCTAACAGTCGGGCTACCGCCACGTTGTACGTGACCAAGAACGGTTGCACGGGTAACGATGCCGGTCTTTCCCTCAATTTCTTTAGCGATTTCGTGTACGTTACCAACACCCTCGGCAACGACTATGATGTAGTGCATTTTGCCCGTTGCTTGAGAAGCCTTAATGGCAGCGATAATATCCTTATCAAAATCATAAGGCACTTCGGGCACAAGAATTGTGGTTGCACCAACGGCAATACCTGTTTGAAGTGCCAACCAACCTGCATGTCTGCCCATAACCTCAACAACGCTGCAACGCTCGTGCGACTGTGTTGTATCACGAAGCTTATCAACCATTTCCATAGCGGTATTCATAGCGGTATCAAAGCCGATTGTATATTCGGTAGAGGTGATGTCGTTATCAATTGTTCCCGGTACACCAATGCAGGGGATACCCTTTAAGGATAGGTCACGTGCGCCTCTAAAGGAACCGTCACCACCAATAACAACAATCCCGTCGATACCATGCTTTTTACAATTTTCAACCGCTAAATTTATGCCCTCCTCGGTTTTAAAAAGGGGACTTCTTGCGGTATATAATACGGTACCGCCACGGTGAATTATATCCGAAACCGAGCGTACGTTCATATCAAAAATATCGCCCTCGATTAAGCCGTTATAACCGTGGTGAATACCCTTAACCTTTAATCCCATAGAGATAGCAGTTCTTACAACAGAGCGAACAGCCGCGTTCATACCCGGTGCGTCGCCGCCACTTGTTAAAACACCTATCGTTTTTATTGCCATTAGACTCATCTCCAAAAATAAACTAATTAAAATAATTATATAATATTCGTCGGAATTATTCAACTGTTTTTACGTTATTATTTCCAACAATTGCCGAAATTTTTGCTAAAGTGTCGTTTTCACAGTTAATTTTCATATTATCGGGGGCCGCAAACTTCTTTTTGGTATCCTCTGCATACAGG
This sequence comes from Oscillospiraceae bacterium, assembly GCA_015066295.1. GTDB lineage: Bacteria > Bacillota > Clostridia > Oscillospirales > Acutalibacteraceae > SIG565. The sequence continues at coordinate 17,452 of SVOR01000008.1, forward strand.
AAAACGGGGCAGTTGCCCTTGCTTTGCAAAAATAGATTTTTAAGCTGTGCAACCTCGGGTGAATCGATAGATTTTACCTTAACGTACACGGTTGGTGCTTTTTTTGGTACGTCGCGCAGGGCCGTTTCATCAAGCTGCGATAATCTATCGCAAACAAGCTCAACGGGGCGGTCCTCACGCTCTGAAACGCGTCCCTTTAAAAGCACTATATTGTTTTCACTCAAAAAGCTTCGTGATGCCTGATAGGTAGCACCAAACATGGTGACGTCAATGCTGCCTGTCATATCCTCGGCGGTGAAGTTCACCATTGTTTGTCCGCTTTTAAGGGTGCGCACCTTTATGTTGCTTATAAAGGCGACAACGGTTACCTTTCTGCCATCCGAATATTTCCCCGCACTAATATCTGCCAAACGGTCGGCACGAATATAGTCGGCGTATGCCGAATATTCCTCTAAAGGATGACCTGATAAAAACAAACCCGTAGCTTCTTTTTCGAGCAACAGCATCTCTTTTTTTGGCATTTCAGGCGTATCGGCAAGTGTGAATTCGTGGGTAGTTTCGCCCATATCAAATAGATTTATCTGACCCGCATCGGCAAATTTTTTCTCGCTGTCAACGGCTGATAAAACCGAATCAATTGAGTAAATCATCTGCTTTCTTGTGTTTTCAAGCGAGTCCATAGCACCGCTTTTTATAAGCGTTTCAAGGGCGCGACGGTTAAAATCTCGACCTGCGCATCTAAGACAAAGGTCATACATAGAGGTAAAGGGACCGTTTGCCTCGCGCTCAGCTATTATCTTATTTATAAGGCCGTCGCCCATATTTTTAAGGGCCGACAAACCAAATCTGATTTTGTTACCGCCGCCAACAAATTCGCCTACACTCTTGTTGACGTCGGGCGGTAATAACGTAAGTCCCAAACGCTTGCACTCGGGGTTATACTGTGCAATCTTGCCTGTATCAATCATGCCCGAGAACATTGCCGCCATATATTCCGACGGGTAGTGGCATTTAAGATAAGCGGTTCGGTAGGCCACAACACCGTATGCGGCGGCGTGTCCCTTGTTGAAGGCATAGGATGCAAATGCCGACATATCGTCGAAAATTGCACTCGCAACCTCTTCGGGTACACCGCGTTTTATGGCGCCTTCGCAAATTACGTTGCCGTCACTGTCTTGTTCGCCAAAGATAAACGCCTTGCGTTCCTTTTGCATAACGTCGTGCTTTTTCTTAGACATAGCACGTCGCACAATATCGGCACGACCGAGTGAGTATCCCGCAAGACTGCGGCAAATCTGCATAACCTGTTCTTGATAGACAATACATCCGTAGGTAACCTCTAAAATGGGCTTAAGTAGGGGATGTGCATAGGTTACGTCCTCGGGGTGATGGCGGTTGTGGATATATTTAGGAATAGAATCCATAGGTCCCGGTCGATATAGCGAAATAATGGCTATAAGGTCCTCAAGACTCTCGGGTACAAACTGTCGAAGAACGCTTCGCATACCCTCAGATTCAAACTGAAAAACACCGTCGGTAAAGCCTTCACCCATCATTTTAAGGGTTGCGGCATCGTCAAAGGGTATTTTTTCAATATCAAAGTCGGGGGTGTGACGTCTTACAGCCTTCTCGGTGTCGGAAATAATGGTAATATTTCTTAGTCCCAAGAAGTCCATTTTAAGCAGTCCCAATTCGTCAAGCGCCGTCATTGTGTACTGAGTAACAACGGCTTCATCGTTTTTCGAAAGGGGAACGTAATGTGCGATGGGCTTATCGGCAATAACAACACCTGCCGCGTGGGTAGAGGCGTTTCGCGGCGTGCCCTCAAGCTTAATCGCCATATCGAGCACCGCCTTTGCAACCTCGTCACCCTCATAAAGATTTTTAAGGTCGGGGGTGCGCTTTATTGCATCGGGTATGGTGATTTTTAATTCCTGAGGTATCAGCTTTGCAATTTTATCGCAAAGGGCATAGGGCGCATCCATCGCTCTGCCAACGTCACGCACAGCGGCACGCGCCGCCATAGTACCAAAGGTTACTATCTGGGCCACGTGGTCCTCACCATATTTGCCTATTACGTAGTCAATAACCTTATTTCTGTTTACATAGCAAAAATCTATATCAAAGTCGGGCATGGAAACCCTTTCGGGATTTAAAAATCTTTCAAACAAAAGGTTGTGCTTTATGGGGTCAATGCCCGTAATTCCTATGCAGTACGCCGCAATAGAGGCGGCACCGCTACCACGTCCGGGTCCTACGGGTATATCGTGAGTTTTAGCGTAGTTTACAAAGTCGGCAACTATCAAATAATAGTCGGTATAGCCCATTTTGTTTATAACGCCGAGCTCATATTCGAGTCGGTCGACGGCGGCTTTATCGGGATTTTGTCCGTAGTTTTTATAAAGTCCCTCATAGCACTTCTCTTTAAAATATTCAAAATGGTCACGTTCGCCTATATCAAAAACGGGTAGCTTGATTTGACCAAAGGTAAAATCAAAATTACACATATCTGCGATTTTTTGTGTGTTGGAAATTGCCTCGGGACAGTTTTTAAATATCTGTGACATTTCGTTTTCGCTTTTTAAATAAAACTCGTCCGTTTTAAATTCAAGCGTGTCCTCGTCGGTTATTTTCTTGCCCGTTTGTATGCACAAAAGCACCTTGTGTGCTTCACTATCATCCTTGTTAATATAATGCACGTCGTTGGTGGCAACAAGACCTATTCCGGTTTCCTTTGCCAACCTTAAAATATAATTATTTACCTGCTTTTGCTCGTAAATATCGTGGTCTTGTATTTCGAGATAGTAGTTATCCTTGCCAAAAACCTTACTATACCAAAGTGCCGTATTTTTAGCACCCTCATAGTCGTTTTTAAGCAGTAATTTGGGTATTTCACCCGCAAGACAGGCAGAAAGCGCAACAAGCCCCTCGCTGTGCTTTTCCAGTAGCTCCTTATCAACTCTCGGCTTCGAGTAAAAACCCTCGGTAAAGCCTAAAGACACAAGTTTAATAAGATTTTGGTAGCCTACTTCGTTTTTGCACAAAAGCACGAGGTGGGAATAGTCGCTATCGTAAAATTTTTCCTTATTATGTCGCGAGCGTGGAGCAACGTATACCTCACAACCGATAATCGGCTTTAGTCCTTCTTTTTTAGCGGCTTTGTAAAACTCAACCGCGCCGTACATAACGCCGTGGTCGGTTATGGCAATTGCGGTTTGTCCCATCTGCTTTGCAGCATCAATAAGCCTGCCAATACGGCAACAGCCGTCAAGCAAGCTATATTCAGTATGCACGTGCAGATGAACAAAACTCATTTTATTTCTCCTTGTAACCGTATTTTTGAGCCGTTTCTATTATTCGGCTAAGTCTGTGATTTAGCCCCGAGCGTGTAAGCGGAAAGCTTGAAAGCTTGCACAATTCACTAAGGGTGGCCTCCTTGTTCGCCATACGAAGGAGTGCGACCTCCTGTAATTCGGGTGGTAAAATTTCAAATTTTTCTTTTTTAATTAAAAAGGAAATAGCGGCACGCTGCTTAATGGAGGCCTCAACCATTTTAGCGGTGTTGGCAACCTCGGCATTATTGCGGCGGTTTATATTGTTTCGTACTTCCTTAATTATTTTTAGGTCCATTAGCTCGAGCGTTATGTTGCCCGCACCCATAATGGTTATTAAATCTTCAACCGTTTCGCTTTTTTTAAAGTAAATAACACTCTTGCGAGAGCGAGCGCCCAAATTGGGCTCAATCTCGACGTCATTTAAAATGCCGAGCAGGGTGGGGACAAGCGACTCGTTTTTTATATTAAGGTCTATTCGGGGACTTTTCGTGGGGTCGGTGCATTGGCCACAGCTTAAAAAAGCTCCTCTGATAAAGGCCGAGCGGCAACAGTCCTTGTTTAATATATCCGAATCTAATATATTGGGACCCAGCCTATCCAATATTTTTTGTCGGTCGGCATTATTTGATACCGAAACCTTGTGCATTGGGCGCTTGCCCGACGATGATATTACCTTTTCGACAATACCGAAGCATTTTTTAAGTAAAAAGCAAAAATTTTGCGCAACGGCTTCGTTTTCGGTAAGTATATCGATTTTTTCTGCACAAAAAGAGCGCCCGAACAGCATAATGCCATAGCACTCAGCCATTCGGCAACATTCGGACGTTCTTAAATTACATAATTCAGTTTTAAGCTTTGTGCAGAACGACATAAATTTGCTCCTAAATTAGTTTTTATTTATATCCCTGTGAAACTTTGAAACGTTAAAGCCTTTGTCGGCTAAATGTTTAGCCGTTTTTTCGGCAAAGGTGACCGAGCGATGATGACCGCCCGTACAACCAAACGCAATTACTAACTGCGATTTTCCCTCTTTAATATAAAGCGGAAGCGAAAAATCAAGCAGAGAAACTATACGATTTAGCAGTGTGACACTTTCTTCACTTGCTAAAACGTAGTCCTGAACAACACCTTCGAGTCCCGTTTTATTTTTGAGATTATCCACGTAAAACGGGTTTGGCAAACAGCGTACGTCAAACACCAAGTCGGCATCCTTGGGGATACCATATTTGTAGCCAAAGGATACGCACTGAACGGCGAATGTGCCCTCCGACTTCAAAAAAATACTGTTAATATGCTGCTTTAACTGTGCTGCCGAAAAATCGGTTGTGTCGATTATATAATCGGCACGTTTGTAAATATCACTAAGCAGCTCGCGCTCCCTAATAAGTGCCTGCTCAATGCTTAAATTTTCGGTAAGTGACAACGGGTGGCGTCTCCGATTTTCTTTATAACGGTTAATAAGTCGGTCGTTGGTGGCATCAAGGAATAAAATGTTATAATTTATATTGCGCTTTTTAAGTAGGTCGAGCACGTCAACGATATCGCTGAAAAGCTGACCGCCGCGCACGTCGGTACCGATGGCAAGCTTATTAAAGCCCTTATCCTTAAAGGCAAAGAGCTCAATAAAAGAGGGGATAATACTTGGCGGAATGTTATCCACACAGTAGTAGCCCATATCCTCAAGCGCGTTTGTTGCTTGGGTTTTGCCTGCGCCCGACATACCCGTAATAATTAAAACTTCCATTATTCTCGTCCTAAATATATAACCTCGCGTTCAAGCGTAACACCGTTATTTTGCTTAACGGTTGCCTGCACGTGTGAAATTAAATCCTTTACGTCCTTAGCGGTGGCGTCCTTGTAGTTAATAACAAAGCCCGCATGCTTTTCACTCACCATTGCGCCGCCGACAGAAAAGCCCTTTAAGGAATTCTGCTCAATAAGCGCACCCGCAAAATAACCCTCGGGTCGCTTAAAGGTGCTGCCTGCACTTGGAAATTCAAGCGGTTGCTTTGCCTTTCTGCGCGACATAAAATCTGACATTTTTGCCATAATGTTATCCTTATTATCACTTTGAAGAACAAAGCTTGCCGATAATATTATAAGCCCCTTTTGTTTAAAGAGGCTTGTGCGGTAGCCAAGCTGCATTTCATCCTTGCCGATGGTTTTTATAAGTCCGTCTGCATCGATATAGCGCACACTCTCGATTACGTCCTTGATTTCGCCGCCGTAGGCACCTGCATTCATAATAACGGCGCCGCCAACAGCACCCGGAATACCAAAGGCAAATTCAAGTCCCGATAAACCCTTTTGTTGCGCTAAGGTGCAAAGCGTGATGAGGTTTAGCCCCGCTCCACAGGTTACGGTATTGCCGTCAAAGGTAATATCATCAAGTCCTGCTGTGAGCAAAACAATACCCTCAATGCCGCCATCCGATACAAGCACGTTTGAGCCTTTACCAAGAACGGTTAAAGGTATAGAACTATTTTTACAAAATTCATAAACCTTTAAGACCTGTGCTTCATCGGTCGCTTCGGCCAAAAAGTCGGCATCGCCACCAATTTTAAAGGTGGTGTACTGTGCCATATTCTCTTTTTCTCTAAAAGGGATTTGATTTTCCTTAAAAAAAGAACAAATCATTTCGCGGTTCATATAAAAACTCCCGATGATTATTTATAGAGGTTGCAAAGGAAAGCGGCACCTATAATGCCTGCATCGTTGCCAAGCTCTGCCGTTTTAATTTCGGTCTGCGTAGCAACGTTTTTAGAATAGCGGTCAAGACGGGCATAGCTCTTAATAGGTTTAATAAGTGTGTCACCCTCTTTAGAAACACCGCCACCTATACATATTACTTCGGGCTGGAAAATATTTATCATATTAACAAGACCTACGGCTATATATTCGATATACTGGTCAACAACCTTTTTAGCGGTCTCGTCTTGACGGCGCATAGCGTCAAAGGCGGTAAGACCGTTTACGTTTTCAATGGTACCTGCAATTTCCCACATAACACTTGTGGGGTCTTTAATCATAGCGAATTTTGTCTGACGGATAAGTGCGCTTGCCGAAGCATAAGCCTCCCAACATCCCTGACGGCCACAAGCACACTGCTCGCCGTTTTGAACGATAACGGTGTGACCAACCTCGCCGCCTGCATGGTTGAAGCCTGAGAATATTTTACCGTCGATGATAATACCACCGCCAACACCGGTACCAAGCGTAATGGCAACAAAGTTCTTTTTGCCTCTGCCTGCACCTGCAAGCAATTCGCCGTAAGCGGCAGCGTTTGCGTCGTTTTCAATGTAAAAATCAAAGCCTGTGCGGTCTTTTAACATCTGGCACAAGGGTAGATTTTTAAAGCCTAAATTGTTAGCAACAGCAACTGTGCCCGTCTCGGGTACAATTGAACCGGGCGAGCCGATACCCATTGCAACAATTTCACTTTTATCAATGCCGGCATCCTCAATTGCCATGAAAACAGCCTTAGCCATATCGTCGGCAATATCGTCGGGAGTACGTCCTGCACGGTTGGTTTTAACCTTGCCGCGACCAATTATATTATAGTTTTCATCAACAACACCGGTTGCGATGTTTGTTCCACCTAAATCAATTCCTAACCAATACATAATTTACCTCCTAAAAAATATCAACAACTGCGTCGTCGTTTGAATTCGTATCATCCTGCATACCGAGCTTTTTAAGTAAATCCTGTGCCGCATTGTAGCCGAGCTTTTTCTGTCGGTTATTCATAGCGGCAACCTCGATTATAATTGCGAGGTTACGACCCGGCTTAATCGGTATGGTAAGCGACGGAATTTGAAGACCTAAAATCTCGGTCATTTCATTTTCGAGTCCCATTCGGTCGTAAACCTTATTAGCATCCCAATGCTCCATATTTATAACAAGGTCGATTTTCTCGGTAAGCTTAACCGCACCGACACCGAAAATACGGCTTATGTTTATAATACCAATGCCGCGAAGCTCAATAAAGTGGCGTATGTTGTCGGGGGCCGAGCCTACGAGTGATTTGCTCGAAACCTTGCGGATTTCAACCGCATCGTCGGCAATAAGGCGGTGACCTCTTTTTACAAGCTCAATGGCGGTCTCACTTTTACCAACACCGCTTTCACCAAGCAGAAGTATACCTTCGCCGTAAACCTCAACCAAAACGCCGTGGCGTGTAATTCGGGGCGCCAATTGAAGATTTAAAAAGGCAATAAGCGAAGCCATAAATTCACTCGTACCCACATTGCTTAAAAGCAGCGGCACCTTGTGCTTTTCGGCATAGGGCTTAATGCGCTTCGAAATTTCGAGTCCGCGTGTTACAACAATAGCGGCGGGCGAATATTCGCAGAATTTGTTTATTATTTTATTAAATTCGGCATCGCTCAGCTTTTCAAGATATGACGATTCAACCTTGCCGATTATTTGAATACGGCGGTTGTCGAAAAACTCGTAATAGTCAATCATCGGAAGTCCCGGACGGCTTACGTCCGAGCTTTCAATAAGAATTTCGTCAGCATCGGTTGGCAGATAAAGTGCCTCGAGGCTTAACTCCTTCATAATCTTTGAAAGGGAAACGGTATATGCCTGTTTCATTTAACCACATCCTTAAACAGATTTGTTCAGAATATATTATACAATATTACCCGCTAAAATAAAAGATATTTTTATATTTATATTAAAAAATTTATTGAAAAATGGGTGGGCAGGTTGTATAATCGGCTTAGAAAAGCAGGTTTAGGAGATGTAGTTATGTTGAGTTTACCGTTATTTGCACAAAAAGAGCCGTTTGTAAGCCCCGTTAATCGCAACGCGCAGATTGCAAAATTAACCGAGGTATCGGTAGATAGCTTTGATTTCTATCTAAACTTTTTTAAAGGTCAAGGCTACGAGCAAAAGCAGTCGCACGATAACGGCGTTTACCGTTTTGCAGGTTTAACCGCAAACAATGAGGGTGTTTTCATAAATTATTTTTACCGCACACGTGCGCTTCATATCGTAGCCGAACAAAACTGCAATTACTTTAGCTTTAAGGACGCATGCGGCGAGAAAATATGTGAGCCGCAGATAACTCAACTCTCCTTGGTTGATTACGGTATGTCCTACGTAATTCGTCTTAGTGACGGCCGCTTTATACTTATTGACGGCGGTAATAATTACGAGCGCGACGTTGATAGACTTATGGCGTTTTTAAAGGAGAGCAGTCCTTTACATAAGCCCGTAATTGCCTGTTGGATTATGACCCACGCGCATCACGACCACTTCCACGCATATTTTGGTATGGAGGACAAGTATGAGGGCGAGTATGAGATTCAGTCCTTTATGCTTAATTTTATGGAGGTTGATGATGAGCGTTTCCCTGGTATGGAAAAGGCCAGCAACGCCTTCGGTTACGATAATTCAAACTTGGTAAACATCCCAATTCTTTTCGATAGAATGAAAAAGACAGGCGCACCGATTTATATGGCGCACACAGGTCAAATATACAATTTTGGAGATGCTAAAATCGAGCTTTTATCAACCCTTGATGAAATGATTGATTTTATGAGGGCCAACATCAATGCAACCTCACTTGTCTTTAAAATGGAGCTTGGCGGACAGACAATTTTATGGACGGGGGACGCCACACTTAGCGAGGCGAGCCTTCCGCAACGCTATGGCGATTATATTAAAAGCGATATTTTTCAGGTGCCGCACCACGGCTTTGAAGGACCTATTAACCCGAAGGTAGAGCTTGAAGGCTATATAATCAACTCTGCCAAGGTTTGCTTCTTGCCCGTTTCCAAGAATAATGCCTATACGGCTATTGATACCTTCCACGTGGGCCCACGCTATTTGTTCCAATATGCCGATGCAGAGGTAATCGTGGGCGACGATAACAAGACCATTACATTGCCGTACACACCTTCGCCGCATAGAATACTCGAAAATCGCTACAACTTCCGCGAAGGGCTTTCAAGAAGCGGCGCTACGGTATGGACCTTTACGGGTCTTAAATACGAAAATGCCGACGACGTAGAATTTGAAGTTTTAAAATCTGCGGGTTGGGTAGATGCAACCATTACCGCACAGCTTTATTTTTTTGATAAAGCAAAGAATATCAGCAATATAAGATTTTCGCTGAAAACCGGCTATCACCGAATAAACATAGCAGATTTTTCCAACCACGTAATCGACGGCGTTTGGCATAGCGGCAGAACACTTGCCGAAAAGGGCTTTGAGAGTGAGGGTGAATTTGCGATAAAATTCATAAGCAGTATGCCCGTTGTTATATCCAACAAAAACCACCAAGCCACTTACAAAAACGAATTAAACGTATAATGTTTTAAAGCACCCGAGTTTTGCAAATAAGCTCGGGTGTTTTTAACTATTGAAATAAATCTTAAAGTGTATTATAATAAAAAAGTATGTAAATAAAAGGAGATTTGAGAATAGATGAAACTCGGTATCGTAGGTTTGCCAAACGTCGGCAAATCAACACTTTTTAATGCTATAACCAATGCAGGCGCAGGTGCCGCTAACTATCCGTTTTGCACCATCGACCCCAACGTTGGCGTTGTGTCGGTGCCCGACAGCCGCCTTGATATGCTCTGCAAAATGTATACCGTCGGCGACAAGGTGCCGCCAATAGTGCCCGCAGTTATCGAATTCGTTGATATTGCAGGTCTTGTTAAGGGCGCCTCAAAGGGCGAGGGACTTGGCAATAAATTTCTTGGCAATATTCGTGAGGTTGACGCAATAGTTCACGTTGTTCGTTGCTTTGAGAACGATGATATTATTCACGTTGAGGGCTCAATTGACCCAATTCGTGACATTGAAACTATTGACCTTGAGCTCATTTTCTCGGATATGGAGATGGTGGAGCGCCGTATAGCCAAGGTCACTAAGGATTTAAAGGGTGATAAATCACTTCAAAGCGAGCTTGATTTCTTAAAGGAATTATACAGTGTGCTCGAGTCGGGCAAATCTGCACGTACCGTCGAGACCACCGAAGAAACACAGGCAATGATGGACGTTATGAATTTACTTACATCAAAGCCCATCATCTATGCCGCAAATATGAGTGAGGATGACTTTGCAGGCGGCAATGCAGACAGCAACCCATTTTTTAAACAGGTTGAGGAATTAGCTAAAAAAGAGGGCGCCGAGGTATTACCCATTTGCGCTCAGTTAGAGGCCGATATTGCCGATATGGACGAGGAAGAGAAGCTTATGTTTTTAAGCGAGCTCGGCCTTGAGAGCTCGGGTCTTGACCGACTTATTAAGAAAAGCTACAGCCTTTTAGGTCTTATTTCGTATCTTACCGCAGGCGAAAAAGAGGTTCGCGCTTGGACAATACGCGACGGACTTAAAGCACCGCAGGCGGCAGGTAAAATACATAGTGACTTTGAGCGCGGCTTTATTCGCGCACAGGTTATAGCCTACGCCGACCTTGAGGAGTGCGGCAGTATGGTAAACGCAAGAGCTAAGGGACTCGTGCGTACTGAGGGTAAGGAATACGTCATGAAGGATGGCGACATCGTAGAATTTCTCTTTAACGTATAATAAATTTTAGGAGTAAACGATATGTCTTTATATGATATCGCAGGTTTAAAGGTGAATATGGATTTGCGCTTCCCCTTTACTCTTGATAGGGCAAAGGCGTATCTCGTCGGTGAGGATGCCGAAAAACCCGATATAACGGTTGAGGTTAGCGACGAAGAGCTGGAAAGATGGATAAAGCGCTTTAAATCGGATGAGTTTTCCGACCAGTACGAGTATATGCTGGCGGGCGGCTCGTTCTATCGTCAGTTACTCGATTTTGACGGTATGATGCTTCATTCCTCGGCAGTTGTTGTCGATGGCAACGCCTATCTTTTTTCGGCAAAAAGCGGTACGGGTAAATCAACCCATACTGAGCTGTGGTTAAAGCTGTTTGGCGACAAAGCGTATATATTAAATGACGATAAGCCGGCCATTCGTTATGTTGACGGCTCTCTTTATGCCTACGGCACACCCTTTAGCGGCAAGCACGATATTAGCTCCAACACACGCGCAAAGGTTAAGGGTATATGCTTTATCGAGCGTGCCAAGGAAAACCGAATAGAAAAAATAGCTCCTTCAAAGTCAATTCCGCTAATGCTCGAGCAGACACTTCGCAGCAGCGATATCGGCTATATGGACAAATTACTCTTTGTTATGGATAAACTGCTTAATAACGTTAACGTTTATAAGCTTTACTGTAATATGGATATATCGGCGGCGCGCCTTTCTTACGAAACTATGAGTAATGCGGAGGAGCCAAATGCCTAACAGAGTTAAACTTGAAGACCTTTTAGACGTGCTCGAAACGGTGCTTGCTGACGGCGGTGAAATTTCCTTTACGCCACACGGCAACAGTATGAGGCCAATGCTTATAAGCGGCAGGGATGAGATAACCCTAAAAAAACCGCAGGGCACGCTTAAAAAATACGATTTACCGCTTTACCGCCGAGCAAACGGACATTTTGTATTACATCGTGTTATCGGTAAAAATAAAGACGGATATATTATGCGCGGCGATAATCAGCTTTATAAGGAATACGGTATTAAGGACGAGAACATCGTCGGTGTAGTCGTTGCCTTTGTGCGCGATGGCAAGCGATATAAGGTCACCGATTTTTCCTATAAGCTTTATTGCCTTGCAAGGTGCAATTTTGTAACAATTTTGCTTAGAAAAATTAAGAATAAAATAGTTAGAATAATTAAAAAAAGCAAGGCATAAGGGTTGTACTGTTAAGGACAGTTTTAAGATTGTTTTTATAGCTCGACCTATTGCACCACAGGCCGCAATTAAGGAATCTAAGTAATTTAGATTTATAAAGCAAAATTATCGCCCTGCCGGTTGTTCGTCAGGGGGATTTTTCTATCACTTTACTGTTTGTTTCTTTCCTAATATCATCAGAAACTATTATTAAAAAGGAAATATAATTGATTGAAAAATAAACCTTTGATGTGTTATACTAAATTTATTGAATATTTTCCAAAAAACTTAGGTGGTTACGTATGCCCAGAAAACTGTTTTGTGAAATTTCACCGCTGACTTACAAAATATCAACTTTTAAATGCCGAGCTATTCGAAACATCAAAAATATGTTTGTTAGCGGTCATTTTTCCAAGGTCAAAGAAGAGGAATTACTACCATTTGTTATTTACAAACACAATTCACTTATTAGACGAAAACTTGGAAACACACAAATGGAACTCCAAGAAAATAAAGCCGTAAATCTATCGATAAGTGCCCCGAAGATCAACGGCATTTTAATTCGTCCTGGTGAAACCTTTTCATTTTGGAATTTGGTAGGAAGCATAACCACAGCCAAAGGATATAAGGAAGGCGTAACCATCTCTAATGCGCAGGCCAAAGCAGGTGTTGGTGGTGGATTGTGTCAATTTACGAATTTAATTCATTGGATGGTTTTACACACACCCTTGACAATCGTCGAACATCATCATCACGATGGTATTGATTTATTTCCTGATTATAATAGGCAAGTACCCTTTGGAACGGGAACCTCTATTGTATACAATTATCTTGACTACCGTTTTAAAAATGAATCCGATATAACGTATCAATTGATTACATATGTTACAGACACACATTTATGTGGCGAGCTTCGTGCTTCAGACAAATTACCTATAAAATATCACATAACAACTGAAAACGAACGTTTCGTTCGCGTTGGTGATACTGTTTATCGAAGAGGTCAAGTATATAGGACTTGTATTGATAAAACCACAGGCAATGAATTATCACACGAACTAATACGTGATAATGATGCACGGGTTATGTATGATACAAGTCATCTTATTGTGGAAAACATTTAAAGTCGGTGGTCGTTTCTGTGTTTTTAAATACCGATTCCCTCTTTTGTGCATATCGCGATCAGCAACTATTAGTTGTGAGTGGGGTAAGGGTTTTAGGTTCTCTTAACAAGTGACATTTGGCGCCAAAATGTCCTGCTTGTTATGGTATTAGACAAAATTTTAAACGGATGTGCAGAATTTCTACACATCCGTTTTACTATCTCAAGAGAAAATATTTTAATAGTGATATTGTGAGACAAGTCTCACAGTAATATTTTTGATAAATCAAAAGTGATATTAAAACCTAACGGTTTTAGTGATATTTTATTCGCCCTTAAACTCGCGAAGCGAATATCACTCGGCTTTTAGCCGAATATAACTGCGAAGCAATAAAACTCGCCGCAAGGCGAATAAAACTGGCGTTGTATCCGTAAGGATACAACGCCTAAGCCTTGCTTTTTATTTTACAATATTCCATATAGCGGTAGTTATTAGGCACAGCAGAATGCCTATAATGGTTGGCAAAATAACTGCAAATGCCGTCCAAAGCGTGCTGCCCGTTTCCTTTTTTATGGTCTGTACAGTGGTGGCACAGGGCCAATGGAAAAGCGAGAAAATCATTACGTTTATGGCGGTCAGCAGCGACCATCCGTTTGAAATAAAAATATCCTTTAAAACACCTAAGTTGCCGATTTCGGTTAAATTTGCGTTGGCGGTGTATGCCATAACCATTATGGGTATTACGATTTCGTTGGCAGGGAAGCCCAAGATAAACGCAAGAAGTATAACACCGTCAAGCCCCATTGCTTTTCCTAATGGGTCAAGAAAGCGGGAGGCTATATTTAAAAGAGATGCCCCGTCAATCGTCACGTTTGCCATAAGCCAAATTATTAGTCCGGCAGGCGCTGCGGCAATAAGAGCGCGACCAAGTACGAACAGTGTGCGGTCAAAAACCGAACGAACGATTACCTTTAAAATTTGGGGGCGGCGGTAGGGCGGCAATTCGAGGGTAAAGGATGAGGGCATACCTTTAAGCACCGTCTTTGAAAGCAAAAAAGATACCGCAAAGGTCATAAGAAAACTGAGCATTATAAATAAACAAAGCAAAAGTGCGGCGCCAATGCTCGAGGTGGCGCCATAACTACCCACGAAAAATATAGTTATAACGGTAATAAGGGTGGGAAAGCGTCCATTACAGGGAATAAACGAGTTGGTAAGTATGGCAATTAGCCTTTCGCGTGGCGAATCGATAATTCGGCAACCCGTCACCCCAACCGCATTACAACCGAAGCCCATACACATTGTGAGCGCCTGCTTGCCGCAGGTGTGACATTTATGGAAGCACCTATCAAGATTAAAGGCAATTCTCGGCAAAAAGCCCAAATCCTCAAGCAAGGTGAAAAGCGGGAAAAATATTGCCATGGGCGGCAACATAACCGAGACTATCCAGGTTACAACCCTATAAATGCCGTGCACCAAAACCTCGCATATCGTGTTTGGTAAACCGATTCTTATTAGAAGGTCGAAAATACCGCCCTCAAGAGAGGTGAAAAACGAATTTAACAGATTTGACGGGTAGTTTGCGCCGCTTATGGTAATCCAAAAAATTAGCGCTAACATACAAAAAATTATAAGTGGACCGAATAGCTTATGGGTGATGATTTTATCAATTTTTCGGTCGCGATTATCCTTTTTACCCCTATGTACTGCATTTTTGCAAATTCGTTCCGATTCATCCATTATTCCGCTGACCAAAGCCTTCGAGATTTCTTCGTTTTTATTTTCCGCAAGCTCGTTTAAATCAGTGCCCACGTTTTTTCTTAAGGACGCAAAAAAAGCCGTATCATTTTCGAGCACGCGAAGCTTTAAAAAGCGTGTCGGTAGCCCACTAAGGCCTGCTGCCTCATCAATTATAGACGAGTTAATTTTAGCAAGCTTTTGCTCGATTTCGTCATTGTATTTAAGTGTGAAACCGATGCCGCTTTTTTTAAGCGTTGCCATTTTTACGATTTCGTCTTTTAGTGTATCAAGCCCCTTGCCGCTTCTCGCAGCTGTGGTTACAACGGGTATTTTAAGATGTTTTTGCAGGGCGTTTTTATCAACTGTGATGCCCCTTTTTGCCGCCTCGTCAATAAGGTTTATGCACAAAATTACGTTGGGTGTTATCTCTAAAATTTGCAAAAGCAAATTAAGGTTGCGCTCTAAACAGGTGGCGTCACAGACCACCACGTTTACGTCGCATCTGCCAAAACAAATATAGTCCCTTGCGATGTCCTCTTCGCCCGAGTGGGAGAGGAGCGAATAACTGCCCGGTAGGTCGGTTATATTTATTTTGTAAGCACCCACTCTGCAAACGCCGGCCGCCAAATCAACCGTTTTACCCGCCCAGTTGCCCGTATGCTGTTTAAGACCCGTAAGGGCATTGAAAATGGTGCTTTTCCCTACGTTGGGGTTGCCCGAAAGGGCTACCGAAATTGTGTTTTCAACCATGATATTTACCCCCTCGTTCAATAGGCTCAACAAAGATTTTTTCGGCTTCCTCGCGTCTGAGCGCAACAACTGCGCCGCGTATAAAATATGCCGTCGGCTCGCCAAGAAAGCTTTTAAAAAGCGGGACTACGTGACTGCCGTCAACGAGTCCTATATCATAAATTCGGCGCTTGATATTATTCGATACCCGAATTTCGGTTACCATATATTTTTTACCAAGCTCCGTTTCATACAAGGTCATAATTTTCACTCCAATTCAGTATATGAAATGAAGGTTAATTGCGTTAAAAAAAGACGTGCTGTTTAGCACGTCTTAATTCGTTTTTTTATTAAATTTGATACACCCAAGGCGGCGTATACAAGTATTAAATCTTTAAGTAAAAATGGTGCCGAGCATACCACAAACGCTTCAAAAAAGCCTTGCTTCCAAATAAGTGAAAATTGCACTATACCGCAAAGGTGACACAAAATTACACTCATAAAAATAATGCTTATTTTTAGCAGTTTATTCTGAGATTTTTGGGATAGCGAGCAGGCGCACGCAAGCAGTAAAAAGCCGAAAATAAAACCACCCGTTTGACCGAATAATACACTTGGTCCTGCGCCAAAATGTGAGAAAACAGGTGCGCCGATGAGCCCTAACAAGATGTAGGTTGCCACCGACAACACGCCGTACCATTTAAGCCAAAATCCACATAGCGCCACCGCAAAAATTTGTAGGGTTAGCGGTATGCCGGAGGGCAGAGGGAAAGAGACTTGCGCAAGCACCGCAATTATGGCGGTAAAAAGCGCCGCCAAAACGTATTTAGTTGTCCTTTTCAAGCCTTAAAGACACCTCGCCTGCATATAAGTTTTTAATGTTGCCGTCATCGGTCTTTACAATCAGATGGGCATGGTCATCAATATCTATGACCGTCGCGTTGAAGTCCCCACCGTTACCGACACATACAACCCTTTTGCCAATCAAAATAGAGCGGCTTCTGTACTCATCCAAAAACTCTCGTTTTTCTAAGTTTTTATAAAGAGTAAAGAAATTATCCAGAATTTCTGAAATTAGGTTTTCTTTTATTTTACTGTCGGTACTTTTTTCATAAATAAAGCCCGCAATATCCTTTATGTCTTCGGGTAATTCGTTGGCAGAACCACTAAAATTTATACCAATACCAAGCACGGCGTATTCGAGTCGCTCCTCGTTCGGTCTTAGCGCCGATTCACACAAAATTCCGCAGATTTTTTTGCCGTCTAAAAATATATCGTTCACCCATTTAATGCCCGTTTTTTTGTCGCATATTTTATCAATGGCGCGACTTACCGCAACGGCGGCACAGGTGGTAATAAAAAGCGAATTGGTGGGTGATATTTCAGGGCGTAAAATAACACTCATATAAATGCCGTCAGCGTCTGAAAAAAAGCTCCTGTTTTTACTGCCTTTGCCCTTAGTTTGACGCTCGGCAATAATTACGGTAGCCTCTTTTGCGCCCGATACGGCGCATTTTTTGGCATATTCGTTGGTGGAATCTACCGTTTCAAGCCGCAAAAAACCATATTCAGTTTTGTTTTTAAAATCAAAACTCATAATATTCACCACAAAAATTATATACCGAGAGTTATACTCTGTCAAACTAATTATTGAAAAATATACCATTTAGTGATATAAATAAAATAGAATAATATATTGGGAGAGGTTAAAATGTCAAATAAATTCTTTTCAAGAAAAAATGCACCGGTCATTGCTTTAGTAAGTGTTTCTCTTGCTATCGTTATTGCGCTGGTTTCAGTTCTTACGGTGTTTTTAGTAAAATCGGGCAAGGATAAGGGTGGCTCCTCTTCAAATGGCAACAGTGATATATCGGGTAATAATTCGTCGACACAAGGAGAGGATAACGGGCTTCTCAATAAAGGCAGTTACGAGAAGGTACCTTATGTACCGATGCCAACGGGCCTTAACGGTAAGACCCTCAGTGAAAGCGAAATGCTTTCTAAATACCGCGGTTATACCGATTGGCGCATATATACCATTCGCACTACGAAGGATGAAATTAAGCCCGCGGCGGGTGGTACTGCCTATTACCTTTCAAATAGGGGAAGCAGTCGTAATGACGGCAGCAGTCCCGAAAAGGCATTTAAAAACCTCAATGACCTTGGTAAAATAAAAAGCAAGCTAAAGGCAGGCGACGTTATCTATTTAGAGCGCGGAAGTATTTTCAGAGGTCAACTGGTGGCCGACGTCGAGGGTGTTACCTATGCGGCATACGGCGAGGGTAAAAAGCCCACCATTTATGCGTCCCCCGGTAATGCGGCGGAACGAGGAGAATGGAAGCAAACTAAGGAAAATAAAAACATTTATAGATATTCTATTGCATTTAAAGATGATATAGGAACGATTGTATTTAACGAGGGTGAAAAGCACGCAATTAAGTGTATCATACGTACTGAGGCGGACGGCAAAACCTATAATAATACAACGGGTAAGGAATTTGAAACCTATGCGGATTTAGACGAAAATCTGCATTTTTATCACGATTATAGTGGCTCGGGTGCACTCTATCTCTATTGTAAGGGCGGCAACCCCGCCGACCTTTTTGATAGCATTGAATTTAACGTAAAAAAACATATAATTTCTGTTAAGGCCGACAATATACATATCGATAATTTATGTCTTAAATACGGCGGCGCACATGGCATTGCAGGAGGTACGAGAAGCGGCCTCACCGTTACCAACTGCGAATTTCAGTGGATAGGCGGCTCTATTCAGGCTGAGGGTATCTTTGGTAGAAACTATGCCACACGCTACGGTAATGCGGTGGAAATTTACGGTGGTTGCAACGGCTATAAGATAAGCAACTGCTATTTTAATCAGGTGTACGATGCCGCAACTACCTTCCAGTATAGTACCGACGGTTCATCGGATAAGGTTATGCAAAACGTAGATATCAGCGATAATGTAATGGAAAACTGCAATTATTCCTTTGAGTATTTTCTTTCGGGCGGTCTTGAGACCACAAGCTATATGAAGGATATTAAAATTAAAAACAACCTTATGTGGTATGCAGGCTATGGACTTTGCGAGCAGCGTCCCGACAAAACCCAAGACGCCCATATAAAATCTTGGAATCATACCAATGCACGACAGGGTACATTCCAGATAACCGACAACCTGTTTGCAATTGCTAGAAACGACCTCGTTCAGTCAAACGCAAGAACGGGCTCACATTCACCCGATTACAGCAATAATACTTACATTCAGTTCAAGGGCGGCAATCTCGGTACAAGCAGAGATGCTACACTAAAGGTGGAGTTTGGCAATATGGTGGCGCAGATGCTTCTCGATATGTTAGGCGACGCAGAGCCGACAATAGTTTATGTTAAAAAATAGGGGGTAGTCGCTTGAAATTAGCAGGTCTTTTAATAGGCTATCTCGCAAAGCTTAATAATGAAAAAGCAGTGCAGTGCGGCACACCCGAACAGTGTTTTGACGAGTATTTAAGACTTGTTACCAAAACCGACCCAAAGCTACTTAATGCTGCATATTTTAAAAGTGAGGAAAACTACCTGTCCGAGCTTATTGAAGCACGCGAAATCAGTGACGTTATGTCCTTTTCAAACCGTCTTTCAAGTGTAAATACCTCACCCGTAAATTTAAAGGCAGAACTGCTTGTAAATCCCGTTGTTGACACCGAGGGTGAGCTGTATATTTACGGTGGTTCAAGGTTTAGAATTGCATCACACAGCGTAACTAAGGATACCGTTTTATCGGGCTATCCGCTTAAATATGAGTACATTTATAATGCGGTAGCACCTAAAATTTTAAATAAGCTTACCAGCGCCGACGTGTCGGCAATACGTACGCTCTATAATAAAGCGGCAGATTACGCCGTAGAAAAAAGTATTAAAAGCGTCGTTTTTATGCCCATAAAGGTCGAAAATAAGCTTTTAGCCGCACAGGTGCAAAAAATCGCCGTCGATACAATTCTTTTCAGAAAAGATATGAATTTCATTAAAAAGGTATTCGTCACGAATATATAAATAAAAGCTCGGCTTTAAAACCGAGCTTTTTAATATGCTGTATTTAAAATTCCATTTTATCTTCATCGGTAATTTTTCTAATTACTCTGCAAGGATTACCAACGGCCAAGCTGTATGGCGGTATATCACGAGTTACAACGCTGCCCGCACCGATAACCGAGCCTTCGCCGATGGTTACGCCACCGCATACTACTACGTTGGAGGCCAACCAACAATTACTTTCAATGGTGATGGGCTTTGCATATTCTAAATTATAATAACTGCCGTCTTGACGCTTGCGAAGGTTTCTTTCCTCGGGTAATAGGGGGTGCATTGGCGTTGCCAATGTGACGTTGGGTCCAAACATTACGTTGTCGCCAACAGTAACGGGACACACGTCGAGACAGGTAAAGTTAAAATTTGTACCGCAAAATTTACCGAAGGTCGTGTTGCAGCCGTAATCAAAGTATATCGGTGCCTGCATTTGCGGCAGGTTGGGACTGCCAACGAGCAGCTCGCGTAAAATACCTTCTCGCTCTTCGGTTTGGTCCTCGTCAATTGTATTATATCTGCGGGCAAGCTTTCTCGCTTTTAAAAGTAGCTCGCTTAATTCTTTATCCGATGGGTCGTATAATAACCCTGCAAGCATTTTTTCTTTCTCTGTCATAATCACACCTCTGCTTAATTATACCATTAGTCGCGTTGCAAATCAATATAACTTGAAAAATACAATAAAAAATGGTATTATATTGGAAAAGGTGCCTCCCTCTGACGAGGGAGGGGGACCGCTTGCGGTGGAGGGAGAGAAAATGAAAGAATATAATAAAGATAATATCCCTCTTGCAAAAACACTCCGAAAAAATATGAAGCCTTGGGAAAGAAAACTCTGGTATGAATTTTTAAGGAATTACCCATTGCGTTTTCAAAGGCAAAAGGCCATTGGCGATTATATAGTAGATTTTTATTGCGCAAAAGCAAGACTTGTTATTGAGCTTGACGGCGGTGGACATTACACCTTCGAACAAATCAAAAAAGATACTATTCGCACAAAAGAATTAGAGAGTATGAATTTGACAGTGTTAAGAATTTGTAATTTAGATGTAGACCGTAATTTTAACGGCGTATGTGAATATATAGATTCAGAAATTAAAAATTCTCTCCCTCAGTCTTTTGCTTCGCAAAATCCAGCTCCCTCGTCAGCGGGAGCCGAAGATAATTCTCTTTAAAGGGGTATAATTATGACAAAGGTTATGTTCGTCTGTCACGGCAATATCTGCCGTTCACCAATGGCGGAGTTTGTCTTTAAGGATATAGTTGCAAAACAAAATTTAAGCAATGAATTTATAATAGATTCGTCGGCAACAAGTCGTGAAGAAATAGGCAACGGTATCCATTACGGCACACGCGCCAAGCTTATAGAGAAAAATATCCCCTTTGATGATCACCACGCAGTTCAGTTCACCAAAAAAGACTATAACGACTACGATTATATACTTTTAATGGATAGAAACAATTTGCGAAACATAACCCGTATAATCGGGGAAGATACCGAAAATAAAATTCATCTGTTGCTCGATTTCGCAAGTGGCGGTGATATCGCCGACCCGTGGTATACAGGTAATTTTGATGATACCTATCGAGATATTGTCGAGGGCTGTGCCGCATTTTTAGAATATTTGAGGAATAATAAATGCATCCGATAAAACATTTTTTAACAATTACACATCATAGGCACAAGGTTATTGCCCATTGTTTTCGTGCAGGCATAGGTTTTCAGGGGCTATTTCACGATTTATCAAAATACACATTAACCGAGTTTATCCCGGGAGCTAAATACTACCAAGGTGACCGCAGCCCAAATGAAAAGGAAAGGGAATTGTACGGATATTCTTCGGCTTGGATACACCACAAGGGCAGAAACCGTCACCACTTTGAATATTGGAATGACTATAACCCCAAAACCAAACGCATAGAGGCTGTGCGTATGCCCGTAAAATACGTCAAGGAAATGTTTTGCGACCGCGTTGCCGCAAGCAAGATTTATCAGGGCAAGAATTTTAATATAGCTCATCCGATTAAGTATTTCGAAAAGGGTAAAGCGACAAGATTTATCCATAAGGATACCTCCGATTTGCTTGAAGGTTGGCTTATAATGCTTGCCGAAAAAGGTGAAAAGGAAACCTTTAAATACATTAGAAAAGTAAAGGATTACGGTAATGAAAATTTATAATTCATTTACACAACTAATAGGCAACACACCGCTTTTAAAATTAAAATTTTCGGGCGACGCCAATGTTTTTGCCAAGCTTGAGTATTTTAACCCCGCAGGCAGTGCTAAGGACAGAGTTGCCAAAAGCATAATTGAAACAGCCGAAAAAGATGGGCTTCTAACCAAGGACTCGGTAATACTCGAGTCAACAAGCGGCAACACAGGAATAGGGCTTTGTGCTGTGGCAGCGGCAAAGGGATATAAGACTATAATCGTAATGCCCGAGAGTATGTCAGAAGAGCGCAAAAAGATGATGAAGGTCTACGGCGCCGAGCTTGTTTTGACCGAAGCCGTCCTCGGTATGAAGGGCGCAAACGATAAGTGTGAGCAGTTAGCAAAGGAAATACCAAATTCCTTTATTGCAGGCCAGTTTGTAAATAAGGCTAACCCACAAGCCCATTACGAAACGACGGGACCCGAAATATGGGCGGATACCGACGGCACAGTCGATATATTTGTTGCAGGCGTCGGCACAGGCGGTACCGTTACGGGTGTTGGCAGATTTTTAAAGGAACAAAAAAAGGATATAAAAATTGTGGCGGTTGAGCCTGCCTCGTCACCGCTTTTATCGGGCGGCACCGCAGCGCCCCACAAAATACAGGGTATAGGCGCTAACTTTATCCCCGATGTTTTAGATACCGAAATTTTGGATGAGATAATTACCGTTAGCGATGATGATGCGATAAATACCGCCAAGCAGTTTGTAAAGGACGAGGGCGCATTTGTCGGCATCTCGTCGGGTGCGGCACTTTTTGCGGCATATAGCCTAGCGAGTCGTCCCGAAAACAAGGGCAAAAATATAGTTGTGCTTTTGGCAGATACAGGCGAAAGATATTTGTCAACAGATTTATGCAAATAAAAAAATCCCGATAAGCATTGCTTATCGGGATTTTTATGTAATTTAATTAGTCGTTCTTTGCTGCTGGGTGGGGAACCTGTGATTTAAGTGATGCGCGAGTCTTTCTAATCTCACCGAGGTTAGCGGTAAGACCCTCGTCAGCTCTGCGCATAATGTCGTCAACAAATTCCTGTGCGGCCTTGCGCATCTCTCTGCTCTTAGCTTGTGCGTTAGCGATAATCTCGCTTGCCTTTTCCTGAGCTAATTTTGTGATAGCTTCCTGAGTAATCATTGCGTTAGCGCGCTCCTCAGCACTGCGGATAATACCGTCAGCCTCACGCTTAGCATTGGTGATAATGTCGGCACGGTCGGCAACAATACCGCGAGCCTGCTTAATTTCACTCGGGATGTTAAGACGGATTTCGTCAATAACAACTCTTAAATTTTCTGCATTAACAACTCTGCGGTTGCCGGGCATTTTAAGACCGCCCTCTAATGCTTCGTCCAACTGTTCAAGTAATTCTTCGATACTCATATTAAATACATCCTTTCAGTTTTAGGCTCAGTTTTGGTCTGTGCCCAATCGTTCTATAATATCCTTGTGAATTTGCTTCGGCACAAAAGCCGAGATGTCGCCACCCATACTCGCTATCTGCTTAACCATGCTTGAGCTTAAATACATAAACTCGGCATTTGTGGTTAAAAACAGGGTTTCAATTTGGGGATTAAGTTTTTTATTAGCAAGTGCCATCTGGAATTCATACTCGAAGTCCGACATAGCACGTAAGCCCTTAACAATTGCGTATGCATTGTGTTGTCTTGCATAGTCCGACAACAATCCGTCGTAGGATGCAACCTCAACGTTGCTAAGGTGCGATACGCATTTTTTAATCATGCTGACGCGTTCCTCAACGCTAAAGCTGTAATGCTTTTTGTAGTTTATCATCACAACAACAATAACCTTATCAAAAAGCGAGGAAGCACGCTCGATTATATCTATATGGCCGTGGGTTATGGGGTCATAACTACCGGGGCATATAACAGTTTTATTCAATTTCTTCACGCTCATTTCTGTAAAAAGAGACCGCTATTTTGCCGTAGCGCGCACATTTGTATTTTTTAAATGCGCCTGCATTTTCAGGCAATTCGATATCGGTTGGGTGCTCGCAAATTATAATGCCGTAGTCACTCATAATACCGCTTACCGAGTTTAGTGCCTTCTCAAGCAGTCCCTCGCGGTAGGGTGGGTCTAAAAAGGCGATGTCAAAGCTGTCACGAGTAGATGCGCAGAAGGAAAAATAATCTGCACGAACTATTCTTGCTTCTTCCAAAAATCCCGTAGCCTTAACGTTGCGCTCAATAACCCTGATAGCCTCGGTGTTAAGGTCGACAAAGGTAGCACACTCGGCACCGCGGCTGAGTGCCTCAATACCAAGCTGACCGCTGCCTGCAAAAAGGTCGAGAATTCTTCTGCCCTCAATATCAAATTGAATAGAGCTGAAAATAGCCTCTTTAACCTTGTCGGTAGTAGGTCTTACGTCATTGCCACTGAGTGTTTCAAGTTTTCTGCCACGGGCAATACCTGTAATAACTCTCATTTTTACACCACCTATTTATAATATTATCACACGAAACAGGGTATTTTGTCAATATTTATTTTATATATTGTCATATTTAAGTGTTTTAATTGACTTTTTTGTTCTTGCTTGATAATATAAAAATATGAGGTGATATTATGGATTTGTCAATCAATGCCGAACATTTTTTGCATAAGCGTTGCAGTGACCAAAAGCGCAGTCTTTACGAATGTGTAGATATTGCTTATGCTGCAGGTTTTAGAGTTATAGACCTTAACGCCCGAGAGGCGTCACCCTATGAAATTGCCAAATTATCCGATTATATTGGCGGCAAGGGAATGAGGGTGAATCAGTCGCACCTTCCTTTTAACCGATATAAAAAGGAGAATTTTGAGGATTTTAGCAAGTCACTTAAAAAATGCGCCGAAAACGCCTGTGGGCTTGGCAGTAAAATATTGGTAATCCATGGCGACGAGTTTGATTTTAAAACAAAAGAGTTTTCGCGTGAAGCGGCAATCGAGTTTAATTACGAGCTTTTTGCACCAATAGCCGAATATGCCGAAAAGCATGATATGAAAATAGCGTTCGAAAACGTTTTTGAGGATAACTTCGATGGTCACCCTCGTTTTTGCAGTATTACCGAGGATTTAATCGACCTTTGTGACCGCTTCCAAAGTGAAAACGTCGGCATCTGTTGGGACTTCGGTCACGGCCGTGTCCAGTATGAAAAGGGTGAGGGCTATTTGAATGAATTGCCCAAGCTTGGCGACCGTCTAATTGCAACCCACGTGCACGATAATTATTATGGTAACGATATTCATTGCTTCCCGTTTTTAGGCATGATGAGGTGGGAAGAATGTATGCAAATTTTAAAGGACCTAAACTATAAGGGCGACTTCACATTTGAATTTGTATATGACCGCATCCCCGATGAGCTTTTGGTTGATTATATGAAGTTAATCTATAAAACCGGCGAGTATCTTATAAATTTGTAAAAAAATAAAGGGCAATATTGCCCTTTATTTTTTGCAGTTTTTAATTAAATTTCCCTCAAGGTCATACCAACTAAACACACCGTTTTCATATATCATATATCCGTGATGGCTGTTTTCTTTAGGTATTGAAACGGAACCCGGATTTATATAAGTGTAGTCCTTATGTTCGTTACAAGCGGGGATATGGGTGTGTCCGTGAAGCAGGATATCACCTTTTTGTAATGGTGGCAAATTATTTTCGTTATAGTTGTGACCATGAGTTGCATAAATAGTCGTGTTACCATCGTATATTACGGCATAGTCGGCGAGCACGGGGAAGCCGAGCACCATTTGGTCAACCTCGGTGTCACAGTTGCCGCGAACACAAAGAATTTTGTCTTTTATGTTATTAAGCATTTCTATAACGGCCTTGGGGTTATAGCCTTTTGGCAAATCATTTCTCGGTCCGTGGTAGAGAATATCGCCGAGAAGCAGTATTTTGTCGGCGCCTGTTCTGCCGAATTCCGCAAGCAATTTTTCGCAGTAATGGGCAGAGCCGTGTATGTCCGATGCAATAAATAATTTCATAATAATCACCACAAATAATGATAAAGGAAGTATGAATTTTTGTCAACAAAGATATTTTGAAAAATTTTTAAAAAAAGTGTTGACAAAGATAACCGCTTGTGATATACTATCAAAGTCGCCTAAAGGTGACAACAAAAAAAGTTGGTGCTGATTGCGGTGAGGGTCCACCTGTTCCCATTCCGAACACAGAAGTTAAGCTCACTTGCGCTGAAGATACTTGGCGGGCAGCTGCCCGGGAAAATAAGTAGGTGCCAACACAAAAAACACACAACGTAAGTTGTGTGTTTTTTTATTGTATAACGAAAACCACGCGATAGTCGCGTGGTTCTATAGAGGTTAACCGATGAACAAGGAAAAATCTTGATATATGACTTGCCTCCCTCTGACGAGGGAGGTGGATTTTGCAGAGCAAAAGACGGAGGGAGAGAAGAAGCATAAATTATATCAATGCTTTACTATTTCTCTCCCTCAGTTTCGCTAACGCTCAACAGCTCCCTCGTCAGAGGGAGCCAAGCATCTTAATATACCTGTTTACAGGTGGCAAGTAATACCTGCATGGCTGGCAGGCCAATTTAAAAACGCACTTGTGCACCGCCAGTATCGGTTAGGGCTATGCCCGAAAATGAAAAACCACCCGCTATGCGGGTGGATATTTATTTCTCATCAAAGGAAAAAACCTTTTTTAGTAGTGGTTGTGCGCCCGTTACGGGGTCTTTTTCCATAATCAGTATATCCGACATATATTCGTCCCAGCGGGCGACAATTTCGCTTTCACTCTGCACCTTTGCGGCGAAGTCTACGCCTTTTTCACATTCATAATAGCCGAAAAGCTCGTTTCCTGTGTTCCAAATGGTGTAGTTGGTAATACCTGCATCGCGCAACAGCTTCGCCATATCCTCGGGCAGATTATCGTGACGACGTATATATTCCTCAATACAGCCTTCCTTAACGGTGGCCTTCCAAGCATATTTTTCCATAACGTTACCTCTTTAAATAGGCGCCTGCCTGTTTTAGCAGATTTTGGATTTCTTTTACGTCGGCGTTAGCGGCGGTAGTATTATTATCAACACAAACCGATGCTGCAACGCCTGCCGCCTGACCAGTTATGTAGCAACAGGGGATAACGCGAATTGTGGCCTGCATTGTATGGTCCGCACCAATACACTTACCCGCAACAAGCACGTTTTTAATACCCTTCGGCACAAGGCTACGGTAGGGGATGCTGTAACTCTGTCCTCTTTCGTGACGCATAGAAATATGTTTTTGGAAACCGTCCATACCTTTTTTATCGGCGGTTATCGGGTGCATATCAATGGGATAAGAATATCTACCGATTTCATCGGTAAAAGGTGTGTCACTGAAAAAGGTCTCACCCGTTAGGGTGTATTCGCAAGTAATTCTGCGGGACTCTCTAATACCAATAAAATCGGCGCTTTTAATAATGGTTGCATTTTCGCAGCCCTCAAGATAACCACGGTAATAGGTTTCATATTCAGGCAAAATTTTTCTGCCCTCAAACATAGCGTTGGTAAGGCTTTTAACGTCGCGGTCGTCAACCTTAAAGCAGTGACCAACGTTTCCAAAACCAACCCCTATATCCTTATAGGTTCTTCTAATACCGGGTAAAAGGGTGTCGTACTGTGAGAAAACGCCGTCCTTATAGGCTTTATCAATATGTCTGCCGTCACCGGGGAGTTTTCTTTCAAAATCAACACCGCCCCAAAGTGTGCATATGGTAGCACTCATGGTGTTGCCGTTTTCATCGCCGTAGCCATATTCTGCGCCTGCAAAATCAGCGAGGATACCGCTACCTGTACAGTCAATAAACATTTTAGCCTCAACAGTTTGAAGTCCTGACGGGGTGGATAATACCGCATATTTAACAAGTCCGTCCTCAGTTATTACGTCGACAATTTTGGTGTAAAACATAACCTCAACACCCGCACTCAAAACAAGCTCGTCATAAACTCGCTTAAGCTCTTCATAGCGAATGCCGTAGGAAATGCGATTATAGACGTGGCTAAACTTAAATTTATCAAAAACCTCACGACCGATGCCGCCCGAAAGGAAGTTTTCGCCATCGTCAAAGGTCATAAATTCGGCGACCATACAAAGTATGCTGGCACCGCCAAGCACACCTGTTTGTTCAACGAGTACAACCCTTTTGCCAAGCCTTGCGGCAGAAACTGCGGCGGCAATACCCGAAGGACCGCCACCTGCAACAAAAACGTCGGCAGACGTATATAAAGATAATGTTTTAGAATAGGAAATTTCCATAATTACACCCCTTTTAAAGAAGTATAACATTTATTTATTTGCTTGTAAACACAAATAACGATTTTTCTTCCGAATATTTTAAATAAATTGGCCGACAATAAGTTAAAAATGAATTAAAGGGGAATTTATAATGGCGGGTAAAACCATAGTGTTAAAGAGATGCCCATCAATACTTTCGTACGCCTCAATTGTTGGTAAAAAAGAGGGCGAGGGTCCACTCGGCAATGAATTTGATATCAAGGTGACCGATTCGCTTCTTGGTGAGGATACCTTCGAGAAGGCTGAGATGAAGCTGCAACAAACGGCGACCGATTTAGCGCTTCAAAAGGCGGGCCTCGAACACGATGATATCGACTGCATTTTTGCGGGCGACCTATTAAATCAGTGTATCGGTAGTTCCTTTGGTCTCAGACAAACCAATATGCCCTTTGTCGGACTATATGGTGCCTGCTCAACAATGGCGCTATCCTTGGCGGTAGCGGCAATTTTTATCGAGAGTGGCGTTGCAAAACACACCATTTCGGTTACATCGTCGCACTTCTGCTCGGCAGAGCGACAATATCGCTTTCCGCTTGAATACGGCTCACAGCGCACCCCAACGGCACAGTGGACGGTGACGGGCTCGGGTGCGGTAATTCTAACCGATACACCGCAAAAGGCATATATTGATAAAATAACAATAGGTGCAGTAAAGGACCTTGGCGTCAAGGATGCCAACAATATGGGTGCGGCAATGGCACCTGCGGCGGCTGATACCATAAAGAGATTTTTAACCGATACCGGCACCGCGCCCGACGATTATGATAAAATTTTTACGGGCGACCTTGGTACAGTCGGCAGTGAATTATTATATGAAATTTTAGAAAAACAAAATATTGATATAAAAAAACAACACACCGACTGTGGTATGCTTATTTTCGATATAGAAAAGCAGGATGCCCACGCAGGTGCCTCTGGTTGCGGTTGCTCGGCTTCGGTTTTAGCTTCATATATTTTAAAGAGGGTAGAGTCGGGCGAGTACAAAAACATCCTATTTTGTGCGACAGGTGCTCTTTTATCACCAACCTCTACCCAGCAGGGCGAAAGTATACCGTCGGTCGCTCACCTAATAAATATTAAGTATAGTGAAAAATAAAAAAGTCCCTTGTGGGACTTTTTTATATTCTGAAATCCTTTGGTGAGTGACCTGTGATTTTTTTAAAGAACTGCGAAAAATAACTTGTATCGCGAAAGCCTACCTGCGTAGCAATTTGATTTATGGGTAGGTCGGTCGTTTCAAGCAGAAGCACCGCTTGTCTAATTCTTACGTTAAGCAGATATTGGTGTAGAGAAACACCCGTATGTTTTTTTATAAATTGGCTTATGTAATTTGGGTGATAGTTAAATATCTCGGCCAGTTTTTTATTATCAAGCTCTTCAAAATAGTTAGAGTGGATATAGTTGATAATCTTATTGTATTTTTTGCTGCTTTTTACCTGCTGTGTTTTGGTTAAGGCACGACAAATAAGGTTAAACACAATGGATATAAGATTGGCTATTTGTATATCCCAAAAATCGCGGTGTCGCTCAAATTCGTCTATTGCACTTTTTAAATAGGTGTATACACTCATCATATCACTTAGCACAATTGGGGAGTTAAGCGCATCAAAATCTGTGAAATTTACTATTTCGGTGCGAAGTGAGGGGTCGAATTGCGAAGGGGTAGAAAGCTTTATAAAGGGCACCTCATTTGAGGTGTTTTGCAAAAAGTCAAAGTTTACACAGATTAAGCGTAAATCGTCGGTGTCGTCGGGATATATTGCGTAGGGCGTGCCCGACATAAGATAGACAACCGACCCAGCAGATACGGCGTATTCGGTGTTTTCTATAATAAGTTTTCCGCTTCCCTTTACTATGTAAAACAGTCGGTGGTCGTAGGTTATAATTTTTCGCCTTATTAGATTTTTCGGCAATTCAATCTCACCGATATATCTCACAATAGGCTTAATTTCAGATAAGGTTATTTGAAACATTGCGAAACACCCTCAAAATCTTTATTTTACAATATTATATCTTATATTTTTTGCTTGCGCAAGTGCTAAATAATTATTATACTATAATTGTATGGTTGGGAGGTGTCCAAGTATGAAATATACCGTCGGTTATCAGTGGCAACAAAGCGGCGCATTTATTGATGAGATAATTCGCAATATGGAAAGCATCTACGAGGTGTATTTTTCTTACGGACAAAGCCCAAGCGGCAGAGGTCTTGGTACGTCTATTGCCGCAGGAGACGAGCAGGAGTACATAAATTACCAGCTTGCCGATTTAGAAAGACTTAGTAAAAACGGCATCAACTTAAATCTTCTGCTTAACGCCAACTGCTATGGTGTTAACAGCCTGTCAAGTGAGTTTTTAATGTCTATCGGTGATTTAATTGATGACCTGTCGTCACGCTTTTCGCTTTCGTCGGTAACAACAACCTCACCCGTAATTGCACGCTTTATTAAAGAGAATTTCCCCAACATAAAAACAAGGGCATCGGTTAATATGGAAATCGGTACCGTTGAGGGTATGGAATATTTGGCCGACGTTTTTGACGGATATTATTATAAGCGAGAGCTTAACTGTGATATTGAGAGTTTGGCAAGGCTTAAAAATTGGTGCGATAATAATGGTAAGGAATTATTTATGCTGGCCAACAGCGGTTGCCTTAACTTCTGCTCGAGCCGACAGTTCCACGATAATCTTGTGGCGCACGAAAACGAGATTGCGGCGGCGCCCGACAGCGTAAAGTTCAGAAGTGTTTGCTCTGCCTTTTTAAGCAGTGATAAAAACAAGCCTAATATTTTAAGGCATTTAAATTTTGTGCGACCCGAGGAGATAGAGCTTTTTGCACCCTACGTCACCGCCGCAAAATTAGCGACGAGAATAAGTCTTAACCCCGTGCAGATTTTAAAGGCATACGTGGATGGTAGGTTTGAGGGCAACGTTTTGGATTTATTAGAGCCTAATCATTCGGCTCAAATTTATCCTTACATAATTGACAATTCTAAATTGCCAAACGATTTTAGTGATTTCAGGTCAAAATGCAACAAAAGGTGTGACGAGTGCCTGCGTTGTGTAAAGGCTTATAATAATGCATTGGTAAAACTTGATTTTGGAGGTATTATAGATGCTAACAAGTGCGATGATTAAACAGGCTGCCTTGGCAGCAGGCGCCGATATGTGCGGTATCGGTAGTATGGACCGCTTCGGCGAGGGTTGTCCCGATGATATGAATCCGAAGTTCCTATTTCCCGAGGCCAAGAGTGTTATCGGCTTTGTTTTCAGAATTCCGCGCGGTGTTCAGCGTGGTATTGAGGAGGGCACACAGTTCTATCAGTACCCCTCAATGGCATACGGCGGCATAAACGAGATTTTTGCTCCGTCGGTGCTTTATACCGTCGGTAAAATGATTGAAAACAACGGCTATGAGGCTATGGTATACCGTAATACAGGCGCCCGTGGCAGCGTTTCAGATATGGATGGCGCCCCAGGTAACACGTTATCACCTGAGGAGCAGATTGAGGCTAACGAGCGCGAGTCGAGCAAAACGGGACATCACAGAAGCGTACAGTTTACACGCGCTACAAGGGATGAAAACGTAGCGCCCGATTTACAGTTCCATTTCCGTTTGGCAGCCGTTGCTTGCGGACTTGGTGAAATGGGTTGGAGTAAAATGTTCTTAACCAAGGAGTTTGGTCCGCTTCAGCGTGTGGCATTTATCTTTACCGATGCCGAGTTAGAGCCCGACCCGTTATATAGCGGCGAGCCGCTTTGCCGCAGATGTATGGCATGCGTTCGCGAATGCCCCGGCGGTTGCATTAGCGATAAGGAAAGTATTACCGTATACGTAGGCGACAAAAAGTGTGAGTGGGGTGCGATTGACGAGTGGAAGTGTTACGCCTTCTATACTCACGGTGGCAGATACTATAATCCCTTTGTACCAAAGTCTGTATTTGATGAAAATAAAAACGGTGACCTTGATATACTTGAAAAGGGTGTCAAGGCTGAGGAACAGGGCATTACAAGGCTTTACGGCGCACTCGAGCAGTATTTTCCGTCGTGGGTTGGCTACAATATGGCAAAATGCGGCGGCTGTATCAGAGCGTGCGTAAGTATGCTTGAGAAAAAGGGCGGTTGTATGGAAGACCGCTTTAAAGCACCGCTTCGCAAGGGTAAGCCTTGGAAGCTCGACAGATAAGGAGGGGACAGTATGCTGACAAGTGAAATTATTAAACAAAAAGCAAAGCTTTTCGGCGCCGATATATGCGGTATTGCCGATATAAAATGCTTTGAGGGTGTTGACGTTCAGCGTGACCCCAAAAGCATTTTACCAAATGCTAAATGTGTTATAGGCTGCGGCTTCCGTGTACCGCAGGGACTTTATTATTGTATGGATAACGAAACACAGTACAATAACTACGTGTCCTTAGGTGTAAAGTATATTGATGAGGAATTTTCCGAAATATTCCTACTTAAAATGGCAGGTGTTATTGAAAACGAGGGCTATGATGCCTGCGTACAGCGTAACGTTTCTAACCTTAAAATAAAGGGCGATAAGTCCCAAAATCCCGAGCTTATAGATACATATGAGTTAGCCCTTGCCGAACCCGTAGCCGAGGGTAAACCTGCCCCCGACGTTATAATGGACTTTTCCTTTGCGGCAAAGGCTTGCGGTCTTGGTGACATTGGTCTTAAGGGCAACGTTATAAACGAAAAATTCGGCCCTTACGTTAGATTTGTATTTATCGTTACCGATGCACCGCTCGAGTGCGATGCACCCTATGAGGAGAGCCTTTGTGATAAATGCGGCAAGTGTATAGCCGCTTGCCCAGGCAATGCTATTGATGAAAACGGGCTTGATAGTTGGCAGTGCAGCGTTTATTACCGCGGCGCACATAAATCAAACCCATATATGAACGATGACGTGCTAAAGGATTACCCCAACCGTCAAGAGATTTTAAACGGTGAATATCGTTTCGATGCAAACAGCGCCAGAGCAATTTATCCACACCTTAAATTTATGCCAAGCAATTCGACGGGTTATGCACCCTGCCTTTGCGGTAAAAAGTGTGATATCGTTTGCTTTAAACACCTTAAAGATAAGGGGGTACTATAATGAGTAATTTACGTGAACAAATAATAAATGCTGCCATTACCTATGGTGCCGATTTTGTTTGCTTCGGCTCGGCAGACCGTTTCGAGAATACCAATGCACTCAAGATTTTCGACAAAACAAAAACCGTTATCTGCCTTGGCTTTAGGGTGCTTCGCGGTTCCTTGCGTGGTGTTGAAGAGGGTACGACCTATTATCAGTACACAACAACGGGTATTGAAACCATCGAGGAAACAGTAATGCCGATGGCGCTATTAAAGGTCTGCGGCGTTATTGAGGATGCAGGCTTTATGGGTGTACCGCAAAAGAAAAATCAACTTATTATGGAAACTATGGGCGAGACAAACCCCGAAGTAAACCATAATGAAATTTTTACAGGTATGCGTGAGCCTCAGTTAGATTTCTCGAAGAGTGCCGTTCTTTGCGGTGCAGGTGAAATGGGACTTTCGGGTGCAGTATTGACCGAGCAAAACGGCCCCTTCCAGCGCTTTGGTTTTATCTTAACCGATGCCGAAATCGAGCCGACCCCCATTAAAGAAAAGAGCCTTTGCGACAACTGCGGTGAGTGTGTGAAAGCGTGCCCCGGTAATGCCATTGATGCGGATGGTACAATAAATAAATGGCAGTGCGCTGTTTATTATAGAGGTGCCAATATGTCCAAGAACCCCTTTATGCCGTCTGATGCTTATGAGGGATTTGAAAACCGCGAGGCAATTGTAACGGGCGAGGCTAGATTTGATAAGGACTCAGCCCCCGAGGTTATGGATCATACGTACTTCTATCCGCCAATTAAACACGCTTACGTTTCATCTATCTGTGGCAGAGCGTGTGATAGAGCCTGCTATATCCATTTAGAAAACGAGGGCAAGCTCAAAACTGCCTTTAAGTCACAGTTCAGAAAACGTGATGACTGGAAGTTATCCAATATCCTTAAATAAAAATAAAAGCACCGAGAGGTGCTTTTATTTATTTAAACTTGCAAAATTAAAGTAATGTGTATATAATATTTATATTATTAAAAATTAGAGGTTTTATTTATGGCAAAAATGTGGGAAGGCAGATTTACAAAGGAGTTAGACCGCGAGGCAGATGATTTTAACTCGTCACTTCACTTCGATTGTAAAATGTACAAGCAGGATATTAAAGGCTCGATGGCTCACGCGGCTATGTTGGCGGCTCAAAATATAATAAGCAAATCGGATGCCGATACAATTATCGATACACTATCCGCAATACTCGGTGATATTGATTCGGGCGCGCTCGATTTTTCGGCAGGCGGCGAGGATATACATATGTTTGTCGAGGCTGAGCTTACAAAGCGCATCGGCGATATTGGTAAACGACTTCATACCGCAAGAAGCCGTAACGACCAGGTGGCACTCGATATAAGACTTTATCTGCGTGACGAAACAAACGAGATAATTGAACTCTTAAAAACGCTCATTTCGGCAATTGCCGAGCAGGCGACACAGCACAAATCAACCATTATGTCGGGTTATACACACCTGCAACGTGCCCAACCCATAACCTTTGCCCATCAAATTTTAGCCTACGCTATGATGTTTACTCGTGATATAACACGCCTTAAAGACGCCATATCACATATGAACTATTCACCGCTCGGCTCCTGCGCATTGGCAGGCACCACATTTAATACCGATAGGTATATGGTCGCCGAGGCACTCGGCTTTGACGGTATAACCCTTAACAGTATCGATGGCGTGTCTGACCGAGATTTCTGCATTGAGCTAATGGCGGCATATTCAACCATTATGATGCACCTCTCACGTTTTTCGGAGGAGATTATACTCTGGTCAAGCTGGGAATTTAAGTTTATCGAGCTTGACGATAGCTATACCACGGGTTCAAGCATTATGCCGCAGAAAAAGAATTCCGATATGGCAGAGCTTGTGCGCGGCAAAACGGGTAGGGTGTACGGCAATTTAATGGCAACACTCACAATGCTAAAGGGACTCCCCCTCGCATACAACAAGGATATGCAGGAGGACAAGGAAGCAATTTTCGACAGTATAGAAACCGTTAAAAAGTGTCTTTCAATTTTCGCCCCGATGATAGCCACCATGAAGGTTAAAAAGGATAATATGTATCGTGCAGCAGGCGAGGGCTTTATAAATGCTACCGACCTTGCCGATTACCTTGTTCGCAAGGGCTTGCCCTTTAGAAGCGCATATAAAATTGTCGGTCAGATTGTCGGTTACTGTATCGAAAACGCTCAGGTGCTCGAAACCTTACCGCTTAATAAATACAAGGAATTCAGCGAACTGTTTGATACCGACCTATATGACGAAATAAGCCTTGAGGCATGTGTCGAAAAGCGCATCTCGGCAGGCGGCACGGGTAAAGCATCAATCGAAAAACAAATTGAATACGTAAAAAGCTTTTGCTAATATTTAAAAATAAAAAGGAGATACGAAACGTATCTCCTTTTTTGTTGTATAACGAAAACCACGCGATAGTCGCGTGGTTCTATAGAGGTTAACCGATGAACAAGGAAAAATCTTGATATATGACCTGCCTCCCTCTGACGAGGGAGGTGGATTTTGCAGAGCAAAAGACGGAGGGAGAGAAGAAGCATAAATTATATCAATGCTTTACTATTTCTCTCCCTCAGTTTCGCTAACGCTCAACAGCTCCCTCGT
>SVOR01000009.1 GCA_015066295.1 Oscillospiraceae bacterium
TCGCGATGAGGATGCTTTAGCACCTGATGAGGCTGCACTTAAAACTATAACCAACGAGGATATTGATAACGTTCTAAAAACTCTTACCCCAAGAGAAGAACAGGTTGTAAGACTTCGTTTTGGTCTGCACGACGGAAGATGCCATACTCTTGAAGAGGTCGGTATGGAATTCAACGTAACAAGAGAAAGAATCAGACAGATTGAAGCAAAGGCATTGAGAAAGCTTCGTCATCCCGTTCGCAGTAACAAATTTAAGGATAGGTAAGAAAAATGTTTTTAAACAGCGAAGCAGATTACGCAATACGTATTGTTTCTTGCCTTGTTGATTATGACGAGCGACTTGACGCCGCTTCAATTGCTGAAAAAACAGGTGTAACTCTTAGATATTCCTTAAAGATTTTAAATAAGCTTTCACAAGCCAATATCGTAAAATCCTTTAAGGGCTCAAAGGGTGGCTACGTGCTTGCAAAATCTCCCGAAAGCATAACACTGCTTGAGGTAATTGAACTGATATGTGGCCCCATAACCTTTAGTCGTTGCACGGGCGAAGCAGGTGAGTGTACCCACCCGTCAGGTGTTTGCTATTTTAGGCAGAGCTTTGATGACGTCAGCAATTATATGCGTAAAAAATTAGGCGAAGTGACTTTTGAAAGGAAATAATATGGAATTTACATATACCCCAAAGGGTGTTTGTTCAAGACAAATCACAGTAGAACTCGCAGATGATAATACCATTAAAGACGTAACTTTTTATGGTGGCTGTAACGGTAATCTTAAAGGTATATCAAGTCTTGTTAAGGGTATGAAAATCGAGGACGTAATTGAGCGCCTTGAAAATATTACCTGTGGTTTTAAACAAACTTCTTGTCCGGCTCAGTTGGCCGAGGCTCTAAAACAAATCAATTCACAAATAGGTGACTAATATGTTTGATGACAGAGATATGAAAATTGCTGGCAGCAAGCCCTCCGAAAGTATTAAGCGCAACAATGTCGAAGATACGGCGTTAACGCTTGAAAAAATTGCTGCTGCTAAAAATCTCGGAAAAAATATCGGCGTTAAATTTTGCGAATCGGTAAATACCGCCTTCGTTGACGATACAACCGATTCACAGATGCTTATTCAAAGACAGTTTTTATTGTCCTTTACGGTATCGGTTACACTTGATGAACTGTGCTTTGACGATTCGGCCGCCGGTATTGCCGAAAAGAGCTTTTTAGATTATTTAAAAGGGCATGCACCGCAGATATATGCAACATGCTCTGATACCGGTGCCTTCTCTTTTTACTATTTAGCATATCGCAGAAAAATTGAGGTTGAGCGTAGAATCGGTCAGACCTTTGCTATGTTGTGCGCCCACGACGGCGACCCAATTTATCAAGAGCTCGGCGAGGTTCTTTATTGTTGGTTCCGCTCGGTAGTACAAAAAGAAATCGAAAAATGCGATTTGGCAAAATAATTTAACAATTAACCCCTTCGATGCATATTATGTGCAGAAGGGGTGATTTTTTGCCTAGAATATATTTAAGTCCGTCCACTCAGGAATTTAATCCTTACGTGAACGGGGGCAACGAAGAGCAATATATGAATTTAATTGCCGATGCAATGATACCTTATCTCAATGCAACGGGCATTTCTTACACGCGCAATACACCTGAAATGACGGCCGGCACATCAATAGCCGCGTCAAATGCGGGAAACTACGATTTTCATTTGGCGTTACACTCAAATGCGGCAGGCGGTAACAATGCGGGTCAGGTGCAGGGAAGCGAGGTCTACTACTATCCGAGAAGTGCTAACGGAAGACGTGCTGCCGAGATATTTGCAAATAATTTAAAGTTAATTTATCCTAATCCAAATTTGGTAAAAACGGTTCCAACAACCAGTCTTGGTGAGGTAGTGCGTACACGTGCGCCCAGCGTACTTATTGAGTTTGCTTATCATGATAACGAGCAGGATGCAAATTGGATTAAGAGCAATATCGATGCCATTGCACAAAACGTTGTGTTATCGCTTGCAGACTATTTCGGCATACCTTTTATGATGCCAAACGGCAACCGATATGCACGTGTGGTGACAAACGGCAGAAATCTTAATATCCGTAGTGCGCCCAATATAAATTCATCGGTTATCGGCAGTATACCAAACGGTTCAATAATTACCGTTTATTCGGTAAACGGCGGTTGGAGTTCGGTAGATTTCAACGGCATAACAGGTTTTGTCAGCAATAAATATATTACATTCATTTAGCTTGCGAAATTTCGCAAGCTTTTTCTTGTATTTTGGGCGATTTTGGTATATAATAAATAATTAGATTGGAGTGGTATGCGTTGTTATTTGATATTATTCGTGGCGATATAAGTTTTATCGAAATAATCATAGGTTTTATATCGGCTCTGATAGTTATTTTTATCACTATGCCAATTCACGAATGTGCGCACGCTTTCATTGCGTACAAGCTTGGTGACCCCACCGCAAAAAGCATGGGTCGATTAACCCTTAATCCGCTTGCCCATATAAATTGGCTTGGTGCTGCGGCAATTTTTCTAATTGGCATCGGTTGGGCAGAGCCTGTGCCAGTAAATATGTACTATTTTAAAAAGCCTAAAAGGGATATGGCGCTTTCGGCACTCGCAGGTCCCGTTTCGAATTTGCTTTTGGCGTTTGTTGCTTTATTATTTAATAACTTGTTTTTTACATTATCCGAAATTTTTATATCAGACGCGCTCGTTTTTATCGGTTTAGTATTTTTCTATGTTGCAATTATAAATATATCCTTGGCGGTATTTAATTTAATACCAATTGCACCGCTTGATGGCTCAAAGATTTTGGCGGCTATATTGCCTGACAGGGCATATGCAAAATTTATGCAGTTGAAAAAATATTCGTATATTATTTTACTTGTAGTGATTGTAAGCGGTGTTTTAGATAAACCTTTATCATTTCTTGTAAATAACGTAGCTTACGGCTTGGATTTTGTGGCGAGATTACCATTTGAATTGATTTTTTAACAGGAGTAGATTATGGAAAACAATTTTCTGTACAGGCTCGACTCGTTTGAGGGTCCCCTCGATTTGCTTTTACAGCTAATCGCCAGAAATAAACTGAATATTTATGATATAAAACTCTCTGTTTTAATTGAGCAGTATTTGGAGCAAATCGAAATTATGCAGCGCGATGACGCCGATATTGCAAGTGAGTTTTTGGAGATGGCTTCTCGTCTTATTTATTTAAAGACGGCCAAGTTATTGCCGAAGCACGAGGAGTACGAGCGACTAAAAGACGAGTTTTGCGGCGAGCTTATCGAATATCAAACCTGTCGCGCAATTGCCGAAATGCTCTCTAAGCAAACCGATGGTTTCGATAAATTTGTCAGAAATCAGTTGGAGATTGA
The DNA here is from genome assembly GCA_015066295.1 of Oscillospiraceae bacterium. Classification (GTDB taxonomy): domain Bacteria; phylum Bacillota; class Clostridia; order Oscillospirales; family Acutalibacteraceae; genus SIG565. Next base: position 3,393 of record SVOR01000009.1, read on the forward strand.
ACTTCCTAAAACGTACGAGTTAACACACGATAAAAACGTGATTTTTGATGCATACATATCGGCGGTCGGTCGTGGTCAACGTCGACTTCCGCCACCCACAACGGCATTTACACAAATTGTTGCAAAGAAAATCGTTGCCGTATCTACTAAAATCGTTTACGTTATGCGTAATCTGTTTAAGCGTGGTCCCCAAAAATTAAGCCGATTATATCGTGATGCAAAAAGCCGTTCAGAGCTTGTGGCAACCTTCTTGGCTGTGCTTGAACTATGTAAGGCTAATCGAATTTCGGTTAACGGCGACGGCGAGCATGCCGAAATAAAACTTATAAAGGAGAGAAAAAACGGTGGAGTTTAATGAATTAGTTTTGGCTTTTGAAGCCGTATTATTTGCAAGCGGTGAGCCTATAAGCATTCAGCGTCTTTCTCAAACCTTTGAGGTTGAGCCAAGTGAGGTTCAAAAGGCGGCAGAGGCACTTGCTAAAAAGCTTGAAAGCGGTTCACTCGAGCTATTAACACTTGAAAACACATATCAACTTTCAACTAAAAAAGAATATGCGCCCTATATTAAAAAAGCGTTTGATATTAAAAGAAAAACACCGCTTTCTCAGGCTGCATTTGAGGTGTTGGCCGTTGTAGCTTATAATCAGCCTGTTACCAAGGCTTTTATCGAGCAGGTAAGAGGTGTTGACTGTTCGGCTGTTATTACAACACTTACCGAAAAGGAGCTTATCGAAGAGCGTGGCCGACTTGAATTGCCGGGACGCCCACTTCTTTACGGTACAACCAAAAACTTCCTTCGTTGCTTCGGGGTAAGCGATTTAAGCGAGCTACCTCAGTTACCCAACGAAAACACAAATGAGGTTGATTTGGCAGAACAGCTTGAGGTTGAAGATTTAACCGAATCGGACGAAAAAGAGTAATATTTTTACAATTTTTATAAATACTAATGACGGAGTGTGAACGATTTGAGCGATTCAAACATTAAAGGTATTATTGATTCTGTTATGGACAAGCTTCGCGCAATGGTTAATGCCGATACTATCATTGGCACACCTGTTGTTGCGGGCACAACTACGATTATACCCGTTTCAAAGGTTAGCTACGGTCTTGCAACGGGTGCTACCGAAATGCCTAAGCAAGATAAAAGCGGTGTTATCGGCGGTGGTGGTGCAGGTGTTAGCATAGCCCCCATTGCCTTTATTGCCATAAACGGCGATAACGTAAAGCTTTTACCGCTTTACAGCGATATTACTGCCGTAGAGCGCGCAATTGCAATGACCCCTGAAATGATTGAGAAAATAAGAGACATTTTCAAGGGTAAGTAATGAATACTAAATCTCATTTCGAAATATAATTTATTATCATTATTTCGGAGTGATTTTTTGAAAAAACTGTATTCACTAATTTTTTCGTTAGCGTTATTATTTACTTTTAGCTTGCCGACTGCTGCCGTAACTACTTCAGCACAGTCGGCTGTACTTATAAACGCCGATACGCTGCGCGTAATTTATGAACATAATATGAAAACGCGTTTGCCAATGGCAAGCACCACTAAAATTATGACGGGACTCTTGCTTGCCGAGCAAAATACACCGCAAAAAACTGTGACTGTCACCCGGGAAATGATTGCGGTTGAGGGCTCGTCCATGGGACTAAAGGCGGGAGATACGGTTTCTTATAAGGACCTTTTGTATGGGCTTATGTTGGCGTCGGGTAATGATGCTGCAAACAGCATTGCAATAAGTCTTTGTGGGAGTACCGATGAGTTCGCAAAATTGATGAACAATAAGGCGAAGCAAATCGGGCTTAAAAATACAAACTTTGTAACACCGTCGGGTTTAGATGATGAAAATCACTATACCACCGCCTATGATTTAGCAATTTTGACGGCGTGTGCCTTAAAAAATGATGAGTTTTTAAAGGTCGTGTCTACAAAAAGCGCAAAGCTTGAATACAGTGGCGGTTACGTCAATAATCACAACAAATTACTTAAGATTTACGATGGCGCCATTGGTGTTAAAACGGGTTTTACCAAGCGTTCGGGCAGGTGTCTTGTGTCTGCGGCGAAGCGGGGGAACGTGACCTTAATTGCGGTAACACTTAACGATAAAAACGATTGGCATGACCATAAGAATTTGCTTGATTTCGGATTTCAGAATTCGAGAGAAGAAAGTGTATCGTTTACCTTGCCGTCACACGTAAGGGTCGCTAATTCAAATAATGAGCTTTGTATTAAAGCCAATCCTATTGTTTGTGCATTATCATTGCAAGATGATTTAACTTATGATGTGAATTTGCCATCGTTCTTGTTTGCCCCAATTAAAAAAGGGGATAAGGTTGGCGAAGTTGTGGTATATTGTAACGGAAAATCTATTGCTATAAGCAATATAACTGCAGAAAATTCGGTTTATATTACCGAAAAAGAAAATCAAATATTTAAAATTTTAAATACATATTTAAATTTAATCAGGAGTTTTTAATGAAATCGAACAAAATAAGATTGCAAAAACATTTGTCAGCTTGCGGTGTTGCTTCACGCAGAAAGGCCGAGGAACTAATAAGCTTAGGCAAGGTAAAGGTCAATGGTCACGTGGCGCATATTGGCGACTCGGTTGACCCCAAAAGAGATAAGGTTACTGTTAGCGGTAAGCCCGTTATCGCCACAAATGAAAAGGTTTACATAATGTTGCATAAGCCGAGAGGCTTCGTAACCACAATGAGTGATGAAAGGGAGCGCAAGTGCGTTGCCGATTTAATTAAAGACGTACCGCAAAAGGTCTTTCCCGTCGGTAGATTAGATAAAAACTCAGAGGGACTACTGCTTATGACCAACGACGGAGATTTTGCCAATAAACTCACACACCCGTCAAGTCACGTTAATAAGACATATCGCGTTACCGTTGCAGGAAACGTTGATGATGAGATTTTGGCAAAGCTCTCAACAGGTATAGTTTTGGACGGCAAAAAAACGTTGCCCTGTGACGTATTTGTTGCTGAGCGTAAACCCGACCGCACCGTGCTGATTTTCATAATACACGAGGGAAGAAACCGACAGATAAGACGTATGTGCGAGGCGGTAAAACTCGACGTATTGCGTCTTAAACGTACCGAAATTGCCGGCGTAAAGCTTGGTATGCTTGGTCAGGGTAAATGGCGTGACCTTAATGAAAAAGAGCTTCACCGTTTAACCTCGATTAGTTCTTCAAAGGAGCAGTAGTATGATCAACGTTTTACCCGTTAATGATAAAATAGAAGTTGAGGCAATTTTCACCGAATGCGGTTTTGAGTTTAACGATAAATCGGGGTGTGTTATTGCCGATGATAAGGGTGAGGTGCTGGGCAGAAGCCTTTATTATATTGACGACAGCTCTATAACCATCGCACTTATCGAGCCCACCGATGATATTATGATGGCAGACGGTATTTTAAGATGCGCCTTACACGTTGCCGATTTTAGAAATATAACCGATGCGTTTTACCTGGAGAGCGTACCGGTTGACCTACTAAAAAAGCTCGATTTTATTAAAAATGAGGCGGACAAGTCCTTAAAAATCGAAAAATTACATCAATCTTCCTGTAATTGTGAAAAATAAACCTTGCAAATTCTAAAAATGTGTGTTATTATAACATTTGCATTTAAATATATTTAGGAGGAGTTCTTAATGGGAGCTTTAGAAATAATTGTAGGCATTGCCGTAATTATCATTTCAATTGTAATTATTGCAGTTGTTATTTTACAGAAGGGTCATCGCCGTGGTATTAATGGTGCTATCTCTGGTGGTGCAGATACCTTCCTTTCAAAAAATCAGGTAAAGACTGCAGACGTTTTGCTTGCTAAATGGACCAAATATTTTGCTGTTGCTTTCTTCGTGCTCGCAATCGTTGCAAACGTAATTTCCATTTACGCAAAATAATTTTATTAAAACAAAAAGGCTATGTGAGTTTTCACATAGCCTTTTTTATTTTAAAAATATTGTTACCCTTTGAGTCAATTGCAACGATAAGTGGCAGATTATGGAATTCTAATTTTTTTACCGATTCACAACCAAGGTCATCGAAAGCAATTACCTCACAGCGTGTAATAGATTTAGCATAAAGCGCACCTGCGCCGCCAATGGCACAAAGATAAAGCGCTTTATTCTTAATAATTGCATCACAAACTGCGTCATTTCGTTCACCTTTGCCGATAGTAGCACTAAGTGACATATCATAAAGGGTAGGAGCAAACGAGTCCATTCTTGCCGAGGTTGTCGGACCGCAGCTGCCAATTGCAAAGCCTTCGGGAGTCGGTGTCGGTCCGCAATAATAAATAACAGAATTCTCGATTGGAAAAGGTAGAGACTTTTTACTTTCAAGTAACTCAAAAATACGTTTATGAGCCGCATCGCGAGCGGTATACACGGTGCCCGATAAATAAATTTTATCGCCGACACTTACCTCAGTTTTCCAAACGGCAATATTATTTATGTTTAAATAATACTCTTTCATTATTTGGTTAAGCTTTCAAAAACAGTTTCATATTCCTGCTTACCGGTAGTGGCGTCAACGTCTGCCGAGTCAATAATTGCCTTGGTTTTAATTAGCGAATTATTTAATTCGTCAACCTTAGCACAGAAATCGGCGGTTAATTCGTTAATACGCACCTTCATATCGTTGAGCGATTCATTAGTCGAATCAATTACGGCAATACTGTTGGCGATTTCACTATTTGCAGCTTCCTTTGATTTTTCGGCAGCATCAATGATAGCATTTGCATTGGTCTGTGCCACAAGATAAAGCTTGCCAATATTTTCGCTTAACACCTTAATTTCTTCGTATTTCGCTTGATAAAATTCAAGCTGCTTAGTGATTTCTGCCTTCTCGTTATTTATAGAGTCAATTTCAGAATTAAGTTCAGAAATTTTCTGTTCGGCATCCTTAATCTTTTTGTTTAAAGAATTTTGAATTTCTTGATTTGAGGAAATAGTCTTATGTACGTACTCGGTAACCTCTTCACAGTTATAGCCGAAAAGACTTTTATGGAATCCTAAAGCCATATTCAACCCTCCCAAATTTCGTCAGAATACATTATACCAACTTTTTCTACAATTTACAAGTATATATTTTTGCATTTATGCATATTTTATGCAATAATTCTTGCAAAAGTGAGATATATAGTATATAATAATTTAATAAGTTATTAGAAAGACGGTGCTTTATGCTTACACGTAAACAGGCAAGAGAACAGGCCTTTATTTTGATTTTTGAAAAGTGCTTTAGAGATGAAACGGTGGATGAGATTTTGGAAACCGCCGTTGAGTTTCGCGAGTTTGAAACCGATGAATATACGGTTAATACCTTTAGGGGTGTTTATGAAAATCTTGAAACAATCGATGCCAAGATAAGTGCAAATTCACAAAAGTGGGACATTGCAAGAATTTCCCGTGTGTCACTCGCAATTCTTCGCCTTGCATTGTATGAGATTTTATTTATCGACGAGATACCCGAAAGCGTTTCGGCAAACGAAGCGGTTGAGCTCGCTAAAAAATATGCAGCCGAAAGTGATGCATCGTTTATAAACGGCGTGCTTGGCGCAGTAATCAGAAGTGAGGGCTAAAATATGCCGTCGGTTTTAACGGTTAGACAGTTAAATACCTACGTTCGTTCACTCTTGGAGGGTGATAGCCGCTTGGCGTTTTTAAGTGTCAGCGGTGAAATTTCAAATTTTAAAAATCATTACGGCAGCGGTCACCTTTATTTTTCACTAAAAGACAAGGATGCGCTTATTAAGTGCGTTATGTTTAGAGGGAACGCTGCAGGTCTTGGTTTTGTGCCCGAGGATGGTATGCAGGTTGTTTGCACCGGCAGAGTTTCGCTTTATGAGAAGGACGGACAATATCAGTTTTATATCGACAGCATGGTTAAAAGCGGTCAAGGCGACCTTCTTGAACAATTCAAACTAATTAAAGAAAAGTTAGAAAAAGAGGGCTTATTTGCTCCCGAAACCAAAAGAGCGTTACCAAAATTTCCGCAGAGAATTGCAGTTATTACCTCAAAAACGGGTGCGGCGCTACAAGATATTACCAATATTATTTCACGGCGCTACCCAATTTGCGAAATAATTTTATGCGGCGTTTTGGTGCAGGGCGCTGATGCGGCACCGTCAATGATTAAAGCACTCGATAACGTTTACAAAAATGCCGATGCCGATTTAATAATTATCGGTCGTGGCGGCGGCTCCGCCGAGGACCTATGGGCTTTTAACGACGAGGCTTTGGCACGCAAAATTTATGAGTCACCGATTCCCGTAATATCTGCCGTCGGTCACGAAACAGATTTTTCTATTTCCGATTTTGTTGCCGATTTGCGTGCACCAACTCCGTCTGCCGCCGCTGAAATTGCGGTGCCCGATATGTCTGAGCTTAAAGGTTATATTAACGGCTGCGCAACACGCATTAAAAATTCGGCAAATTATTATATTGCGAATGCCGAGGCTTCGCTTAATAAGTGCCGACAGTCATCTTTCTTATTAAATCCTTTTTCGCTTATTGATAATAACTCAATTTTTGTCGACCGCTTGTCCGAGAGGCTTAAAAATTCCTTTGATAATAAAATGTTAAAGGATTGGGGCCGATTTGAAAAGGCGGCCGCCAAGCTTGACGCTATTAGTCCGCTAAAGGTTTTATCACGAGGATATTCAATTACCGAGTGTGACAAAGGTATTGTTAAAAGTGTTAAGGAGCTTTCGGGCGGCGATAATGTTAAAATTCGACTTAGCGACGGCAGTGCTGATTGTACGGTTATTACTACCAAGGAAATTGATTGGAGATAATTATGTCTGATAAAAAAATCAACTTTGAAGAGACTTTAAATGAATTAGAAAAGGTTGTGGCTCGGCTCGAAAAGGGTGAGTGCACACTCGATGAGTCAATTGAACTTTTTTCAAAAGGCGTAGAGCTTACTAAGCTATGTAATGCACGACTTGAAGAAGCAAAATTGCAGATTAAGCAGTTGGAGGCAGAATAATGTCTAAAATTGATGGCGTAATGTCGTATTACGCCGAGCTATTAAATGCCGAACTAAATAAGGCAATAATTGCCGACAACAACGATTATGGAATACTTGCCGAAGCTATGAAATATAGCACAATTGACGGCGGCAAGCGTATCAGACCGATTTTACTTTTAGAGTTTTATAAGTTGTTCGGTGGTAAAAGTGCCGAGGCGGTTAAATTTGCCACAGCGCTTGAGATGATTCATTCCTATTCGTTGGTGCATGATGATTTACCTTGTATGGATAACGATGATTTTCGCCGCGGTAAACCTTCTTGTCATAAGGCGTATGGTGAAAATATTGCGGTGCTTACGGGTGACGCTCTTTTAACGAGCGCCTTCGAATACGCGTCAAGTGTTACCGATATTAGTCCCGAAAGGGTTATAAAGGCAATAAACATATTAGCATCTGCGGCAGGCATTAACGGTATGGTGGGCGGTCAAGTGCTTGATATTTTAAGCATCAACCTTGATACTGCCGAAGGACTTAAAAAAATGTATGCGCTTAAAACGGGTGCACTTCTTAAAAGCGCGGCTATGATTGGTTGCGTTTTAGCAGGCGGCGATGAAAAAATTGAGCATTGCCAAAGATATGCCGATGCATTGGGTCTTGCTTTCCAAATTGTTGACGATATGCTTGACGTTATAGGTGATGAAAGTAAGCTCGGTAAACCCGTTGGCAGCGATGAAAAGAACGATAAGCTTACCTTTGTTTCTATTTTTGGTATGGAAAAGGCGAAGCAGACCGTTATCGATTTAACCGTTGATGCTAAAAACTGCATTGATGAAATCGGTGGTAACGGTGAATTTTTAAAGGATTTTGCTGATTATTTAGCATCTCGTACTTTTTAGGAGAAAAGTTTTGGAATATAAAATTTTAAGCAAAATATCATCGCCTGATGATATAAAGGGATTTAATATCGACGAATTAAATGAGCTGTGTGCCGAGCTTCGTCAATGTATGATTCAAACAGTTTCGGCTAACGGCGGTCATCTTGCATCTAATCTTGGTGCTGTAGAATTGACCGTTGCTCTGCACAAGTGCTTCAATTCGCCCAATGATACAATATTGTTTGACGTAGGTCATCAAAGCTATGCCCATAAATTACTTACGGGCAGATTTGATAAATTTTCTACCTTACGTACCGAGAATGGTATTTCAGGCTTTATGCGTCCTGATGAGAGTCCACACGACCCGTTTATCACAGGGCACAGCAGTAATTCTGTTTCGGCATCGTATGGTATAAGTAAAGCCAAAGCTCTGCAAGGCAAAAACGATTATACAATTACGGTTGTTGGCGACGGTGCTATGACGGGTGGTATGCTTTACGAAGCACTTAATAATGCGGGCAACACTAAAAGCAACTTTATTATCATACTTAACGATAACAAAATGTCGATTTCCCGCAACGTTGGTAGCCTTTCAAGACATTTAAAGTCTATCCGTCATAAAAAGGGTTATCATCGCTCTAAGAAGGCCGTTAAATCCTTCCTTAATAAAATACCGTTAATCGGTAAACCCTTGGCAAACTGCGTTTTGAAGATTAAAGCATCACTAAAAAGAGCCGTCTATAAAAACAATATTTTTGAAACACTTGGATTCGAATATTACGGACCGGTTGATGGCCATAATCTTGATGATTTAATAAAAATTCTCGAAATTGCCAAGCAGGAAAACAGACCTGTATTTATTCATTCTGTCACAACCAAGGGCAAGGGATACTCTTTTGCTGAGGCTAACCCTAAAATATATCACGGCGTTTCATCCTTTGACATCAATATGGGTGCGCAGTCAAATGGTGTGAAGTCCTATTCGGATATTTTTGGTGAGACAATGTGTGCACTTGCCAAAAAGGATAAAAAGGTTTGCACCATCACCGCCGCTATGAGCGAGGGAACGGGACTTACTGAATTTGCTGAAAAATTTAAGAACAGAGCCTTCGACGTAGGTATTGCCGAGCAACACGCAGCAACCTTTGCGGCAGGACTTGCAATTCAGGGTATGAAACCATACTTTGCGGTTTATTCCACATTCTTACAAAGGTCCTTTGATCAGATCTTGCATGATATTGCTATTTTAGGTCTGCCTGTACGCCTTTGCGTTGACCGCGCAGGTATCGTCGGTGAGGACGGGGAGACCCATCAGGGTATTTTCGACGTAGCGTTTTTAAGCAGCGTACCGGGTATGAATATTTATTCACCCTGCTATTTTGATGAGCTGAGAAACGTTCTTAAAAAATCGGTTGATTTCGATTTTCCGTGTGCTATAAGATATCCACGTGGTACCGAGCGTGTTGGTAATGATTATAAGATTACCGATGAAGCTTTTGATATAATCGGCGGTGGTAAAAAGGCAATTATCACCTATGGCAGAATTTTTGATAACGCTTATGAAGCGTATAAACAACTTAAAAGTGATGGCGAAGAAATTACACTTATTAAGCTCAATAAAATTTATCCGCTTGAAAAAGAACTGATTGACGGGCTTGGTAAATTTGAAAAGGTTTACTTTTTTGAAGAGGGTATTAAGCGCGGCGGAATTGGTGAACTGCTCGGTAGTATGCTTAATGAAAAGAAGATAAAAACCGATTATAAGATTTTTGCAATTGATAACACCTTTGTTAAGAGTGCCAAGGTTGCTGATTCACTCAAAAAATACCATTTAGATAGCGAATCAATGGTAAAAATTATTAAAGGAGAAATTTAGTTTGGCTGACAAGATTCGTCTTGACGTCGCTTTGGTTGAGGCAGGACTTGCTGAAAGTCGCGAAAAGGCTAAGGCATATATTATGTCGGGCATCGTTTACGTTAACAACCAAAAGGCCGATAAGGCCGGCGTAAATATCAAAAAGGATGATAATATCGAGGTGCGTGGCTCTACCTTAAAATATGTAAGTCGTGGCGGTTTAAAGCTCGAAAAGGCTATGCAGAACTTTGATATTGTGCTTCAAGATAAAATATGTGCAGATATCGGCGCATCTACCGGTGGCTTTACCGATTGTATGCTTCAAAACGGCGCTGCCAAGGTCTATGCTATCGACGTTGGATATGGACAGTTGGCGTGGAAATTGCGAACCGACGAGCGTGTTATAAATCTTGAGCGAACAAATTTCAGATACGTAACAAGCGAGCAAATACCCGATATGTTAGAGTTTGCTTCGGTAGACGTTTCATTTATTTCACTTTCAATAATTCTACCCGTTATGCACACGCTATTAAAGGACGGCGCTGAGGCTGTTTGCCTTATAAAACCACAGTTTGAGGCGGGTAAGGATAAGGTTGGCAAGAAGGGCGTCGTAAGGGACAAAAACGTTCATTTAGAGGTTATTGAAAAAATATTCGGCGTTATTATAAATACAGGCTTTTCTATATTGCATCTTGATTATTCGCCAATTAAGGGACCTGAGGGCAATATAGAATATTTAGTACATATTATTAAATCAGGCGAGGCTTCGATTTTGTGCGAAACAACACCCGAAGAGGTGGTCGAAGCATCACATACTGAACTCAGTAAGGGGTGATTTTCTTGAAAATAGGTGTTTTACCAAACCTCGATAAAAGAGGTGCTGCGGCTGCCGTTGAAAAAATGGGTAAGATATTTAAAAATCTTGGCGTCGAGGCATATCTGCCCGATAACATTTGCGGTACTGATTATAAGCATTTGCCCGAGCGCGAGGTTTTTGAAGTTGCCGATATTATTGTAACTGTTGGCGGCGACGGTACAATTATGCGCTATGGAAAGCAGGCGGCAAAACTCAATAAGCCCGTTCTTGGCGTAAATGCAGGCCGTATGGGCTTTTTAGCCGATGTTGAACCGCACGACCTTGAATCGTTAAGTAAGCTGACGAGCGGCGACTATACCATTGAAAACAGAATGCTTTTAAACGTTTCTATGGTAGAAAACGGCGAAGAAAAGTATTCACAGGTTGCCGTTAACGATATGGTAATTACAAGTGGATTTATTTCAAGAATTATTGATATTAAGGCATATTTTGGTGATGATTGCATTTCTTATCGCGCCGATGGTTTAATTGTTGCAACACCAACGGGCTCTACGGCGTATAGCTTGTCGGCGGGTGGCCCGATTATCGACCCGCTATCGGAAAACATTTGCATTACCCCAATTTGTTCACATTCGCTTTCGGCAAGACCTATTATGCTTAATAAAAATGCAAAGGTTAAATTCAATGCTTATTCGTTAAAGCATTCCGACGTATATCTTTCGGTGGATGGTCGACGCACACCCGCAATAAAACCTAATACCGATATATTTGTCAGTAAAGCAGATTATTGCTTAAAACTTATTAGACTTTCAAACAAGTCGTTTTATAAAATTCTTTCAGAAAAATTTAAAGAGAAGTAGAGGTGATACCGTTGAAGAGTAAAAGACACGAGAAAATTTTAAAGCTTATTGAAGAGAAAATAATTGTAACTCAGGATGAATTACAAGATTGTTTGTTAAACCTCGGTTATAACGTTACGCAATCAACCGTATCACGAGATATTAAAGAGTTACGAATTATCAAAGCGCAGGACCGAAACGGCACATATAGATATATGAGTACTGCCGGCCGTGGACTTTCGGTAAGCGATAAATCAAGAGACCATTTTACCGATATTTTCGCCAAAAGTGTTATTGACGTTAAATATGCACTTAATAATATCGTTATTAAGTGCTATAACGGTATGGCTTCAAGCGCATGTGTAGCATTTGATACCTTATTTTCAAATGATATTTTAGGCTCGCTTGCAGGTGATGATACGATTATTGTTGTTACCAAAAGTGAGACCGATTCAAAAAATCTTGCGGCGCAACTATTAAATATAATAAAATAACGGCGGTTTATTATGTTAAATTATTTACATATTGAAAATATTGCGGTAATTGAAAATACCGAGCTTGAACTGTCAAATGGATTTAACGTTTTAACGGGAGAAACGGGCGCAGGTAAGTCAATTGTTATTGACGCAATAAATGCGGTGCTTGGTGCTCGAACCTCACGTGATAAAATTCGCAGCGGTTGCAGTGATGCAAAGGTGGTTGCTGAGTTTTCACAGGCGGGCGATGCCGTTAATAATCTTTTGCTTGAAAACGGTATTACACCCGATGAAAGTAATAACCTGCTTATTCAGCGTGTTTTATCTGCTGATGGCAAGACGGCTTTCCGTATAAATGGACAACCATCAACCGCGGCAATCGTTAAAGAGATTGGCAGATATTTGATAAACATCCATGGTCAGCACGATAACCAGTCCTTGCTTGACCCCGATAAGCATTGTTATTTTCTCGATAAAATTGCCGAGAATTCACAACTGATTGCACAGTATTATGAAGAGTTTAAACTTCTTAATACAATTCGCAGAGAGCTTAAAGAGCTCGAGGATGACGACGAAGCAAAGGCAAGAAAGATTGATTTGCTTCAGTTTCAGATTGAGGAAATTAAACAAGCGCAAATTAAGGCAGGTGAATTTGAGAAGCTTAAAGAAAGGCAAAAACAGGCGCACAGTCTTGAAAGCAGCCTAAAAGCCCTTAAAAACGCTTATATTTCGCTTGTGGGCGACGAAAATGCGGGTGCTTTGGAACAAATTGGCAATGCTCTTAAACTGATTGAGAAGTTAGAATTTAAGGAAACAGAAAACCTTACCCAAAGACTTGGCGAAATCTTGGAAAATGCAACCGATATATCGGGAGAAATCAGAAACCTTAATGACCGACTTGCGAGTGATGAATTTAATATTGAAGAAATCGAGGATAGGCTTGATTTAATATCATCACTTATGTTAAAATACGGTAATAGTGAGCAAAAGATATTAGATTATCTTGGTGATAGTGAAAAGCAACTTGAAAAAATTCGTTTTTCAGACCAAAGAGCAGCAGAGCTTGAAAAAGAATTGCTTGACTCACAGGATAGACTTATTGCATTTGGCAAAAAGCTTACCGAATCACGCGTTAATACGGCTTTAACGTTTGAAAAACAGGTATGCGAAATTCTCGAATATTTAGATATGCCTTACGTTAAGTTTAAGGTAGATATAAAAGAGGGCAGGTATACCAAAAACGGTTGCGATGCTGTTGAATTTTTAATTAGCGCTAACGCGGGCGAGTCCCTAAAGCCTCTTTCAAAGGTTGCCTCGGGTGGTGAGCTTTCACGTGTTATGCTTGCAATTAAGAGCGTTCTGTCTGATAAAGACGATGTCGATACCTTGATATTTGATGAAATTGATACGGGCATTAGCGGTAGGGCTGCCAATAAGGTTGCATTTCAACTTAAAAAGGTGGCTGAAAACCGTCAGGTGATTTGTGTTACCCATTTAGCACAAATTGCAGCCTGTGCCAAAAATCATCTGTTAATCGAAAAAAACGTTAGTGGTGAGCGAACCTATACAACCGTCACGTCACTAAGCTATGAAAAGAGAATTGACGAAATTTCCCGCATTATGTCGGGTACCGAAAAAACCGAAACAACACACAATTCTGCCAAAGAGTTGTTAGATAGGAGCTTATAATATGCAAATTTATGAAGAGTTGGTAGCAAGAGGCCTAATTGCTCAGGTTACCGACGAAAAGGAAATCAGAGAACTTGTAAATAACGGTAAGGCAGTGTTCTATATTGGCTTTGACCCCACTGCAGACAGCCTTCACGTTGGTCATTTTATGGCACTCTGCTTAATGAAGCGTCTGCAAATGGCAGGCAATAAGCCGATAGCACTTATCGGCGGCGGCACAGGCTATATTGGTGACCCTTCGGGCAGAAGCGATATGCGCTCGATGCTCACACCCGAAATGATAGAGCACAACTGCGAATGCTTTAAAAAGCAGATGTCACGCTTTATTGAATTCGGGGATGATAAGGCTATGATGGTTAATAACGCCGATTGGCTTTTAGACCTTAAATACGTTGACGTTTTACGTGACGTTGGCGCCTGCTTCTCGGTAAACAATATGCTTCGTGCTGAGTGCTACAAGCAGCGTATGGAGAAGGGTCTTAGCTTCCTTGAGTTTAACTATATGATTATGCAGAGCTATGACTTCTATCATCTCTTTAAAGAATATGGCTGTAATATGCAGTTCGGCGGTGACGACCAGTGGTCTAATATGCTTGGCGGCACCGAGCTAATTCGTCGCAAGCTCGGTAAGGATGCCTATGCTATGACAATTACCTTGCTTATGAATTCAGAGGGTAAAAAGATGGGCAAAACTGCCAACGGCGCAGTATGGCTTGACCCGAACAAAACCTCGCCTTACGAGTTCTATCAGTATTGGCGCAACGTTTCTGACGCCGACGTTTTAAAGTGTATCAGAATGTTGACCTTCTTGCCGCTCGAGGAAATCGATAAGATGAACGACTGGGAGGGTAGTCAGCTTAATACTGCTAAGGACATTCTCGCCTTTGAACTTACAAAGCTTGTTCATGGTGAGGATGAGGCTGCAAAGGCTCGTGAGGTTTCGCAATCACTCTTTGCAAAGGGCGGCATCAGTGAAGATATGCCTAATACAGTATTAGAGGCGGCAGATTTTGTTGATGGTAAAATTGGCATACTTGACCTTATGGTTAAGGGCGAATTAACTGCTTCAAAGGGAGAGGCCAGACGTCTTGTACAGCAGGGTGGCGTCTCGGTAAATAACGACAAGGTTACCGACCCCACAACTACCTATGAGCAGTCACAGTTTACCGAAGCCGTTATTGTTAAAAAGGGCAAAAAGGTATTCCACAAATTCTCAATGTAAATAAAAAAACACCGAGGTTAATCCTCGGTGTTTTTAATTAGTGAATCAATATAATTTTCAACTAATTCTTTCAAATCATTTGGTAGGTAACGGTACTTTTTAAGGTGCTTTCGCTCACGGTTGGTGAGAACGGCAAAATTTTCTTCTTCATCATTTTTAATTTGAAATTTTGGTTGATTTAATGTTTGAACTTCGTTCTTGGGTTCTGTCGGGAATTTAATTGGGTGAGAAATTTCACCT
Organism: Oscillospiraceae bacterium; assembly: GCA_015066295.1. Taxonomy (GTDB): domain Bacteria; phylum Bacillota; class Clostridia; order Oscillospirales; family Acutalibacteraceae; genus SIG565. The sequence continues at coordinate 18,393 of SVOR01000009.1, forward strand.
TTTAGCAGTGCGTCCAAAGAAACAGAGAATAATTCTGAAATTAATTTTAGATCTTCGGCGGTAAAAGCAGAATTTCTTTCACGATAAGCGTAGGTAGAACGCTTAATATTAAGCTTTTTTGCAAGCTCATCTTGAGAAAAACCATTCATTTTTCTAAGGCGTCTAATAAGAATACCGATTGGCTCAGACAAAAAAATCACCTCCATATAAAATACTTGACGATATAGTTAAAAGTTGCTATAATATCAATTGTGCTCGCTGGAGTGGCTCAGTTGGTAGAGCAGCTGATTCGTAATCAGCAGGTCGTGGGTTCGAGTCCCATCTTCAGCTCCAAGGTCAACCGTTTGGTTGGCCTTTTTAATTTTAATATACTTGTCGAAAAAAGTCAATAAAAAAAGGAATTCGAAGTATTTTTTCGAATTCCTTTTTATTTTGTAAATAAATCAATTATTTGTGAATAAATATCTGACGGATTTTCAATAAATTTGTTTTTAATGCTCATTGCTTGATTTTCGTCAGTAACGAGCAATTTAACACTCATAATGGTTTTATCGTTATCAAGCGCCGAGCAGGTGATAAAGGTATTATCGCCTTCACGCGTAATGGCAATGTCGGTCTCGTTGGTGTTGCGGATTTTAGCGAGCATATTTAAGGTTGCGCGACAAGCCTTATCTCTGACGGTTAGGGGAACGGTGGTTTTTAGTGTTTTTGCAATTTCACTACCCGACGAGGTAACGGTATAGTTTTCGCCAAGGTCGTCCGTACAGATAATATGGCCGCTTTTTGAAAGAGCCTCAATATTATCGCTAACCTCAAAGATATTAGCAATACCCTCGAAATTAAGCAGTTCACAGAGTCCCGTAGCGCTAACGGGTACGCCGACACTGTCAAGCACGTAGCAAATAAGCACCTTAACCTCCGCAGAGCTAACAAGGCCGCCGGGTAAAACTCCCGCGGTTACTGCATCAAAATCCAAATTTATCACCACCTGAATAATAGTATAATCGTTTTGGCGATAATTTGCAAGTGGATAAGTCAATTTTATTGGTTTCCGTCGAAATCTTCAATTATTTGCGTAACCGCTGCCATATCAGGCAAAATAATGCCGCTTTTAAGGTTATCTTGGTCGGTAAGCGGTAAAATATTAGTATCAACGTCATAACATCTAACAAGTTTTTCACCTTTATAAAGAGTTAGTACGTCATCAACGCTTTTTAATACGTAATATTCGTCAGTTGTATTTTGAGTTTTGTCGTGATAATAATCAAACAATACAACCGCCAGTAAAAAAAGGCTCAAAACGGCAAACAGAGTATATTTTTTATACATAAAATCACCGTTGCTATTTTTTGCTAAATTGTTAATTTTATTCAAATTTAGTAAATATTAAAAAATTGTAACCCCATTTTTGTTTTTTTGTGATATAATAATTTAAAAGGAAAAGTATTCCCTTGGTTTTTAACTTGCTGGCTGGGAGGTATTTTTATGTCACATTATCAGCAGGACAATAATAAAAGAGATGAAGGTAGCATCGATTTAAACAGCTTTTCTGATAAAGCTAAACAAACGAATAATTCCAAAAAGAAGGCGCCCAAAGCAAGCGTTTTATCGAAATCAAAATTGGTTAGAAATATTGTTGCTTGTTTCTTGGCACTTGTTATTTTAGGCAGCGTTTGTGTTGGCGCATTCCTCGTATATGCGTTTTGCTTTGTTGATTCATCAATGGACGTTGACCTTGATAATCTTGAACTCAACTTCACAACAACTATTTATGCGCGCGAAGCAAATTCTTCCGAATTTGTCGAGTATCAAAGATTACACGGCGAGGATAACCGAATTTGGATTGAGGATGAAAACGGTAATATCCCCGAGAACCTAAAACTTGCATTTATTGCTGTTGAGGATAAAACCTTTAGAGAGCATAAGGGTGTTAACTGGAAGCGTACCTTTAGCGCCTTTATGAACCTGTTTTTTAAGTTCTATTCATCAAACCAAGGTGGTTCGACAATAACACAGCAGTTGGTTAAAAACTTAACTATGGATAATGAGTCGGGCGGTCTTGAAGGCGCAAACCGTAAGATTCGTGAAATCATGCGTGCGCGTGAGCTTGAGGAACATTATTCTAAGGATACTATTCTTGAGTGTTATCTTAACACCATTGCTATGGGCGGCGGTATGTACGGCGTCGAGGTTGCTTCTAACTACTATTTTGATAAGAGCGCTAAGGATTTAACCCTTGAGGAATGTGCGGCATTGGCATCTATTGCCAAAGCACCCGAGGACTATCGTCCCGATAAGCAACCCGAGGCCAATAAAGAACGTAGAAGAACTGTGCTTAATCTTATGTTAGAGCAAGGTTTAATTACCGAGAAAGAGCACAAAAAAGCGTATGACGCAAATTTAAAAATTGCGGCTAATAAGGAAAATCTTAACGAGGTTGAAATAAATTCATATTTCGTTGATTTACTAATAGAAGACGTTGTTAAGGATTTAATGGCAAAATATAACTATACCGAGTCTGAGGCATATAACGCCTTCTACACAAGTGGTTATAAGGTTTATGCAACCGTTATTCCCAAAATTCAGGATAAGCTTGACGAGACCTTTACTTCGAGCAAATACAAAATTAAAAATCGCGATGGCGACTATTTGCAGGCATCGATGACGGTTATGGACTATAAGGGTCATGTTGTCGGTATGGTCGGCGGTCTTGGCGAAAAGAAAAAGAATCTTGCCTTTAACCGAGCCACAAGTGCGGTTCGTCAACCGGGTTCCACTATGAAACCAATGTCGGCTTATGCACCCGCTATTGAAAACAATATCATAACCTATTCTACAATCGTTAACGATAAAGAAACCTATTATGGTAAATGGAAGCCAAACAACTGGTATAGTGATAAATACAGAGGTCATATAACAATTGAATATGCACTCAAAATTTCGGCAAATACAATTCCCACAATGCTCGTTGACCAATTAACCACACAGAGCTCATATAATTTCTTAACTCAAAATCTTGGTCTTAAGCATCTCACCAAAGAGGATATCAACTATTCGCCGCTCGGAATGGGTGGTACCAACGGCGGTGTAACAACGCTTGAGGAAGCAGCTGCATACGCAACCTTCGGTAACGGCGGTATTTATTACGAGCCTGTGACCTACTATAAGGTTACCGACCAAAATGATAACACCATTCTTACCAAGGAATCGAAGTATAAGGTCGCTATGAGTGCATCAACAGCCTCTGTTATGAATAAGCTTTTGCAAAACGTTGTTTACGGCTCAGGGGGTACGGGTGCCGGTATGGGTTCAACCGTTCCTAATATGAAGATATTTGCGAAAACCGGTACTTCTAACGAGAATAGCAATAGCTGGTTTACCGGTGGTACACCATACTTTGTTGCTTCAACCTGGTGTGGATTTGATGAATATAAGCCGCTTACTTCTTCACAGGCATATAACTCTAAGCTTTTATGGCGTGAGGTTATGTCGGTAGCTCATAAGGGCTTAAAGGCTAAATCATTCAAATTTACCGATGCGGTTAGCAAAAAATATTGCACAACGTCAGGACTGTTGGCAACACCAAATTGTCCGTCAACTGCAACAGGTTGGTATCGAAACGGTAAAAATCCCGAGGATAAGTATATTCCGCCTATGTGTACAATTCACCCGGGCGGCGAAGCCGAAGCACCACCTGCAACTACTGAATAAAAAATAAACCCGTCAACGACGGGTTTTATTTTTTTATAATTATTTTAATAGTTCAGCAACCGTATTTTCAAGCTGAGATAATTTTTCGGTAGCAACCTTTTTGTCAGTGTCATAAGCGCAGATATAAATCTTAATCTTAGGCTCAGTACCTGATGGACGGAATATAACCTTACTTGAATCACTTAAAGTAAATGCAACAACGTTTGATTTTGGTAATGTGATTTTTGTTTCACTACCGTTTAAAAGGTCGGTTTTAAGAGATTTTTCATAATCTTCAATAATAATAACAGCACTATTTGCAATTTTTGCAGGTGGATTGATATGAAGATTATTCATAATTTGCTTCATTGTTTCCATACCGCTTTGACCTTCAAAGGCGAAGCTCTTTTGTGAGTTTAGGAAGTAACCGTATTTCTTGAATATCAAATCAAGCTGGTCGAGAAGCGAAAGTCCCTTTTGCTTATAATAGGCCGCCATTTCACAGATAAGCATTGATGCAACAACGGCATCCTTATCTCTTACGTAGCTGCCGGGCAGATAGCCGTAGCTTTCCTCATAACCAAGTATATATCGGTTTTCCTCATTCTTTTCTTCCAATAATGCGATTTGCTCACCAATAAACTTAAAGCCTGTAAGAACGTTTATAAGTTGGCAACCGTAGTCGTCGGCAATTTTCTGACAAACCTCGGTGGTTACGATTGTTTTAATGGCAATCGGATTTTTCGGAAGTGTGCCGTTTTTAATTCGCATTTCGAGAATGTAATTAAGAAGTAAAGCGCCAACGTCGTTACCTGAAACGAGGGTGTATTCATTGCCATCCTTAACGGCAATACCAACTCGGTCGGCATCGGGGTCGGTGGCAAGTAAAAGGTCAGCACCATTCTGCTTTGCTAAATCAAGAGCCAACTCGAAGGGTTGCTTAATTTCGGGGTTGGGATAAGGCGCGGTAGGGAAGTTACCGTCGGGTAATTCCTGCTGCTTAACAATTGTGACGTCGTTAACGCCAATTCTTTTAAGTATTGCGCGAACAGGCTTGTTACCTGTGCCGTGAAGGGGAGTATAGATGATTTTTAGTGAAGATAAATCAACGTTCTTATCTCGAACCGACTGTTTTTCCACTTCGTCGAGATATTCTTCAATCAGCCAATCTTCAATAAATTCAATAATGCCGTCTGATACTGCTTTTTCAAAATCGATAGTTTTTATATCATTAAAGCAGTCAATCTTTGACATAAGAGACATAATATACTTTGCGGCATCGGGAGGCATTTGACAACCATCAGAGCCGTATGCTTTATAACCGTTGTATTTTGCAGGATTGTGACTTGCGGTTATAACAATACCTGCATCACATTTAAGGCGTCTTACTGCAAAAGAAAGCATAGGGGTAGGCATAAGCTCTTTGTAAATATATACCTTAACGCCGTTTGCAGCAAGTACCGAAGCAGCAGTTTTAGCAAATAAATCGGATTTAATACGGCTGTCGTATGCAATAGCCACACTGGGCTTGTTGTTAACCGAATTCACGTAGCCCGCAAGCGCTTGCGATGCCTTTGAAACTATATAAACGTTCATACGGTTTGTGCCGGCTCCAATAACACCTCGAAGTCCGGCTGTACCAAACTCCAATTCGGTATAAAATCGGTCCGAAATTTCTTCGGGCTTATCAGCGATAGAATTAAGCTCCGTTATTAAATCAGCATCGGCAGTAGCGTTGTTTTTCCAAATGTTAAAGATTTCAGAATACAAAAGAATAACCCCCAGGATAATTACTATATTTATTTTAATTATAATTTATTAGTATGTCAACCGTATTATTAAAATATACCAAAAAATGCACAATTTTTTTCACTTGACAAAATAATTTTTATATAGTATTATTAAAATAATTAGTCGGACTATATTTTAGTGGTGCATATATGAAGTTTTTTAATTATGAAAAATCGGTTGATTATTCAGATGAAGAGCTAGTTTCTTTCATCAATTCAGGTAATGATGACGTGCTTCATATTTTGGTTAACCGATATATGCCGCTTATTAACAATAAGGCTCGCGAATTTTCTTTGTCGTATGGCATCGATAACGATGATTTAGTGCAGGAAGGGTTAATTGCTCTTTATTCGGCTGTTAAGGTATATAAGGATGAGGTATCCTTGTTTTCTACCTTCGCGTCGGTTTGCATTAAGCGTGGTTTGTTGTCGTTTTGTCGTTCACAGAACAGAAAAAAGGACATTCCTCGAGATAAGCTTGTTTACTCAGATTATGATGTTGAGATTTCTGAGGTTAAGAGCCCTGAGGCAATTTTAATTGAAAAAGAAGAATCATTTATTTTAACTGAAGATATAAAGAAAATTTTATCAAGTCTTGAGTATAAGGTTTTGATTGCTTTCATAGAATTTAATTCGTATGATGTTATTGCACAGCGTTTGGGTATTACCGTTAAATCGGTTAATAATACCATGTGTCGTGTGCGCAAAAAAATCAGGGAAATACATTGATTATTTCAATTTTATATGCCTACGTAGCTTAAAGAGGAGAGCGTTTTAAGATGACGGTGCAATTCCGTCCGGGGCCAAAAAACCAACTGAGAGAGGTAAAAAGAGATGTTTGAAGACAAGACACTAGTTTGCAAGGACTGCGGAGAAGAATTCGTTTTCACCGCAAGAGAACAGGAATTCTACGAGTCCAAGGGCTTTGTAAATGAGCCGCAGCGCTGTAAGCCTTGCCGTGACAAGCGCAAGAATGCAGGTAGAGCACCGCGTGAATTCCACGAGGCTGTTTGTAATGCTTGTGGTGGAGTTGCAAAGGTTCCTTTTGTTCCGCGTGACGACCGTCCTGTTTATTGCAGCGAGTGCTTCGCAAAGATGAAAGAAAACGAAAACGCAGACGCTGAATAATTATTTTGTTGTTTTACCACCCGTTTTTTACGGGTGGTTTTACTTTATTTACATTTTGTTAACCAAAAATAATGTTTGACAAAGTAAAATAGCATATAGTATTGTTGTTATTAGGAGTGATATTGTTTTGAATAAAAAAATCTTAATTGTTGATGACGACCAAAATATATGCGAGCTTTTGCGCCTTTATATCGAGAAGGAAGGTTACACCGCCGTTCTCGCTTATGACGGACAAGCTGCGCTCACTCAATTTAATAACTTATCACCCGATTTGGTGCTGCTTGATATAATGTTGCCGAAACTTGATGGCTGGCAAGTTTGCAGAGAAATCCGCAAAACGTCGGACACACCAATAATAATGCTTACCGCAAAGGGCGAGGTTTTTGACAAGGTGTTGGGGCTTGAGCTTGGCGCCGATGATTATGTTACCAAACCTTTTGAAACCAAGGAAATTATTGCGCGTATTAAGGCTGTGTTAAGAAGAGCAAATATGCAAAATAATAGCGACGTTTGCGAGGTTAAATATGACAAGCTTACAATAAACCTTACCAATTATGAGTTAATTGTTGATGGTGTTGCCGTTGATACACCGCCAAAAGAACTCGAGCTTTTATATCATTTGGCGAGCAATCCCAATAGGGTATATACCCGCGACCAATTACTTGATGAGGTTTGGGGCTTCGATTATTACGGTGATTCTCGCACCGTTGACGTGCATATTAAACGACTTAGAGAGAAACTTGAAAATACCTCGGACAGATGGACGCTAAAAACAGTTTGGGGCGTCGGTTATAAATTTGAGGCAAAATAGTGTGGTATTAAAATGCATTTTAAGTTATTTAAAAAATTAGTAATTACGATAGGTCTTGTAATTATTATCAGCTTATCTGCGATTGTAATGATTTTGAGTTTTGTCGTTTCAAAATACTTTTCAGAAGAAAAGTACGTTCAGTTAAGCCAAAACTGTGATTCGGTGGCAGAGGTCGTAATGAACGATATAAATTCGGCAGAATTTAAGAGAAATATGTTTAACATTATTGCGGTGCAAAATGAAGTTTCAGGTGTAGATACGTTTATTTGCGATAATTACGGCAGAATAATTGTGTGTGGGTGTAATAAGTTTATGCTCGGCGAAAATTGTGCACATGCGGGCAAAACTATGTCACCTAATATTTTAAAAAGTGCTCAGGATGAATATTTTGCGGTTGATGACCTAAATCATTTATATAAAAAATCGCACTATACGGTTGGTAAGGCGATTATTTCTGCCGACGGCACAATATTAGGTTATGTTTTTTCATCAACATCAGCGCAGTCGCTAAGAAATTTAATCAATAAAATATACGAAATGTATTTTGTTTCGGCTATAATACCACTAATAGTAATGCTTATAATTCTATATGCAATGACATATAGGTACACAAGGCCGTTAAAATCGATGTCGGAAGCGGCACGCGCCATGTCAAAGGGTGATTTCAGCAAAAAAATTCCCGTAATGAGTAATGACGAAATTGGTGAATTGTCGGTTGCCTTTAACAATATGACCGATTCGTTGGCTCGGCTCGAAAAAATGCGTAGGAGCTTTATTGCCGACGTATCACACGAGTTGCGAACACCTATGACTACCATTTCAGGCTTTATTGACGGAATTATTGATGGAACTATTGATGAGGCGCAACAACCGCATTATCTTGGCATTGTTTCAAGTGAGGTTAAGCGCTTATCCCGTGTTGTTGAATCTATGCTTAATCTCTCAAAGCTTGATTCGGGAGAAATTACACTAAATTTGATTATGTTTAACATAACCGATACGTTGGTTGATATTGTTGTCAGCCGTGAAAAGCAAATTGAGGAAAAGAATATAAGTATTACAGGACTTGATAACCTCGAAAAAACGTTTGTGTATGGCGATTATGATTTGCTTTATCAAGCCCTTTATAATCTTGTTGATAATGCGGTTAAGTTTGCCGACTTTGGTGGTGAAATATCATTCTCGGTAAAAAGCGCGGCTAAATCTACACAGATTATCATAAAAAATACCGGTGAAGGCATACCCGAGGACAAGCTTAATAATATTTTTGATAGATTTTACAAGGTGGATAAATCACGCTCTGCGAATAAGAATAGCACAGGCTTGGGACTTTATATTGTTAAGACCATTATCGGTATTCATTCAGGTACCATAACTGCACAAAGTAAAGAAGGCGAGTATACGCAGTTTACTGTTACCTTACCAAATAAATAGGAGAAACGTATGAACGAATTTAATAATTATGATGAGCAATTTGAGGTTATCGACGATACCGAAAACGAAAAAATTGAATTTGATGAAGTTAATGCTTCATCGCCTAAAAGAAAAGGCAGGGGCTTTAAGATTTTTATTGCATGCATTAGCTTAACGGTTGCCCTGTGTATTGCGGTATCTTGCGGATATTTAGTGGGTATATATTCGTCGGGCGGTAGTGAAATTGAATTGTTTGGTAAGCCCGATAAAAAGCTTTCGGCTGAGGACATTTATAAGACGGTTAATAAATCGGTTGTAGGTATTGTAATTTATAATAACACCGGTATAAAAGGATATGCAAGCGGTGTTATATATTCGGCCGATGGTTATATCGTTACAAATGACCATATTTATGAGGACGTTCCCGATGCTAAGTTTAAAATTTATACCGCTGACGAAAAAATATATGACGGCAAATTTATTGCAGGCGATACAAGAAGTGATTTATCGGTAATTAAGGTTAATGCGACTGCGCTTACACCTGCTGTGTTTGGTAATTCGGGTGAGAGTGTTTGTGGCGAAGAGGTGTTAGCTATTGGCAGACCGCGAGATGCTTCTGCTGCCTCGTCGGTGACTAAGGGTATCATATCTTACGTTAATCGTAGGGTTAAAAATTCAACCAATTATTCCGAAAAACTAATTGAAACCGATTCACCAATCAATCCCGGAAGCTCGGGTGGAGCACTTGTTAATATGTACGGACAGGTTATTGGTATTACGTCGGCAAAGCTCGTAGGTGAGGATTACGATTCGGTAGGCTATGCGATACCGAGTGCTACCGTTAAGTCGGTTATTGAATCCCTTATTAAAAACGGAAAGGTTGTCGGACGCTCGCGCCTTGGCATTACCTATCAGGAATTTGACAGTGCGACGGCTTCTATTGAGGGCAGTAAGCACTTTGGCTTAAAAATTATTGAGGTTAGTGAAGATAGCGATTTATTTGGCAAGGTAAAGGCAGATGATATAATTACCCACGTAAACGACGTCGCTGTTATCAATGATGGTGTTGTTTTGGACGTTATCGAAACTAACAAACCAGGTACTGTAATTACGCTCACCATAATAAGCGAAAATAATACGCCTAAAAAATTAAAGTGTAAGCTGTTAAGTTATGTTGGCGGTTCAAGCTACGTAAGCTCATCGGGTGAGCTTACACCTGATGGCGATTCTTCATCAGATAAAACCTTTGATTTTCCATACGGAAATTAAAAAACTCCCTTCGGGGAGTTTTTTAATTTACTTCGACAAAATAAACGAACACTTTACTGTATAATATACGTACGGGGTGAGTGTATGGTTATATATGCCGACGTGCTTGTAATTGTAAATATGATAGTCGATTATTTTATTTTGTTGCTTAGTGCCGCAATAAATAAGGCACAATATAAAAATTTTCGGTTACTGTTAGGCGCATTTTTTGGTGGGCTTTCATCACTTTACATTTTTCTGCCGCAACAACCAATAATAATCGAATTGTTATATAGAATTTTAACGGCGCTTTTAATAACCTTTATTTCATTTGGCTTTAAAAAGCTTAAAATTTTTGTACGTAACGCCTTTTCTTTTCTGCTTGCAACCATAGTCTATGGCGGCGCTGTCTTTGCTATTTGGCTTATTTTTAAGCCTAATAGCATCCTTATAAATAATACATACGTTTATTATGATATTTCGGCAGTGCTTTTAATAATAATTTCGGTCGTAATTTATTTAGTAATTACCATAACAAAGTCAATTTTGAAAAGAGAAGCTGTTGCGGCAGAAAGATGCGATATTGTATTTCTGTGTGAAAATAGAAGGGCATCTGTTAAGGGAATTTTAGATACGGGTAATTCGGTGACCGATATTATGGGAGATGCGGCAGTATTTTTTGTTAGCGACCAAATTTTTATTAAATTGTTTGGTAATAATTTTGAAATTTCTAAAAGTGAAAATAAAAATAGATATAGAATAATTCCGTGTGCTACCGTAAACGAAAAAGGTATTTTAGAAGGGCTTAGGTGTGACGCGGCTACCGTTATTTGCGATAAAAAGCATTTTAATTTTAATCACCCTGTTTTGTTAAAAAGCAATACAAAATTCAGTGATGATTATGATGCAATTGTAAATCCCGAAATTTTAATGTATTAGGAGAATATCTATGTTTTTAAAAGACATTTTTAATAAAATTTTGTATTTATTTTATGCCAAGAAAATACACTATATTAACGGCAGCGAAACGTTGCCTGCGCCACTAACGTTTGAGGAAGAAGCAGAGGTTATTTCGCAATTTTCATCACGTCCAAAATATGCAAGGGAACAGCTGATTATTCATAATTTAAGGCTTGTTGTTTATATAGCGCGAAAGTTTGAGACTAACGCAAGTAATCTCGAAGATTTAATTTCAATAGGCACCATAGGTCTTATAAAGGCGGTTAACACCTTTTGTCCCGAGAAGAATATAAAGCTTGCCACCTATGCGTCGCGCTGTATAGAAAATGAAATTTTAATGTATTTAAGGAAAAATTCAAACCTAAAAAATGAAATATCAATTGATGAGCCGTTAAATGTTGACTGGGACGGCAACGAGTTATTATTGTCCGACGTTTTGGGTACTGACAGCGACGATATTTGTATCGGCATTGAGCTTGAGGATGAGAAAAACCTGCTAAATAAAATAATTTCAAAATTATCCCGACGCGAAAGACAGATAATGCAGATGCGTTTTGGACTTAACGGTTATGAGGAGTATACACAAAAGGACGTTGCCGATACACTCGGCATTTCTCAATCATACATATCACGTCTTGAAAAAAGGATAATACAAAAGCTTAAAAAACAAATTGAAAATGCGCAAACAATATAAAAAATCGGTATTCAAAAGAATACCGATTTTTTTAAATCTTTAATATTAGCGCCGCTATAGTAAAGTAAATTAAAAGCGAGAAGGCATCAAGAATTGTCGTTACAAGCGGGCTTGCCATAACGGCGGGGTCAAAGCCTAAACGCTTGGCAATAATCGGCAGAGTACAACCAATAAATTTTGCAACAACCACAACTAAGAATAGGGTAATGCAAACAACCAACATTTCGGGTATTGCAACCATTGCATCAAAATTATTAAGCAGCAAATAATCAATGAGATACAATTTGCCAAAGTTAATAACGCTGAGTGCTAAGCCGCAAATTGCCGAAACGCGAAGCTCTTTCCAAATAACTCGCCATATATCGCTAAATTCAACGTCGCCGAGTGACAAAGCACGAATAACCGTAACCGATGCCTGACTACCTGAGTTACCGCCGGTACCCATAAGCATCGGAATAAATACTATGAGTGCGGCATAGGTGGTTAATTGCAACTCAAATTTTGAAATAATAGCGCCTGTAAATGTGGCCGAAATCATAAGGAACAATAGCCAAGGGATGCGTGCCTTAAAGGTTTCAAACACACCAGTTCTAAGATAGGGCTTTTCACTTGGCAAAATAGCTGCCATTTTTTCGATATCTTCGGATGCTTCCTCTTGGATAACGTCAATAGCATCGTCGACCGTAACAATACCGACAAGTCTATTTTCATTATCAACGACAGGCATTGCGATGTGGTCGTACTTATCGAAAAGCATGGCGACCGATTCCTTATCCTCATCGGTTGAAACCGACATAACGTTTGTATCCATTATATCACGGATAATATCGGTCGGTTTAGCAAGAATAAGGGTGCGAAGTGTTACACTACCAATCAACACGCGGTCACGTTGGGTGACGTAGCAGGTGTTAATTGTTTCTTTATCAAGCGCGGTCTTGTGTATATGCTCAAGCGCGGCCTCGACGGTAACGTTTGATTTTAGATTTACAAACTCGGTAGTCATAACACTACCGACGCTGTCCTCAGGATATTTAAGCAGTTCGTTAATATCCTTGCGCATTTCGGGGCTTGCTTGTTTTAATATTCTGTTGACAACGTTAGCAGGCATTTCTTCAATAATATCTACGGCATCGTCAACGTATAATTCGTTAATAACGTCTTTAAGTTCGCGGTCAGAGAAGCCTTTGACAAGTAACTCCTGCAGGTCTGATTCCATTTCAACAAAGGTATCAGCCGCTAATTCTTTGGGTAGAAGCCTAAATAATTTCGGTAAAATTTCTTCAGGCATATCTTCAAATAATGAAGCAATATCAACACTATTCATAGTTACAAGAATATCTTTAATAGTGCTGAATTTTTTGCTCTCAATAAGTGTGAGTAGGGTATCACTAATTGTGATATTGTTTTCCATAGTCTTACCTCCTTAAAAAATTTGCAGGGAACGGAAGTAAAACACATCTTACGGGGTTTATAAATCAAACAGACGCAATTTTAAGGTCTGCAATGTAAAATTTCGCCCCAAAGGTGTGATATTACCACTGTCTGCGTCCATTTAATTTCACCTCTTGTTATAAAATTTGGCAAATGCCTATATTATCTTAACATTATGGCATTTGAGAGTCAACATTTTTTTAAAAAAGCCTTGACTTTTTATATGTAAAGTGATAATATCATCTTATATTTTAAATACTGTGATGGAATTATGCTATTTATAGTTTGCTTTCAGAGAGTTATCGTTTGGTGCGAGATAACACAAATTTAAATTAGCAGTCTCATTCCGGAGTAGAGCATTGAAGAACCTTTGGTTTGGTAGATTGCTACGGATGCCCCGTTATCATGGCTTTGGACTTGTTAGAGTCTTAATGAGTGACCGCTTGTGCGGTAATCAGGGTGGTACCACGGATAAATTATTCGTCCCTGAGATTGCTTTTATGCAGTCTCGGGGATTTTTTATTACCCGAGCAAAATTATTTTGAGAGAGGTATATTTTTATGAAAATCAGAATCGCAGACAGAACCTTGTGTCGCGCAGAAAACGCTTTTACATTTAAGGAGAAAATTGAGATTGCGCGTCAACTTTATAAGCTAAACGTTGACGTTATTGAATTATCTGAAATTGTGAACATTAAGGCAGACACACTTCTTGTTAAAACTATATCCTCATTTGTTAAGGATACTGTTTTGTCTGTTGCCACCGGTCTTACGGTTGATGGCGTTAATAATGCTGCTGAAGCACTTGGCGGCGCAAAGAAGCCTCGCCTTCGTATTGAGGCACCCGTTTCAACCGTTGGTATGGAGTATGTTTGTCATAAGAAAGCCCCCGCAATGCTCGAGCTTGTTAAAAAGCTAATTATTGCCGCTAAAGAAAAAATTGATGACGTTGAGCTTTGCTTGCTTGATGCTACCCGTGCTGAAAAAGACGTTATAGCAGAAATGTTTTCAGTAGCTAAGGAGAATGGTGTTACCACTATAACCTTGTGTGATAATGCTGCCGAAATGTTGCCCGATGAGTTTTCGGCCTTTGTAAAGGAAATGACCGATTCTATTAACGACACCAATATTTCGGTTGGTGTTATGTGTGAAAATAAAAACGGTCTTGCCGCAGCAAATACCGTTATGTCGATTAAAAAAGGTGTTAACACTATTAAAACCGATATTGACGGCAACATTTCTTCGGTTATGACCATAGGTTCAATAATTAAAAATGCAGGTCAAAACTACGGTTTTGAGTCTACTCTTAAATTGACCGAGCTTAACAGAATTTATAATCAGATTAACTGGATAATCGGTAATTCAAAAAATCAAAAGAATATTGTATCCTCTGCTGATGCAGATAATAACGAAGTTGTACTCAGCAATAAGGATACCGCACAAACCGTTAGTTCTGCTGTTTATAAGCTTGGCTACGATTTAAGCGAAGAAGATAATGCTAAGGTTTACGAGGAATTTTTACGTGTTACTGAGAAGAAAAATGTTACGGTTAAAGAGCTTGATGCAATTGTTGCAAGCGTAGCTTTACAGGTGCCTACTACCTACAAGTTAATCAGCTATTTGGTTAACAACGGTAATATCATCTCTGCAACTGCACAAATTACACTCGAAATGGACGGCAAAGAATTGCAGGGTGTTAGCATTGGCGACGGTCCTATTGATGCTGCATTTTTGGCTATTGAGCAGATTATCGGTCACCGCTATGAATTGGATGATTTCCAAATTCAGTCGGTAACCGAAGGTACCGAGGCTATGGGCTCAGCTGTCGTGAAATTACGCTCTGGCGGTAAGCTTTATTCGGGTAACGGTATTTCAACCGATATTATTGGCGCCGCAATTAAAGCATATCTTGCTGCCGTAAACAAGATTGTTTACGAGGAGGTTAATATATGAAACTCTCTTTCTCAACAAAGGGTTGGCACGGAAATTCCTTCGATGAGTTTTGTGAAATAGCACAAGACCTCAATTTTAAGGGTATTGAACTGCACAACATTTATAATCCGCTTTTTACCGAAAAGGATGGCGCATTTTATGATTATGCCGCCAATGCTACCGTGCGCAAACTGTACGAAATGAAGTTAAGTCTTCCGTGTATTGATACTGTCTGCAATCCTTGTGATAAATCAAAACGCGGTGAAACAATTGGTGAAATAACAAAGTGTATGCAAATCGCTAAGAATTTACATATACCTTATGTCAGAATTCGCGCTATCAGTGATGATTCTGTCGAATCGGTCAGCGAAATTATGTCTGATGTTATTTCTGAAATTCTGCCCAAAGCCGAGCAAAACGGAATTACGATTTTGATAGAAACCTGCGGTGTATATTGTGATACCGCGGCTTTGAGAGATTTGCTCGAAAGATTTGCGTCGGATAATCTTGCGGCACTTTGGGATATGTATTCCACATATTTTTGTGGAAACGAGACGGCAGACACAACCATTAAGAACCTTGGTGCATACGTTCGCCATGTTCACATTAAGGATGCGGTCAAAAAGGATGATACGACCGAATTTTGTCTTTTAGGTGAGGGCGAGCTTCCTATAAATGAAATGATGAACGCCTTGCGCTCGGTTAATTTTGACGAGTTTATCTCGCTTGAATGGGACCCCAAATGGTGCGAAGAACTTGACGATATGGAGATAATTTTCTCACAATTTGTCAACTTTATGCGTCAGTTTGGCGACACTTCAAAAAATGATTCGGCACTTTATTACAACCGCGCCCACACGGGTAAATACGTTTGGGAGAAGGATAGACTTATTGATTTAACCTTCTCACAGGTGCTTGACCGCATGGTTGAGGAATTCCCTGACCAGTATGCTTTTAAGTATACAACTCTTGATTATACAAGAACTTACAGCGAATTTAGAGATGACGTTGACGAATTTGCACGTACACTTATTGCACTTGGTGTTAAGGCAGGCTCGCACGTTGCGGTTTGGGCTTCTAACGTGCCGCAGTGGTATATTGCTTTTTGGGCTACCGTTAAGCTTGGCGCAGTGCTCGTAACAGTAAATACCGCCTACAAAATTCACGAAATAGAGTATCTTTTAAAGCAGTCAGATACCCACACCTTAATTATGACCGAGGGTGGTAAGGACTGCAATTATGGTGACGTAATTGCTGAATTGTGCCCTGAGCTTAAAAATACTAAGGCAGGGGAGCCATTGCATGCAAAACGCTTACCGTTTTTGCGCAACGTAATTACTGTTGGATATAGACTGAAAGGCTGTCTTAACTGGAATGAAGCGCTCGAGCTTGCTTCTCAGGTGCCGATTAGCGAAGTGTATAGACTTGCCGCCGCCGTTGAAAAGGACGACGTTTGTAATATGCAGTACACGTCGGGTACAACAGGCTTCCCGAAGGGTGTAATGCTTACCCACTATAACGTTGTAAATAACGGTAAATACATTGGTGACCATATGGAATTATCAACTACCGACCGCATGATGATTCAGGTGCCTATGTTCCATTGCTTTGGTATGGTGCTTTCTATGACTGCATCTATGACACATGGTGCAACCATGAGTCCGTTACCGTATTTTTCACCAAAATCAGCACTCGCTTGCATTAACTCTGAGCGCATAACGACCTTTAACGGTGTGCCCACAATGTTTATTGCAATGATGGAGCATCCCGATTTTGCCAAGACCGATTTCTCACATATTCGTGTAGGAATTATGGCCGGCGCTAACTGTCCTGCCGATTTAATGAAAAAGGCGACAGAGGTTATGAATATGCGTGAAATAGTTTCGGTTTACGGTCAGACCGAAGCGTCACCGGGCTGTACTATGAGCAGCTACTATGATTCTTTAACAGTACGTACCGAGACGGTTGGTAGCGCATTTGCTAACGTTGAGTGCAAAATCGTTGACCCTGACACAGGCAAAGAATGTCCAAACGGTGTTAACGGCGAATTTGTTGCACGCGGTTACAATATTATGAAGGGCTATTACAAGATGCCCACCGCCACCGCTGAGGCTATTGATGAGAATGGATGGCTTCATACGGGTGACCTCGCTTGCAGGGATGACGACGGTAACTATCGTATAACAGGCAGACTTAAGGATATGATTATTCGCGGTGGTGAAAACATCTATCCTAAGGAAATAGAAGAGTTCATTTATACCTGTGACAAGGTGAGTGACGTTCAGGTTATTGGTGTACCCGATAAACAGTATGGTGAAGAAATTATGGCTTGCATCATACTAAAAGAGGGCGAGACAATGACCGAGGAAGAAATGAAGAAGTATATTTCCGACCATATGGCACGTCATAAGGTACCGAGATATATCGATTTTGTAGATTCCTTCCCAATGAATGCGGCGGGCAAAATATTAAAATATAAGATGCGGGAGGATGCAGTTAAAAAGCTTGGCTTATAATTTGTCAATTCTTTTCTTTCTGCATAAGATGTAATGTATCCGATTATTGATTGCCATTGCCATATTTATCCCGATAAAATCGCCCAAAAGGCATCTGATGCAACGGGTAAATTTTATGATATTAAAATGCACTATAATGGTACTGCCAAGGAGCTTGGCAGTATCGGTGCTGCGGCACGAATTTCGCATTATATAGTTTTTTCTGTTGCCACCACGCCTAAGCAGGTTGCATCAATTAACAGTTTTATTGCCGACCTTGTTTCAAAAAACACAAATATGACGGGACTCGGCACTCTGCATCCCGATAGTGACGATTTAGAGGGCGATATTGAAAATATCGTTTCTTTAGGCCTTCGCGGTGTTAAACTTCATCCCGAAATTCAAGGCTTTAAAATTGATGACTACCGTTGCCTTAAAATCTATGAAAAATGCGAGGGTAAATTACCCGTTCTTATTCACACGGGGGATTCTCGCTATGATATGTCAAATCCCAACCGATTAAAACCAATTCTTGAAACCTATACCGATTTAACGGTAATCGGTGCCCATTTTGGTGGTTATTCGGTTTGGGAAAACGCTGTTGAAGAGCTAAAGTCTTATAAGAATTTCTTTGTTGACACCTCGTCAACCTTTCCGTTTATAAGTAAAGAGCAGGCGAGAAGGTATATAAAAACATACGGCGCCGAAAAAATTATGTTTGGTACCGATTATCCAATGTGGAATCCCAAAGATGAGGTTGAATATCTACTGAATCTTGGTTTAGATGAGGATGAATATAAAAAAATATTCTACGAAAATGCTCAAAAGCTGTTTAAAATACAGCTTTAAAGCAATTTTTAGTTGACAGAGTATAATTTCTGTGTTATTATCTTTGAAGTGATAGAGGTGCGTTTGATTATTAGTAATCGCGGTGTATAAGCTTGGCAAGCGTTACCGCAATGAAAGGAATCGGCGCCGAAGGCGGTTGTTGCCAACAATCGTACTGGCAAAACGGGTTAATACCTGTTTTGTTGTCGCAGTTTTCTGCGGAGTGCTATCTGCTTAACATTTTTTGTTTTTGGCGGATAGTCGTTTTGCGACTATCCTTTTTTTAAGTATTTTATTTATGGGGGAAAACTCATGTTAAAGGTATTAAAATTTGGCGGTAGTTCACTCGCCGATGCCAATCAGTTCAGAAAGGTTGCCGATATAATTAAGGCCGAAAAAGAGCGTCGTTATATCGTTGCGTCGGCTCCCGGTAAGCGTCATGCAAATGACATTAAAATTACCGATATGCTGCTTGATTGTTTCGAGCATCTTTATGATGAAGAGTATGCCGAGACAAGCTTTAACGCAATTGAAAATCGTTACAGAGAAATCATTGCCGATTTAGGATTAGACTTCTCGTTAGAGGAGGATTTTAAGAATATCAGAACTTCTTTTATGAACCACGCTGGTCGCGATTACTTTGCAAGCCGTGGTGAATATCTTAACGCCAAGATTCTTGCAAAATATCTTGATTATAAATTTGTAGATGCAGGCTCGTGCATTTTCTTTAATAATGATGGCTCTCTTGATACTGAGAAAACCAATATTACTATTGCTAAGGTGCTTGAGAAGTACGAATACGCCGTTTTACCGGGCTTTTACGGCTCAATGCCTAACGGTACTATTAAGACCTTCTCACGTGGTGGTTCAGATATAACGGGTTCGTTGGTTGCTCGTGCCGTTCTTGCTGATATTTACGAAAATTGGACCGACGTTTCGGGTCTATTGATGGTTGACCCACGAATTGTAGAAAATCCGAAAACCGTTAGCGAGATTACCTATCGTGAGCTTCGCGAATTATCTTATATGGGCGCAACTGTTTTGCACGAGGAGGCAATTTTCCCCGTACGTAAGGCAGGCATACCGATAAATATTAAAAACACCAATGCGCCTGAGGATAAGGGTACTATGATTGTTTCCAAGGCAACAACCGACTCTACCGAAACGGTAATTACAGGTGTTGCAGGCTTGCCCGGATTTACAGCGATTTATATCGAGAAAGATATGATGAATTCAGAGGTTGGCTTTACAAGACGCGTTCTTGAAACACTTCAAAATCATAATATCTGTTTTGAGCATTTACCGAGTGGTATTGACACAATGTCCATTGTACTTCGCTCTGATGATATCAAGGAGTTCAAGGGCAATATTACTGCCGACATCGTTAAAAAGGTAAATCCCGATTCTATTACCTTGCTTGAAAATTTGGCTTTGGTTGCCGTTGTTGGTCGTGGTATGATTAGTGCTGCCGGTACTGCCGCAAAGATATTTAAGGCACTTGCCGACGCAAATATCAATATCAGAATGATAGACCAGGGTTCAAGTGAGCTTAATATCATAATCGGTGTTGAGGATAAGGACTATAAGAACGCCATTAAGGCAATTTACAACAAGTTTGTTAATGAGGAATAATAATGATTTGCGATAATATTTCGATAAATAATAATGGCGTTTTAACCTTTGCGGGTCAAGACGTAACAGAGTTAGCACAAAAGTACGGTACGCCGCTTTATTTGCTTGATGAAGAAAAAATCAGAGAAAAATGCCAAACCTACGTTAATGCTATGCGCGAGAATTTTGGCGACAAATATGCTGTTCTTTACGCAAGCAAGGCTAATTCCTTCAAAAAAATCTATAATATAGTCGAAAGCGAAGGCATGTGCGTTGACGTTGTTTCAATTGGTGAAATATATACCGCACTCAAAGCAGGTTATCCGCTTGAGAGGGCTTATTTTCATAGCAATAATAAAACCGATTTTGACGTTGAGTTTGCAATTGATAACGGCGTTGGACATTTTGTGGTTGACAATCGTGAGGAATTAGAGGTTATTGACCGTTATGCCGCGAAAAAAGGCATTAAGCAAAAAATCCTTTTAAGACTCACACCCGGTATTGATACCCATACCTATGAGGCTGTAAATACGGGTAAGGTTGATTCAAAATTTGGTACCGCTATTGAGACAGGTCAGGCCGAAGAAATTGTTAAGTACACCTTAGGCTTTAAAAATATCGATTTGTGTGGTTTCCACTGTCATATTGGCTCAATGGTTTTCGATTCGGATACGTTTTTGCGTGGTGCAGAAATTATGCTGCAGTTTATGGCAAAAATGAAAAAGGATTTTGCCTTCGAAACCAAAGAGCTTAATCTCGGTGGTGGATATGGTGTTAGATATACCGAGAATGACCCAACTATTGATATTGCTGCTAATATTGCCGAGGTTGCTGATTTTATTAAATCAAACTGTAATGAATTAGGGCTTGATTTACCGATAATTCTTATGGAGCCGGGCAGAAGCATAGTTGCCGATGCAGGTATGACCTTATACACTGTTGGTACCGTAAAAAGAATTACAGGTTATAAGAATTACGTTTCGGTTGACGGCGGTATGTCGGATAACCCGAGATACGCACTCTATGAGTCGGAATACACTCTTTTTAATGCTGCAAAGGCAAATGCCGAGGCTACCTTAAAGTGTGACGTAGTTGGTCGTTGCTGCGAAAGCGGCGATATTATTCAACCCGACGTTTTATTACCTGAAACCGAGCGTGGTGATATCCTTGCCGTTTGCACTACCGGTGCATATAACTTCTCAATGGCAATGAATTATAACAGAATTGCACGACCGCCCATTGTTATGCTTAATAAGGGCGATTCCTACGTTGCTGTTCGCCGCGAATCACTTGATGATATTATAAGAAATGATATTTAATTTTTATAACTTAAAATTGGTTAAATTTTTAGCTCGTCTCAAGGCAATTTGAGGCGAGTTTTTTGTTTTATTTATATTGACAAACACAGTAAAATGTGGTATAATTTTTAAAAATTTTCAAAAGCGTTGAAGAAGAGTTATCCTTTATGATGTTTTTCAGAGAATTGGCGTTTGGTGCGAGCCAATAAAACTAATTTTGGATATGTAGCTTCTGAGCCGAAGGGAAGAACGTCTTATACTTAGATTAGTAGAACCCTTTCGTGATTGCTGCGTAAAGGCATAGGATTTGACAGAATCCGAGAGTGGCGGTTTAAAACTGCAATTTGAGTGGTACCGCGGGTTATGATTTTTAACTCGTCTCAAAGATTTTCTGCGTCTTTGAGGCGAGTTTTTCGTTCTCAAAGCTATTTTGGAGGGTTATTATGGAGCAAATGACAGGACTTGATTTAAAAATCAAGGAAATGGCATCGCGTATTAAAGAACTGCGCGAAATTGAAGGCTTGACCACGGCACAAATGGCTGAAAAAACAGGCATAAGCGAAAGCGAATACGTTAATTGTGAAAACGGCAAGAGTGACCTTAACTTTGCCTTTATTTATCGTTGTGCACAAGCATTTAACGTCGACGTTACCGATATTATTGAGGGCAGCAGTCCGAAACTTAAATCTCTGGTTGTAACAAGAGCGGGCGGCGGTCAAAGGATTGAGCAAGCGCATGGTATGACATATTATAACTTGGCATCAGCTTTTCAAAACAGAATTGCTGAGCCTCTTTACGTACATAGTGTATACAGCGAGGAAGCACAGAAGCGCGAAATTGAACTAACCTCACACTCGGGACAAGAATGTGATATCATTATTCAAGGTCACTTACTTGTTCAGGTTGGTAAGCATAAAGAGGTTTTAGGACCTGGTGATACTATTTATTACGATAGTAGTACACCGCACGGTATGATTGCGACTAATGGCAGCGACTGTCTTTTCTATGCAATTGTACTTAATCCGACAGGCGAGCCCATTCCCGAGCTTACCAAGGGCGAGGCTGTAACACTTAAAAAGGCTGCTCCAAGCGATAAGAAACCACGTATTTATAAAAACTTTATTGATACCGAGGTTGACGAAAACGGCACACCTACAAAAATCACCTTTAAGAATACCGATAAGTTTAATTTCGCATTTGATTTGGTTGACGGACTTGCCGAACGTGAGCCCGAAAAGCTTGCAATGCTTTATATCGGTAAGGATTTAAGCGAGCGCAGATTTACCTTTAAGGATATGAAAAAAGCGTCTAACCAGTGCGCTAATTACTTTAAATCGCTCGGTATTAAAAAGGGCGATAGGGTAATGCTCGTTCTTAAACGTCATTATCAGTTTTGGTTTGCTATTCTTGGACTTAATAAGCTTGGTGCAATTGCGATTCCTGCAACGAATCAGCTTTTAGACCACGACTTTGAATATCGCTTTAATGCGGCGGGCATCAGCACTGTTATTTGTACTGCCGATGGCGATACCGCAAGACAAATTGAAATCGCGGCAGAGAAGTCACCCAGTCTTGTTAATAAGCTAATCGTTAACGGTGAGCGCGAGGGTTGGCGCAGTTTTGATGAAGAATATACACTATTCAGTACTCATTTTGAGCGTACAGTTGATTCACCCTGCGGCAACGATACAATGATGATGTATTTTACATCGGGTACAACGGGTTATCCCAAAATTGCTACCCATAATTACAAATATGCTTTGGGTCACTTCCACACCGCTAAATATTGGCACTATGTTGACCCCGAGGGACTTCACTTTACCATTTCCGACACAGGTTGGGCAAAGGCAATGTGGGGCAAGCTCTATGGTCAATGGTTGTGTGAGGCGGCAACCTTTGTTTATGATTTTGACCGCTTTGATGCGGCTGAAATTCTGCCAATGTTTGAAAAATATCATATTACTACCTTCTGCGCACCGCCGACGATGCTTAGAATGATGGTAAAGCAGGATATTTCAAAATATGATTTCTCATCTGTAAGACACATGTCAACAGCAGGCGAGGCGCTAAACCCCGAGGTTTACCGTCAGTTTGAAAAAGCTACGGGTCTACAAATTCTTGAAGGATTTGGTCAGACAGAGAGCACCATGATAATCGGCAATATGATTGGCGCACCGCATAAAATCGGCTCTATGGGTAAGCCTGCACCGATTTACAACGTTGCATTGCTTGATAGCGACGGCAAACGTGTTAAAGACGGTGAAAACGGCGAAATTTGTATTGACGTTTCACAAGGTATGCCTTGTGGCTTGTTTACCGGTTATTATATGGATAAAGAAAAGACCGATGAGGTGCTTCACGACGGCTACTATCACACAGGCGACGTTGCTTGGCGTGATGAGGACGGTTTCTATTGGTATGTTGGTCGTGTTGACGACGTTATTAAGTCGTCGGGTTACCGTATTGGACCGTTTGAAATTGAAAACGTTATTATGGAATTACCTTATGTTCTCGAATGTGGCGTTTCGGCTGCTCCCGATGAAATTCGTGGTCAGGTTGTTAAGGCAAGCATTGTACTTACACCGGGCACCGAGGGTACCGAGGAATTAAAGAAGGAAATCCAAACTTACGTTAAGGAGCATACGGCACCTTACAAATATCCGCGTATCGTTGTTTTCCGCGACGAGTTGCCCAAGACCGTTAGCGGTAAAATAATTCGCAATAAGCTATAGAGGAAAATATGAAGGCTAAAAGACTTACTTTATTCGCAGGTCATTACGGCAGCGGTAAGACAAACATCGCAGTTAATTATGCCTTTGAACTTTGCGCACGTAATTTACCTGTAATAATTGCTGATTTGGATATAGTTAATCCATATTTCAGAACCAAAGACAGTGAGGCCGAATTTATTGAGAAGGGAATTGAGCTTGTTTGCTCGTCTTTTACGAATTCCAATCTTGATATTCCGGCTTTGCCTCAAGAAATGTATAAAGTAGTGCAAAACAAATCAAAGTATGGTATAATAGATATTGGTGGTGACGACCAAGGTGCGGTGGCGCTGGGCCGTTACGTGCCGTACATATTAGAGGAAAACAACTACGATATGCTGTTTGTTGCTAATTGCTTCAGACCGCTCACTACAACTCCTGAGGATACAATCACTGTTATGCGTGAAATTGAGGCCGCCTGCGGCATTAAATTCACGGGAATTGTTAATAATTCTAACCTCGGTAACGAAACAACTTCGGATGACGTTATTATGAGTTTGGAATATATAAAAAAGATTTCTGACAG
Source organism: Oscillospiraceae bacterium (assembly GCA_015066295.1). Classification (GTDB taxonomy): domain Bacteria; phylum Bacillota; class Clostridia; order Oscillospirales; family Acutalibacteraceae; genus SIG565. Next base: position 43,015 of record SVOR01000009.1, read on the forward strand.
TACGGGGCTGCCTGTGGTTATGAACTGCGTCAAGGCAGATCTTTACGGTCAGTTATTAGGCAAGGTTGATAATTTATTTTCTTTGACCTTACAAACAAAATATTTTGATATAAATACTGGGGGTATTTAGAATGGCGAAGCTTACTTTTAAAACCGATATGTGTAAGGGTTGCGGACTTTGCGTTGATGCTTGTCCCAAAAAGCTTCTTGTTATCGCAAAAGACAAAATCAACAAAAAAGGACATTCTCCCGCCGAGATTACCGACGAGAGTCAGTGCATTGGTTGTGCATTCTGTGCAACTATGTGTCCCGATTGTATTATAACTGTTGAAAGGTAGGGGTAAAAATGGCAAAAAAGGTACTTATGAAGGGTAACGAAGCAATTGCTGAAGCCGCTATTATGGCTGGTTGCAGACACTATTTTGGTTATCCTATAACTCCTCAAACTGAAATTGCGGCCTATATGGCTAAAAGAATGCCTAAAATCGGCGGTACGTTTTTACAGGCTGAGAGCGAGGTTGCCGCTATAAATATGGTTTATGGCGTTGCTTCAACCGGTAAGCGTGTTATGACTTCTTCTTCAAGCCCGGGCGTTGCCTTAAAGAGTGAAGGTCTTTCATATATGGCCGGTAGTGATTTGCCCGGTCTTATCGTTAACGTTCAGCGTGGTGGTCCCGGTCTTGGCGGCATTCAGCCTTCACAGTCCGACTACTTTATGGCTACAAAGGCAGGCGGTCACGGTGACTTCCGTATGATAGTTTTGGCACCGTCGTCTGTTCAAGAAATGGCAGACCTTACCATCAAGGGCTTTGACCTTGCAGAAAAATACCGTATGACTACTATGATTTTGGCAGATGGTACAATGGGTCAGATGATGGAACCGGTTGAGCTTAAAGAACCCGAAATCAATGAATATGATAAATCTTGGGCTGTTACCGGTACCAAGATGCAGCGTAAGCACAATATCATTAACTCTTTGTCACTTATTCCTGATGAACTCGAACAGCTTAACTTTGCTCGTTTTGAGAGATATAAGACAATTGAGGAAAACGAGGTTATGTACGAGGAATTTATGATGGATGATGCCGAAATTTGCGTTGCTGCATTTGGTATCGCTGCGCGTATTTCGAAGAATGCTATCATAGCAGCTCGTCAGCAGGGTATTAAGGTTGGTCTTATCCGTCCTATTACTCTTTGGCCGTTCCCGACAGACGTATTTGCAAAGGCTGCCGATAAGGTTAATTCCTTTATTTCGGTTGAGCTTTCAATGGGTCAGATGATTGAGGACGTTCGTCTTGCAACAGGTTGTAAAAAGCCGGTTACTCTTTGCAACCGCGCAGGCGGTATGATTCCGTCACCTGAGCAGGTATTAGAAAAAATTATTGAAGCTTCAAAGGGAGGTAACAAGTAATGGTAGTTTTTGAAAAACCAAAGGCTTTGGCTGACGTGTCAATGCACTATTGTCCGGGTTGTACACACGGTATCATTCACCGTCTTGTTGCCGAAGTTATTGATGAATTAGGCATTGAGGGTAAAACAATTGGTGTTGCGCCTGTTGGTTGCTCTGTTATGGCTTATAATTACTTTAACTGTGATATGGTAGAGGCGGCTCATGGTCGTGCTCCTGCCGTTGCAACTGGACTTAAGCGTTCAGATCCTGAAAATCATATTGTATTTACATATCAGGGCGATGGCGACTTAGCATCAATCGGTATGGCAGAAACCGTACACTCAGCAACTCGTAATGAAAATATCACCGTTATATTTGTTAACAATGCCATTTATGGTATGACCGGTGGTCAGATGGCACCGACCTCATTACCGGGTCAGGTAACACAGACTTCACCCTATGGTCGTGACACTAATCATTGCGGCTTTCCTATAAAGGTTTGCGAAATGTTATCAGAGCTTGATGGTCCCGAGTATTTAGAGCGTGTTGCAGTAAATAACGTTAAAAACGTTAGAAACGCAAAAAAGGCCATCAAAAAGGCTTTTGAAAACCAAATCAACAACAAAGGCTTCTCACTTATTGAGGTTGTTTCAAGCTGTCCTACCAACTGGGGTATGACACCGCAAAAGGCTTTGGAATGGGTTGAAGAAAAAATGATTCCTTACTATCCGCTCGGTGTTTACAAAGACCGCAGTGCAGATAGTGATAAATAGTCGGGAGGGCAATAATTATGAAAACTACACAAATTCTTATTGCCGGTTTCGGCGGTCAAGGCGTTCTTTTTGCAGGTAAATTTTTAGCCTACAAGGGACTAATTGAGGATAAAAACGTAAGCTGGTTGCCGTCCTACGGTCCTGAGATGCGTGGCGGTACCGCTAACTGCAGTATTATAATCAGTGATACTCCGGTTGGCTCACCGATTGTCTCTACACCCGATTGCTTAATTGCAATGAATTTGCCGTCTTTATTGAAGTATAAGGATAGCGTTGTATCGGGTGGTGTCATTATTGTTGATTCTACCTTAATTGATGAGAAAATCGACCGTGATGATGTATCGGTTTACTATGTGCCTGCTACAAAAATGGCAAGTGATGAAGGCTTCTCTACACTTGCTAATATGATTCTTATTGGTAAGCTTTTAGATGCTTGTAATGAGTTTACCATTGATGGTACCGAGGCGGCTCTTGAAAAGGTAATTCCTCCGCGTAAGGCTGAAATGTCAGGTATCAACCTAAAAGCAATTAAGCTTGGTTATGATTTTAAATAATTTAAAGAAGGTATTTTAATGTTAGATATTAAAGTTACAAAAACAACAAATCCGAAAGAAAAACCTGCAAAAGGTGCTGCTTTAGGATTCGGTCGTATTTTTACCGACCATATGTTTATTATGAACTATACAGAGGGCAAGGGTTGGCATGATGCACGTATTGAGCCTTATCACAACCTTGAATTATCTCCTGCATCAATGGTGTTCCATTACGGTCAGGAAATGTTTGAAGGTCTTAAAGCGTATAGAAACGGCGACAACGCTTATCTTTTCCGTCCCGATATGAATGCTAAGCGTGCAAACGCTTCTAATGAGCGTCTTTGCATCCCTGAGATTCCGGAAGAAGATTTCGTTCAGGCAGTAGCCGAGCTTGTAAAGATTGATAAGGATTGGATTCCTACCGACGAGGGTACTTCGCTTTACATCCGTCCTTTTGTTATTGCAACCGACGATTTCCTCGGTGTTGCACCTTCAAAGACCTATATGTTCATCGTAATTCTTTCTCCAAGTGGCGCTTACTACGCGAGTGGTTTAGCACCTGTTGGCATTTGGATTGAGGATGAATACGTACGTGCCGTTAAGGGTGGTATGGGCTTTGCTAAAACAGGCGGTAACTATGCCGCAAGCCTTATTGCTCAGGTAAAAGCACACGATGGCGGCTATTCTCAGGTACTTTGGCTCGACGGTGTTGAGAGAAAGTACATCGAAGAAGTTGGCGCTATGAATATTTTCTTCAAAATCGGCGGCAAGATTGTTACACCTATGCTCAATGGTAGCATCTTACCCGGTATTACACGTAACTCTGTAATTCAGGTTTGCAAATCTTGGGGTTATGAGGTTGAAGAGAGAAAAATCAGCGTTGATGAACTCGTTGCTGCCGCTAAATCGGGTGAGCTTGAGGAAGTATTTGGCACAGGTACTGCCGCTGTAGTTTCTCCCGTTGGTAAGCTTCGCTATGTTGATGACGTTATGGAAATCGGCGGCGGAAAAATTGGCGAGCTTACTCAAAAACTCTATGATACCATCACCGGTATTCAGTGGGGTAAGACAGAAGACCCGTTTGGGTGGAGAATTGAACTCTAATTTTTGGAGGATAAGCTAATGAGCAACTACAATATTGAAACAAAATGTGTTCAGGGCGGTTATACACCTGGAAACGGCGAACCGCGTCAAATTCCTATTATCCAGAGCACAACCTTTAAATACGCAACAAGTGAAGATATGGGTAAGTTGTTTGACCTTGAGGCAAGCGGTTATTTCTATACCCGTCTTCAAAACCCTACAAATGATAGCGTTGCCGCTAAAATCTGCGATATGGAGGGTGGCACTGCCGCTATGCTGACTTCATCAGGTCAGGCAGCAAACTTCTACAGCATATTTAATATTGCAAACTGCGGTGACCATATTGTTTCTTCATCGGCTATTTATGGCGGCACTTATAATCTTTTTGCCGTTACAATGAAAAAGATGGGTATTGAATTTACCTTTCTTTCACCCGACTGTACCGACGAAGAGTTAGAGGCTGCTTTTAGACCTAACACAAAGGCAGTATTTGGTGAGACCATTGCTAACCCTGCAGTTAGCGTGTTGGATATTGAAAAATTTGCAAATGCAGCACATAAACACGGTGTTCCGCTTATTATTGATAATACCTTTGCGACACCCGTTAACTGTCGTCCTTTCGAGTGGGGTGCAGATATTGTTACTCATTCAACCACGAAATATATGGATGGCCATGGTGCAGGCGTTGGCGGTTGTATTGTTGATTCAGGTAAATTCGACTGGACTAAATATGCCGATAAATATCCGGGTCTTTGTACACCCGATGACAGCTATCACGGTGTAACATATACAGAGCGTTTTGGACTTGAGGGTGCATTTATTACCAAGGCAACTGCACAGTTAATGCGCGACTTTGGTTCAATTCAGTCTCCGCAAAATGCATTTCTTTTAAATCTTGGACTTGAAAGCTTACACCTCAGAATGAAAAAGCATTGTGAAAACGGGCTTGCAATAGCAAAATATCTTAAAAATAACGAGAAGGTTGCTTGGGTTTCATATCCCGATTTAGAAGGGGATAAGTACTACGATTTAGCTAAGAAGTATTTACCCAACGGCTCTTGCGGTGTTGTTAGTTTTGGCGTTAAGGGTGGCAGAGCTGCCGCTGAAAAGCTTATGAAAAACTTAAAGATTGCCGCAATAGAGACCCACGTTGCCGATGCAAGAACCTGTTGTTTACATCCTGCAAGTGCAACTCACCGTCAGATGAATGATGAAGAACTAATTGCGGCAGGTGTACCTGGTGACCTAATTCGTTTCTCTTGCGGCATTGAAAATGCCGAGGATTTAATTGCTGATTTACAGCAAGCATTCGATAAAATTGACTAATTTGGAGTATTATTATGCCAATTAAAATACCGAACGACCTTCCTGCTACCGAGGTTTTGCGTAACGAAAATATATTCGTTATGACCGAAACCCGTGCTATTACGCAGGATATTCGACCGCTTAAAATTTTAATACTTAATTTAATGCCCACAAAGATTGATACTGAGACACAGTTATCACGTCTTCTCGGTAATACGCCTTTGCAGGTTGAGATTGATTTGATGAATACTTCATCTCACGCTTCAAAAAACACCTCGCAAGAGCATTTATTGGCGTTTTATAAGCAATTTAAGGATATAAAACACAATTATTACGATGGTATGATTATTACCGGTGCTCCCGTTGAGCTTATGGAGTTTGAAGAGGTTGATTATTGGGAAGAGCTTTGCGAGATTTTTGAGTGGACGAAAAAACACGTTCACAGCACCTTCCATATTTGTTGGGGTGCACAGGCCGGTTTATACTACCATTTTGGTATAAAAAAGTATAAGCTCGATAAAAAAATGTTTGGTATTTTTCCGCATAAGGTCGACCATAAGAGCTCAATTCTTTTCAGAGGCTTTGATGATACCTTTTTAGTGCCGCATTCGCGCCACACAACAATCAGTAGGGAAGACCTTGAAAAAATTCCTGAGCTTAAAATTTTATCAACCTCTGATGAAGCGGGCGTTTATGCCATTGCAACCAATGAAGGCAAACAAATATTCATAACAGGTCATTCTGAGTATGATGCAGATACCTTGAAAAAGGAATATTTCCGCGATAAAAACGCAGGATTGCCAATTGAGGTACCTAAAAATTATTTCCCGAATGATGATGATACCTTGCCACCTTTGGTTACTTGGCGCGCACACGCAAATCTGCTTTATTCAAACTGGTTAAACTATTTCGTTTATCAAACAACACCATACGATATCGAGGATATCGATAAATAATAGCATAAAAAAACACCTTCGCTCATATCCTTTAACAAGTGGAAATTTATGAGCGGAGGATTTTTTATGAAAACACAAACAAATATTTATAATGATATTGCCCAAAGGACCGACGGCAATATTTACATTGGTGTTGTAGGTCCTGTGAGAAGTGGTAAATCAACCTTCATTAAGCAGTTTATGGACAAATTGGTTATTCCGAATATTGACGGACATTTTGAGAGAGAAAGAGCAAATGACGAGTTACCTCAATCTTCCGCAGGTAGAACCATTATGACCACCGAACCGAAGTTTGTTCCCGAAAATGCTGTTAATATTAAATTGGATGACTGTGCTGGCTTTAACGTGCGACTAATTGACTGTGTTGGCTACATCGTGCCAAGCGCACTCGGTTATATCGAGGAGGACCAACCGAGAATGGTTATGACCCCTTGGTACGATACCGCAATACCGTTTAATATGGCTGCCGAAATTGGTACAAAAAAGGTAATTAACGAGCATTCAACAATTGGCCTTGTAATTACTACCGACGGTTCAATTAGTGATATACCGCGTGAGGAATATTATGAGGCCGAACAAAGAGTAATTAGCGAGCTAAAAGAAATTAACAAGCCGTTTGTTGTGCTTTTAAACTGTTCAAATCCTACTTCTGATGAATCGCAAAATTTAGCCTCTAAATTAAGCGAGGAGTACCATACACCCGTAATTGCTGTAAACTGTTTAGATTTAACAGAGGGCGATATTAAGAATATTTTGGCACAAATTTTATACGAGTTTCCAATTAAGGAAATTAAGGTTAATTTTCCGCTGTGGATTAACTCGTTGCCGCTTGAACATTGGTTGCGCGCCGATATTGTTGATAGTGTTAAAAATTCTTGTAATGGTCTGACACGAATTCGTGATATTAGTCTATTTAAGGACGCGGTCAGCGATAATCAGTTTATTAGTAGTGCAAATACAGACAGCATAAATTTGGGCTCAGGTTCTGCTTTGGTGAATATTTCGGTTGCCAAGGAATTATACTATAAGATTTTAACCGAGCTATCAGAAATAGATATTAGTGATGATGAAGATTTACTTAAGAATTTAATAGAATTATCGGCTATTAAAAAGCAGTATTTGCGCTTTAAAAATGCGTTAGATGAGGTTGAATCTACGGGCTATGGTATTGTGATGCCGCAAATTGAGGAATTATCCCTTGAGGAGCCCGAAATTATGCGACAAGGCGGCAGATATGGCGTTAGACTTCGTGCTTCGGCACCATCAATTCACATGATGAAGGCTAATATTACAACCGAGGTTAGTCCGATTGTGGGCAGTGAGAAACAAAGCGAAGACTTAATTATGTATTTACTCAGCGAATTTGAAGAAGACCCCGTAAAAATTTGGGATTCTAATATATTTGGCAAATCATTGCACGAGCTTGTAAACGAGGGTCTGCATGCCAAATTGGCACATATGCCAAGTGATGCAAGAATGCGCTTGCAAGAAACCCTCGAACGAGTAATAAATGAGGGCTGTAATGGTTTGGTTTGCATTATTCTATAAAATATTAAAAAGACACCTAATCGGTGTCTTTTTTTGCGTTCGGTTTAACTTTGGATAGGGGATTGGCGTTAATAGCATTTTCTATCTGCTTGTTGGCAACGTGTGTATAAATTTGCGTTGTGCCAAGATTCGAGTGACCAAGAATTTCTTTTAAAACTCTTACGTCAACGTTTCCTTCTTGATACATAAGTGTTGCGGCGGTGTGACGTAGCTTATGGGTTGATAGACCTTGGTCGCCAAGACCCGCTTTTTCAAGATAGGTTTTAACTATATGCTGAACAGTTTTATTGCTAATTCGACGTTTATTACGACTAATAAATAAAGCGTTTTTATAGTTTGCAGGAACGCCTTCGTTTGGTCTAACGGCCAAATAGGCATTAACCGCATCAATACAGGCTTGATTTAGGTAGACAAGACGTTGTTTATTGCCTTTACCGGTTATAACAAGACTTCCGTCAGACTTAATATCACTAACATTAAGTGAAACAAGCTCAGATAAACGCATACCACAGTTTAAAAATAAGGTTAAAATACAGTAATCTCTCTCGGCATTGTTACCCGTTACTGAATTTAGTAATTTTAGGGAATCGTCTAACGAAAGGTGTTTTGGTAGTGATTGCTTAATTTTTGGGGATTCTAATAGTTCGGCAGGGTTAACATCTAATAAATGTTCTTGCACGGTTAAGTATCTAAAGAAAATACGAAGTGTTGAAGCCTTGCGAGCACGAGTTGCAGCATTGTTGCCACGTTCATTTTTACAAAATACCAAAAATGAATATAGGTCGGTTAAAGTGATAGTTTTTATTAAATCTATATCAACGCCCGAAATGTCAATTTCATCAAACTCGATTACAGACGATACAAGACCTCGCGATGATATAATGTATCGAAAGAAGGTCTGCAAATCAAAGTAGTATTCGTCGATAGACATAGAAGATTTACCTTTAATGGTTTCATTGTAAGCTAAGAAGTTACGAATGATTAAAGGAGCAGATAATAAAATTTCGTGCTTCAAAAAAACAACTCCAAATAAATTATTATATACTAATTATAAATAATGTAATTAAAATAGTCAATGTTAAATAGATAGAATAGACGGGTTAGTAAATCAGAAGTGCTGCAAACGGCTGTAAAAGGGCTATTTAGCCAAAATATCATATTAACCTCTACCCTTAATTATACAAAATATTCATTTTGTATAATTGGAAGTCAATTCCGTTTGAGGTTCAATAATACCATTATATCGCCTATTATCTCATTACACAAGTCTCTGCGAGTCTTTTTTATTATCATTTCGAGATAATCGTTCTCGTCAGGACTACGGTACCGATAATAATTAACCTGGTCTAAGTATTCATTATCAAGTCTTTCAGATTTATTATGTAGATAGATTATAATTTTATCTTTGAATGTCATTTTGATTTTCCTCACTATTTTTAGATTTAGAACTACGCAGCTTGTCAGTCACTCGCTGTACAGCGAGTGACAGCCTTCGGCCGTACACGTGCTGAGGTAGTTCCTCAGAGCTCCACTTACCTCTTGGTATCTGAGGACGTTGTGGGCGCGAATAACTATCAAACATAAAATAATAAGGACTTCGTAAAAACATAAATAAAGGCGGCTCAAATAAAAACGGTAACAATAAATGCCATGGTTTATGAAACTCAAAGCCTTCACATATCTGATGAGTCTCTTTATCAACGAATACAAACTTCTTAACCTTACGGCACATTGTAAATGGTCCTACTTTTCTTATATAAATAAGACGGTTAGCAAGTCTGCGAATAGTTATATCGGTATCCTCCCAGGACTGAGACAAAAATACAATATCTACACCGTAATGTCGATGCAGCTTAAAGAATTCTATAACGGACTGTTTCAAATCTTTAAAACGTCTATTATTAAACTCAATACCGGACTCGTCAATGATAACTAAACTATTCTCTGCAGGTGTGAACGTTGCAAAGTCTGAAGACTGTATCTGATAAGCGCCTTTACACTCAAAGTTAGTATATACTTTATCGTAAATTTGCTTTTTTTGATTCTTAAATACAAGACGTGCGGCAAGGGTACTCTTCCCTGCTCCGGGACTACCAAAATACAAACTATTCATTATTTATCACCTAATACAAACATTTTTAAAATTACAATTAAACCTAAACCAAAAAACAAACCAAAAATATATGTAAATGGATTATTTAAGTCCATAAATACTTTAGTTAAAACATAAGATATTAAATTAAAAAATTCACTCATAATATCACCTATAATAACAAGTGCGGCATATTTCAGCCGCACCGTATTTAATTAACCGCGAACAAAACGGTTCCAAATGGCAACACAACCGCCACCGATGAAGAACACAAGAGTAGGAACGAGAATCAAAGGCTGTTCCATTACAAATGTTGCAACATCACCG
>SVOR01000010.1 GCA_015066295.1 Oscillospiraceae bacterium
GAATAAATTTGCTACTATTTCGAAGATATGAAAACGCAGTAATACTTTGTGTCTTACAAGTTTTCATAGCAAGAAAAAGTGCAAATTTATCTGAAAAACCAATTAATCCCTAATCGCAACACCCGAACGCGTCTTTTTTCGCATCTGTGGGATAAGATTTATAAAACTGCTTTTATTAGTCCTCGACTATCTCGCGAACCATTTCTTCAGCCTGTATTTCAGGGTCTGCGTTATACATAGGCTCTACGTCTTCTTTTTTCTTCACTCTTTTTAAATAATTGGTGGTTATTTTCAAAACAATCGGTGAAAGTGCAAGCACACCGATAAGGTTAGGAATCATCATAAGGCCGTTAAAGGTATCCGAAATATCCCAAGCGAGTGATGAGGTAAGAACGGCACCGAAAATAACGGTGCAAACGTGGATTATACGGAAAATAACGGTTGTCTTGGCGCCGAACAGATACTCCCAAGCCTTTGAGCCGTAGTGTGACCAACCAAGCACGGTTGTAAAGGCAAATAAGAACATTGCAATAGCAATAAACTTCTCACCAATATTGCCCCAAGAGAATACCGAATTAAAGGCACCGCCAACGAGTGTTGCATCGGTATAGCCTGCGGCAATTTCGCCCGTTACGGCATTGAATACACCGCCGTTAAGACCGCCTGCAGTAAGGATAACAAGTGCTGTCATGGTGCAAACTATCATTGTATCGGCAAACACTTCAAAAATACCCCACATACCCTGTTTTACAGGCTCTTTAATATTGGAGTTTGAGTGTACCATAACCGACGAACCGAGACCTGCCTCGTTTGAGAACACGCCACGCTTAAAGCCCTGTGTAACAACCTTGCCGATAACCGCACCGATACCGCCGCCAACAAAAGCTTCGGGCTTAAATGCGTTAACGAAAATTGCCTTGAAAGCAGGTAATATATTTGCGTAGTTTATGCCGATAATTACAAGGCTTCCTGCTACAAAAAGAACAACCATAATGGGAACTATTTTTTCGGCAACGTTGGCAATTCTCTTTAATCCGCCAAGGGTAATAAGTCCCGTGAGAAGCATAATAATGCCGCCGAGGATTATGTTATAAAGCGAAACACCCGAGAACACCTCGATGCTCGAGAGAGCCGACACGTCAAATGCCTGTGCCACGTTGGTAACAATCTTGTTTACCTGACCCATACTGCCTATACCAAATGATGCAAGCATTGTAAAAATACAGAAAAGCACAGCCAAAAACTTACCGAGCTTTTTAAAGCTTACGCTTGCGTTTTTGTCTTTATATTCATAAGAGCCAAGACCGTCAGCAAGATAGTACATAGCGCCGCCCGACCATTCGCCGTTTTCATTCTTGCGGCGGAAATAAATACCGAGTACGTTTTCTGCATAGTTGGTCATCATACCGAAAAATGCAGCAACCCACATCCAGAACACAGCGCCTGCGCCACCTATACATATAGCGGCGGCAACACCTGCGATGTTACCGGTACCAACCGTTGCGGCAAGTGCGGTACAAAGAGCCTGGAAGGGTGAAATTGAACCCTTTTCCTTGCTGTGCTTGATAACGTCCTTATTAAAAAGACTGCCAAGCGTCTGCTTGAACCACATACCTACGTGTGAAATCTGGAAGAACTTTGTAAGTACGGTAATAATTATACCTGTACCTATAAGTAAAAGCAGACCGAAAGCGCCCCAAACAACGCCGTTTATTTCGCCGTTTACGCTTTCAATGGTTTGTAAAATTTTGTCCATTAAAATGAACCCCCTAAAAAATAATAAATAAAATAAAAAAACCACTAACCAAAAGGATAGCGGCAAAACATAGAAAAGCAAAGAATACCTTTACTTTTTTGTGCACTGTCCTTTTACCTGAGAGATTCGGGTTTCCCCTTGCACCTTCGGTACCCGCAAAAGCGGGCTTCTCCAGAGCTACCAAACATTTCTGTCCTCATCCCGTTTGGGACACCTGAGAGCGTTACTCCTTCGGCAGATTTAAAATCATTTTCCAAAAATGTCGTTTTTTTATTAAATTTTATAATATACTAACACCTTTAGTCCCCTTTGTCAACAAAAATACGGCCAAATTTATGTGTTTTTTGTTGTAAAAAGTCTTTTTCTGTGATAAAATTTTAAATTAAGAGGGGTGTTTTAAAATGAAAACTTATTCCGTAATCATAATTGGTGCGGGCCGTCGAGGCAGCACCTACGCAAACGAAATGTTTAAATTAAGCGAAAAATTTAAGGTTGTCGGCGTTGCCGACCCCATTAAAGAGCGTCGCGATTTGGTGCAAAAGAAATTCGGTTTTGGCGATGAAATGTGCTTTAACTCTTGGGAGGATATTTTGGCAAAACCAAAAATGGCCGACATTGCAGTTATTGCCACCATGGACGATATGCACTACGAGCCGGCACTAAAAGCAATTGAGCTTGGCTACAATTTGTTACTGGAAAAACCACTTGCCCAAACGGCAAAGGAATGCGCCGATATATCCCTCGCCGCCGAGAAAAAAGGCGTCAAGGTTCTTGTTTGCCACGTGCTTCGTTATTCCCCCTTCTTTAAGCGGGTTAAAAAGCTTATTATGGACGGCACCGTCGGTGAAATTATGTCGGTTATACACGTTGAGGCGGTTGGTAATCTTCACCAAAGTCACAGCTTTATAAGAGGAAATTGGCACAGCGAAGCTGCGACGACCCCCATGCTTTTGGCAAAATGCTGTCACGATATTGACATTTTACAATGGCTTCTTGATAAGCCTTGCAAAAACGTGCAATCCTTTGGCAGTCTTACACATTTCCGCAGTGAAAATGCGCCCGAAGGCGCCCCTGTACGCTGTATTGACGGAGGCTGTCCGATAGAAAGCACTTGTCCTTATAACTGCCGTAAATTATATTACGAAAGCAATAATCTTTGGTTTAGAGATGCCTGCACTCGCGGCATTGCAAAGGGCGATATTCCCACCGACGATGAGGTTATGGAAGCCCTTAAGACCACCGATTACGGCCTTTGTGTTTACCATGCCAACAACGACGTTGTTGACCACCAAACCGTTAATATGGAATTTGAGGGTGGCACTACCGTTACCCTTTCAATGAACGCCTTTAACGAGGGTGGCCGTTATATTCGTATATTCGGCACAAAGGGTGAGCTGTTTGCCTATATGAAGGGTGACAGAATCACGGTGCACAACTTCGAAAGCGGCAAAACAACCGATATTCCCATTTTAGCAATCGACGAAAGCATCGAAAGTGGCCACGGTGGCGGCGACAGCGGTTTAATTGCCGAGCTTTATGACTATTTTGACGGCTCTTATAATGGAATTTGCGCCGCCGACATAAATATTTCGGTTAAAAACCATTTAATAGGTTTTGCCGCCGAAAAATCACGCCATAATAAAACGGTTGAAAATATTGATAACTTCTTTAATGAATATGGCATAAAAAATGATTAAAAAAACACCCCTTAGGTTAATTGACCTAAGGGGTTGGTTTTTGCTGAAGAAGGTACTCTGCGTTCAGCATTTTTTCGAACACCTGCGGGTGTTACCGAAAAAATCACTGTACTCGAGACTTTGGCAGACAAAATCGCCTGTCGCGGCGACACTCTTGCGGTGTCCAAAAGTTGTTTACGGCTTGGAGCGCCTACAACTTTTGACCGTGGCGCTTCCTTACGCTCGCTGCATCGTCCACCGGACGCGCTCGCGACGTCACTGCGTCGCCGAACTCCCAAGGGAGTTCGCATCCTGCTTATAACGAAAAAATAACCTGAAGCAACAAAGGTTACTTCAGGTTATTTGGCGCGCTGAAGAAGATTCGAACTCCCGACCTTCTGGTCCGTAGCCAGACGCTCTATCCAGCTGAGCTATCAGCGCATTTATTTAGTTTTTTCGTTTCTTCAGCGGCTGAAGAAGGTACTCTGTGCTCGTTATTTTTTCGACCGCTCCGAGCGGTGCCCGAAAAAATCAACGTGCTCGAGACTTTGGCAGACAAAATCGCCTATCGCGGCGACACTCTTGCGGTGCCCAAAAGTTGTTTACGGCTTGGAGCGCCTACAACTTTTGACCGTGGCGCTTCCTTACGCTCGCTGTATCGTCCACCGGACGCGCTCGCGACGTCACTGCGTCGCCGAACTCCCGACTCAACTGGCCGTAGCCAGACGCTCTATCCAGCTGAGCTATCAGCGCAAAATTGCAAGCACTTATTAAATAGCGCTAAAATATAATAACACAACAAATTTAAAAATGCAATAGGAAAAATTTATTTTTTTATTTTTATTTACAAACTGTTGCATAAACCTAAATAAAGGTTTATAATTACTTTATAAAATTTTTGGAGGAATTTGTATGCTAAAAAAAGTTTTTGCCATTGTTTTGGTGGCCGTTTTAGTTTTCTCATTTGCAGGTTGTACACCGAAAAAGACTGAAAAACCAAAAAAAGACGACGTTTCATCGGTTGTTTCGGTTGAAAACCCCTACATAATCAACCCTCTTACGGGTGTTGAAAATTTACCTAAAGAAAAGTCTAATCTTCGCCCCGTTGCAATAATGATTGATAATGACTCTAACGCTCAAAAATATGCTCAGTCGGGTATCAGCACCGCCGACATCGTTTACGAAACCGAGACCGAGGGCGGCATTACTCGTCTTATGGCAGTTTTTCAAGATATAGAATCGGCACCGCAGCTCGGTGACATTCGTTCGGCAAGATACGTTTACGTTGACCTTGCTATGGGACACAACGCAATCTACGTGCATCACGGTAAGGACCCCGACTTCTGTAAGCCCCATCTCGCCGACCTTGATAACTTTGAAATCGGCGAATCAACAGGTGCTTGGCGTCATACCTATGGCGATGTTTTCGGTTGGCAAACACTCTTTTCATCGGGTGAAAAGATAAAGGCAAACCTTGAAAAGAAAAAATGGAAAATGACACAGGATAAAAACGACCCGTGGCAAACCTTCGCAAAGGCTGACGAAAATATCACCCTTGCAGACGGTGCCGCAAACAAGCTTACCGCCGCATTTAACTCAAGCTACAAGACATATTTCACCTATGATGCCGAGCTTGGTAAATACATAAAAACAAGCAATAAATGTGAAAACAAGGACCGCAACAGCGGTGCTAAATACGTATTTGAAAACGTATTTATTCTGCAAACAAAAATGAGCTATTACGGCAACCAAAGATACCGTCGTGACATTGATTTATCAGAGGGTGTCGGCTATTATGCAGTTAACGGAACCTATGAGAAAATTAACTGGAAAAAGGGTAAGGATTCCGACCCCATCGTATTTACAAAGATGGACGGCACCCCCCTTACGGTGAGCGCAGGTAACACTTGGGTTTGCTTTATAAAGAAGGAAGCCGCAATTACAATTGAATAGTTAAAAGCCTTATTTTTAGCCCACTCTTTTTTTGAGAGTGGGCTTTTATATATTATATAATAATAAATAATAAAATTATATTGAAAATTTCATTTATTTATGTTATACTTACCTTGTATGAGTATCTACACTAATAATATATAAAAATCTTTTGTGGGTTAAATTTTAAAAAAATTTAGGGTAAGGAGAAAAAATATGAACATTGAGTCCCTTTCAGATATTTGGGAAGCGGTTTGTACGGAATGTAAAAAAAGCATAACCGAAATAGCCTTTAACGTATGGCTTAAGGACCTCACTCCTGTTTCTATGAGTGACGGAAAACTATCGCTCACAATTTATTCTGCCTATAAAAAACAGATTGTTGAAAGTAATTATCTTTCCCTTTTAAAGGATAGCCTTAAACAAATTATGGGCATTGATATGGAAATAAGCATTTCTCTTGGACATGCTAACCCGTCAGCCGAAACCGCGGCGCTTAATAACGACGAAAAATATACCTTTGAAAACTTTGTTGTTGGACAAACAAACCGTTTTGCCCACGCAGCTTCACAGGCCGTTATAAATAACCCCGGTTTTGAATATAATCCATTTGTTATTTACGGTCCGTCGGGTGTTGGTAAAACCCACCTTTTATATGCCATTAAAAACGAGCTTATAAAAAAGCATCCGGGCATTAAAATTGAGTGTATTCGCGGCGAAACCTTTATGAATCAATTTATTCAGGCTTTAAACGATGGTCGTGATGCCGTTAATGCCTTTCAAAATAAATACCGCAGTGTTGACGTGCTTTTAATTGACGACCTTCACATTATTGCGGGACGTGAACAAACACAGGAAGAATTTTTCAATACCTTTAACGTGCTTCACGATAACAATAAACAAATTATTGTTACTCTTGACCGTCCTCCAAAGGCAATATCTACACTTGAGGACCGTATTCGCTCCCGTTTGGAAAGTGACCTTATGGCCGACATTACACCTGCCGACTTTGAAACAAGGGTTGGTATTACAAATAAAAAGGCGGAACAATTTGGTATTACCTTAAGCGAAGAAATTGTATATGAAATTGCAAAGAAAATAATTGCAAACACACGCCAAATTGAAGGTGTTGTTAAAAAGCTTAAGCTTTATATTCAAATTGAAAATAAAAATCCAACAATACCTGTTCTTAAAAATTACATTCGCGAGGTTATAAACGATTTTCAACCTGAGCCTATTAAGATTGAGCAGATTATTGAAGAGGTTGCAAGAACCTACCAGGTAAGCGAAAGCGAAATTTTATCCTCAAGAAAAACAGCACAATTAGTTCTTGCGCGTCAAATTTCTATGTACATAGCAAGAGAAACAACCGATTTGTCATATCAGGCAATTGGCGAGAGCTTTGGCAGAGACCATACAACTGCTCTTTACAGTGTACGTAAGATGGAGGCCTTTTTAAAGGAAAGACCCCACGAAAAGGAAATTGTTGACGATATTATAAGAAACCTAAAATCGTAAATTTATTAACTTATTTATTAACTATCCACTAACAATTTATCAACAGGTATGTTAATAAGTATTTTTTAGAAAATTTATTAACTTTTTATTAAGAATTTTTTTAAGTGTCAATTTTCTTTATTTAAAAGAAAAAAACAACTTTTTAACCGTTTTAACCGACTCTACTACTACTGCTGTTAATACATTTATTTTTAGAGAGAAAATTTTGAAAAAGGGGTATTTTTATGAAAATATCAGTTGAAAGAGAAAAGCTTCTTGAAGCTGTAAACAATTTATCACGTATTGTTTCTGCAAAAACCTCATTACCTGTGCTTGAGGGTATTCTTATTTCTGCCGAACAGGGAAAAATAACTCTTATTAGTTATAATTTAGAGATGGGTATGAAAAAAGAAATTTATGCCCACACAGAAGAGAGCGGAGATATTGTAATAAATACAAAGCTTTTGGCCGAAATTTTAAGAAAAATGAATGGTGTAAGCGTTGAAATTTCAACCGACGACCGTTTAATGTGCCATATTTCTTGCGGCAGCGCAAATTTTGATATTATGGGCATGGCTGCAACAGATTTTCCTGAGATGCCGTCGGTTACTGCTTTAAACAGTTTTTCTTTAAGCGGTGAAATTCTTTCTAATATGGTTAGAAGAACAATATTCTCGGTTGCTCAAAGTGAAGGCACAAGACCTATTTTAACAGGTGTTAAGGTAAGTGTTAGAGAAGACCATATCGTTTTTGTTGCAATTGACGGTCACCGCCTGGCTATTAGAAAGGAAAATATAAATATTGGTACCGAAGCAGATTTAATTATTGCGGGTCGTGCAATCAGCGAGGTTATTAAACTTATAAAGGATGAAAGTGAAGAAATTTATATTTCTTTCAGCTCTAATCTTATAAGCTTCCAGATAAACGGTTATACCTTTATTTCACGTTTATTAGAGGGTAACTTTGTTGATTATGAAAAAACAATACCAAAAACCTATAAGCAAAGAATTTTTGTTAATACAAGGGAGCTTATTAACACAATTGACAGAATAAGCCCAATTATTAACGATGCTTTTTCTACACCCGTAAGATGTAATATAAGCGAAGAAAATATTTTATTCAGCTGTTCATCAGCAGTTGGCCGTGCAACCGAAAACTTTCCAATAACACTTGAGGGTGAAGAATTTGAAATAGGTCTTAACAGCCGTTATTTATTAGATGCCTTAAAGGCAGCTGAGAGCGAAAACGTTAAGATTGAATTTAACGGCGCGACTTCGGGTGTTTTAGTAAAACCGGTTGAAAATGATGAATTTCTTTATATGGTAATGCCTATGAGGTTAAAATAATGGAATTTAAAAGCATTAAAATTAAAGAAGATTTTATACGTCTTGATTCTCTTTTAAAATTTTCAGGCTTAGTATACACAGGAGGTCACGCAAAAATGGTTATACAAAGCGGTGAAGTTAAGGTTAATGGAGAAACCTGTTTAATGAGAGGAAAAAAGATTTATAAAAATGATAAAGTAGAATTTGAAAATCAAGGAATTATTGTTGAATAAATGATTATAAAAAGTATTTCCTTTAAAAATTTTAGAAATTTAAAAGAAGCAGTTATTTATCCGCATAAAGAAAAAAATATAATTTGCGGCGAAAACGCACAAGGAAAAACAAATATAATTGAAGCGGTATGGCTTTTTACGGGTGCTAAAAGCTTTAGAAATGCAAAAGAAAACGAAATGATTGCATTTAAAAAGCAAAGAGCAGAAACTAATATTTGTTTTGAAAGCGGCGGTATTGAAAATGAAATAAAAATTCAAATAGATGATAAAAAGAATTTTTATTTTAATGATAAAAAGGTTAAAAGTGCGGCAGAAATTGCGGGTAAATTTAATGCAATTATCTTTTCGCCGTCCGATTTATCATTAGTTACCGATGGACCTTCTGTACGACGTAAATTTTTAGATATTGCGGTGGGTCAGCTTTATCCTAATTATATTGAAATACTTAAAAATTATAATCGTGCAGTAATGCAGCGAAATAATATTTTAAAAGATTGTTACAGAGATGCGTCGCTTAAACTTTTGCTTGATGATTATGAAGATGTAATAGCCGAAAACGGTGAAAAAATCATAAAATACCGAAAAGCATATATAGAAAAATTGAAAAAGGTCGCACCTAAAATATACGAAGGAATTTCGAATAAAAAAGAAATTTTAGAAATCGAATATATTGCTTCATCGGATGCGGGAAAATTAAAAGAAAATATTAAAAATTCCAGAAAAGAAGATATTTTAAGGGGTGTTACCTCGGTTGGTCCGCACAGAGATGATATTTTATTTAAAATAAATTCACTCAACTGCCGAGATTTTGGCTCACAGGGTCAAAAGAGAAGCGTTGCGCTTACCTTAAAATTAAGTGAAGCACAGATAATTAAAGATATTACCGGAGAACAACCAATTGCTCTTTTAGATGACGTTATGAGTGAATTAGATAAGAGTCGTCAGGAATATATTTTAAATCATATTGACGGTTGGCAGGTTTTTATTACCTGCTGTGAAAGCTCACATTTTGAAAATCTTAAAGAGGGTAAAATTTTTAAGGTAAAAAACGGAGAGGTTTTTTAATGTACATACATTTAGGTCAAGAAACCTTGGTTAAAAAAGAAGATATTATTGGTATTTTCGATATGGATAATGCGACGGTTAGCCGCCATACAAGAAAATATCTAAACGTTGCCGAAAAAAATAAAGAGGTTTTTGTTGTATCTTATGAATTACCAAAATCCTTTATTGTTTGTGCAAAACCAAAAAGCAAAATTAAAAAAATATATATTTCACAGCTTTCGTCTTTAACTTTATTAAAGCGAAGCGAGCAAATTATAAGTAAGGAATAAAAGAAACGGAGAAAAAACATGGAAGAAAAGCTAAATATGCCGGTTGAGGGTAATTATGATGAAAATTCCATACAGGTACTTGAAGGTCTTGAAGCTGTAAGAAAGAGACCCGGTATGTACATAGGCTCTACAGGGGAGAGAGGTTTACACCACTTAGTATATGAAATAGTGGATAACTCTATTGACGAAGCCTTAGCGGGATATTGCGATAAAATTACCGTTGAATTATTAGATGACGGCATTATAAGAGTAACCGATAACGGACGTGGTATACCGGTTGGTATCAACCCGCAAAAAGGTATTCCTACCGTAACCGTTGTATTTACAATTCTTCATGCAGGCGGTAAGTTTGGCGGCGGCGGATACAAGGTATCGGGCGGTCTGCACGGTGTTGGCGCTTCGGTTGTTAATGCTCTGTCCTCCTGGCTCGAAGTAGAGGTTAGCGACGGCAAGCAGGTATATAAACAGCGCTACGAAAAGGGTAATATTGTATCTGACCTCGAGGTTATTGGTACAACCGACAAAACAGGTACCGTTGTTACCTTTAAGCCCGACCCCACAATATTTACCGATACTACCGTTTATGATTATGACACACTTCTCACCCGCCTTCGTGAGCAGTCTTTCTTAAATGCAGGCATCAGAATTGCCCTTACAGATAAGAGAACCGACGTGTTTGAGCCCAAGAGTGATGAATTTTATTACGAGGGTGGTATTCGCTCCTACGTTGAGTTTTTACTCGAAGGTATAAAGAAGGAAAGACTCAACAGCGAGGTTATCTATTTAAGCGGCGAAAAGCAGGATGAATCGGCCGAAATCGCACTTATTTGGTCGACTGCTTACGATAATAAGATTATGTCGTTTGCCAACACACTGCATACTATTGACGGCGGTACTCACGAGCAGGCATTCCGTCAGACCGTTGCGCGTGTTGTAAATAAATATGCACACGATTTTAAAAAGCTTAAGGTAGATTCAGACAACCTTAAGGGTGAAGATATTATGGAGGGCCTTGTTGCCGTTGTTTCGGTTAAGCTTTCGGACGCACAGTTTGAAAGTCAGACCAAGGCAAAGCTTGGTAATACCTCAATTGGTACACTTGTCAGAAATATTGTTAACGATAAGCTTTACCAGTATTTAGAGGAGCATCCTGCCGAAGCAAAAATAGTAATTGATAAGGCAATTGCGGCTTCTAATGCACGTGAAGCGGCTCAAAAAGCAAGAGATGCATCACGTAATAAGGCAGGCATCGGCGGTAAAACCCGTATGCCCGAAAAATTGACCGACTGTATCTCCGATGACCCGACAAAGACCGAAATATTTATCGTCGAGGGTGATTCTGCCGGTGGTAGTGCGGTTGAGGGAAGAAACTCAACCTACCAAGCAATATTACCTCTTTGGGGTAAAATGCTTAACGTTGAAAAGGCACGCGACGATAAGGTTTACGGCAACGATAAATTAACACCAGTTATCGTGGCTCTCGGCACGGGAATTGGTGAGAATTTTGATATAAATAAATTAAGATACGACAAAATTGTTATTATGGCCGATGCCGACGTCGACGGTAGCCATATCAGAACACTTTTGCTCACCTTCTTCTTCCGTTATATGCCCGAGCTTATTGAAACGGGTCATATCTATTTGGCACAGCCTCCCCTATATCGTGTTTCGAAAGGTAAAAAGCATTTTGATGCCTTTACCGATGAAGAAAAGGCACAGTATATCGAGGAATTAGGCGGTTCTGCCGACGTTCAGCGCTATAAGGGTCTTGGTGAGATGGACCCCGACCAGTTATGGGAAACAACACTCAACCCTGAGGTTAGAACAATGCTTAGAGTTACTATGAGTGATGCTCAGCTTGCCGACGAAACCTTTACAATGCTTATGGGTGAAGAGGTTGAGCCGAGAAAACAGTTTATTGAAGAAAACGCGGTATTTGCTACCGACCTTGATATTTAATGAAAGGAGAGTATTAAAATGGCTAAACAAGAAAAAGTTTACTGGCCCGAGAACGAAGATACAAATATTGTTCCGGTTGAAATAGTAGATGAAGTTAAAAGCAGTATGCTTCAATACGGTATGAGCGTACTTGTAGGTCGTGCTCTCCCCGACGTTAGAGACGGTCTTAAACCCGTTCACCGCAGAATTCTTTACACAATGTATGAAAACGGACTTACTCCCGAAAAGGCATATCGTAAGTGTGCCGATACAGTAGGTTCGGTTCTTGGTAGATATCATCCGCACGGTGACTCATCGGTTTACGATGCAATGGTACGTATGGCGCAGGATTTCTCACTTCGTTATCCTTTAATTGACGGTCACGGTAACTTTGGTAACATTGACGGCTATCCGCCTGCTGCCTACCGTTATACCGAGTCAAAGATGAATCGCCTCTCACTTCATATGCTTGATGATATTGAGAAGGATACGGTTGATTTTGTACCTAACTATGATGACCGTTTGGAAGAGCCGACAGTTTTACCCGTTCGCTTCCCGCAGTTACTTGTAAATGGTTCAAGTGGTATCGCATTTGGTATGGCTACCGAAATTCCGCCGCACAATCTCGGCGAGATTATCGACGGTATGTGCTACCTTATTGATAACCCCGAAGCCGAGCTTTCCGAGCTTTGCGAGTTTATAAAGGGACCCGACTTCCCTACCGGCGGTATGATAATGGGTATGAGTGGTATTCGTGCCGCTTATGCAACCGGTAAGGGCAGAATTATCGTTCGCGGTAAGGCAGAAATTGAGGAAACCAAAAACGGTAAATTCAGAATTATAATTACCGAAATTCCCTACAAGGTTAAAAAGAAGGACCTTGTTAAGAAAATATACGACCTTGCAAGCGAAAAGCGTGTTGAAGGTATCGATGACGTTGTTGACTATTCATCAAAGCGCGACGGCGGTATCAGAATAGTTGTTGACGTTAAGCGTGACGCTAACCCGCAGGTTGTTCTTAATAAGCTTTATTCATACACCGAATTGCAGACCACCTTTGGTGCAAACCTTATTGCTATTGTAAACGGCAAGCCGCAGATACTCACTCTAAAGGAAATGCTGCAGAACAGCATCGACTTCCAATGTGAGATTATCGAGCGCAGAACCCGTTTTGATATGAAAAAGGCGAAGGAGCGCGCACATATCCTTGAGGCACTTAAAAAGGCAATTGACTTTATTGATGAGGTTATTGCAATTATCCGTTCAAGCAAGACAATACCCGAATCGAAGGATGCTTTGGCAGAGCGTTTCGGTTTTGATGACGTGCAGACAACGGCTATTGTTCAGATGCAGCTTGGTAAGCTTGCAGGTCTTGAAAAGCAGAAAATAGAGGACGAATTACAGGAAAAACTCGCATTTATTAAGGAATGTGAGGAAATTCTTGCCGACCATAAACGCGTACTCGATATTGTTAAGACCGATTCACTAAATCTTAGAGATAAGTATGCCGACGACCGTCGCACCGAAATTACCATGGTTTCGGGTGAGGTTGATATTGAGGACCTTATTCCCGAAGAGGAATGTGTTATCACAAAAACAGTTAACGGCTACATTAAGCGTGTTGCGGCTGATGAATATAACGTTCAGCACCGTGGCGGCAGAGGTGTAAAGGGTCTTACAACTCGCGAGGACGATATAACCGAGAATATGTTTGTATGCTCGACCCACGACTATATTATGATGTTTACCAATATCGGTCGTGTTTACAGACTCAAGGCTTATGAAATTCCCGAGGGCACAAGAACCTCTAAGGGTATGAACGTTGTAAATATAGTTCCGCTTCAAACGGACGAAAAGATTTCGATGATTCTCCCCTGCCCCGAGCTTGATGGTGACCAGTTTATCTGTATGGGCACCAAGGACGGTGTTATTAAGAGGACCGGTATGGATGACTTTAAAAACACCCGCAAGACAGGTATTATTGCTTTGGCGCTTGACGAAGGTGATGAGCTTCGCTTTGTAGCACTCACACGAGGGGAATCCTCTCTCTTGGTTGCAACCAAAAAGGGTAAGAGCATTCGCTTTATGGAAAGCGACGTTCGTCCTATGGGCAGAACGGCACGCGGTGTTCGTTCAATTAAGCTCTCAAAAGGCGACGAGGTTGTGTCTATGGCGGTTTGTGATGAGGATACCGTACTTCTCACCGTAACCGAAACAGGCTATGGCAGAAGAAGCCCGATAGATAACTACCGCGTTCAGACCCGTGGCGGCGGTGGTACAACCAACTACCGTACCGAGAAGTTTGGTGACGTTGCGGCCGTTATGGCGGTTAAGGATACCGAGGACGTAATTATGATTTCGTCAGATGGTGTAATTATAAGAATTGCGGCTAAGGATATAAGCGTATTTGCGCGTCCATCAAAGGGTGTAAGAATTACCGACCTTAGAAACCGCGAAGGCGCAAGGGTTCTGTCGGTAGCTAAGGCAGAGCACGATGAAGAAGAGGTAACCGCTGTTCCCGAAGCACCTGAGGCTGATGCCGCAGAGGATGAAGGCACAGACGAGGAGTAATTTAGTTGGATTTATATAATAATATAGATTATTTTGCAACAGAACACAAAAGCAGAGAAAAAAAGGAAATAAGAAGAAAAGCGACGGGTATCGGCATTGCGCTATTAGCAGATTTTAGCGTTATGTTCTTTTGGTCGGTGCCGATTATGATTATTGCGGTGGTTATGGGTTTTTCCATGACCGAGGTAACCGAAGCGCTGGAAGACCCATTTGTTGTAATGCTTTTGCAGGCAATATTAGCGTTTTTTATGACCTTTTTGCCCTTTTTCGTTTTAGCGCTTTGCCAACGCATTAAACTTAGCGAGGATATAAGCTTTGGTAAACCAAAAATGAATTTGGTGGGCCCCTTTGTTTTGTTGTCGATCGGTTGCAGTACCGTTTTTTCCATAATAACAAATTTGTTGTTAGCACCGCTTCAAGGTTTGGGCATTGAGATACCAAACGTGGATTTTGACTA
Source organism: Oscillospiraceae bacterium (assembly GCA_015066295.1). Taxonomy (GTDB): domain Bacteria; phylum Bacillota; class Clostridia; order Oscillospirales; family Acutalibacteraceae; genus SIG565. The sequence goes on from SVOR01000010.1 coordinate 14,720, forward strand.
TCCCACCGGCTTTTACGGGGTTGTGATGTCATTCCTGGCAATTGCGGTTATACCTGCTTTGCTTGAAGAGTTTGCCATTAGAGGCGTTGTGCTTAAAATGCTGCGTCCCTATGGCGACGGGTTTGCAATATTTATGTCTGCCTTAGTTTTTGGCGTGATGCATGCAAGCATTTTCCAAATGCCATACGCATTTATGTTTGGCGTTGTTTTGGCGTTTGCAGTGATAAAAACCGAGTCAATTTGGACGGGTGTATTGCTTCATTTTGTAAATAATGCTATATCAATTACGCTAAGCTATGCTGAGATGTATTTGTCCGAGTCAATGGCGGGCGTGGTGAATATGTTGTTTAGCTTTGTTACAATCAATCTGTTGGGACTCGGCATTTTATTACTAATAAAGGCTGACCGCAAGGTGCTTCGTTTGGAACCCTCACTCACACTGAGCAGCGGCTCACAAAAGACGGGATATTTCATCTTTGCACCGATGATTATTATTTGCTTTGTTGTGGCAGTTTTGTTTGGATTTGTTTTAAGATAATATCTAAAGGAGAAAAAATTTATATTTTTTCTCCTTTAACTTTATAGGGTGATGCTATGGATAGAAAATTTATGGATTTGGCGCTAATTCGTGCCCGTCGCGCAGGCGAAGACGGCGAGGTGCCGGTTGGCGCAGTTGTTGTGCGTGACGGAAAGGTTATCGGAACGGGCAGAAACAGGCGTGAAAAGACGCATAATGCCTTGGCCCATGCCGAAATAGAGGCAATAAATGCCGCTTGTGCCGAAACGGGAGATTGGCGACTTGACGATTGCGAATTGTACGTAACGCTTGAGCCCTGCCCTATGTGTAGCGGCGCAATTATAAATTCAAGAATTAAAACGGTTATCTTTGGCGCCTATGATACCAAAGCAGGCTCGCTCGGCTCGATTGCCAACTTTGCAAATATCCCCTATTCGTACACCCCCGAGGTTTATGGTGGTATCAGCGAAAACGAGTGCCGAGATTTATTGACCGAATTTTTTAAGGATATGCGAAAATAGTATGATTAAAGAAAAATTAAGGGAAATAATGCTGTCGGCAAATATAAGGGAGTTTTCGGTTTGCGAATTTTCCTTTGTCTCTCCCCTTCTTATTGATTGCAGAGCGAAAACGCGACTTCCTAAAAATGCAAAAAGTGTAATAATGGCGGCATTTCCCTACAAGGTAAAGGCAGAGCCGCCCAAAAACATTAGCCGATATGCCGCAGTTAAGGATTATCATATTGTTTGCGCCAAGATGCTAAATGATGCGAGCGAGCAGCTTAAAAAAGCCTTTCCAAATAACGAGTTCGAGGTGTTTTTAGATAACTCCCCCATACCCGAGGTGGCGGCAGCAAATCATAGTGGACTGGGGCTGCTTGGTAAGAACGGACTTTTAATTAATAAAAAGTATGGTTCTTTTGTCTTTTTGGGCGAAATTGTTACCGATTTAGAGCTAAATGCCGACCAAGGCGGCGAAAAATGTCTCGGTTGTGGACGCTGCATTTGCGCTTGCCCTACCAATATGTGTAAAGCCAACTGTCTATCGTCTGTAAACCAGCAAAAAAAGGACCTAACCGACGCCCAAATCGACCTAATTCGCAAAAGTGGTTGTGTTTGGGGCTGCGATATATGTAGTGAGGTTTGCCCTCTTAATAAAAATTGCGAGTCAACCTATATCGATGAATTTATAAATTCTTACCGAAATGAGTTTTTGGCGGACGAGGGTATGAGTGAGCGCGCATACACCTGGCGTGGTAAGGCGGTAATTGAGCGCAACCAAAAAATTATAAGCGAAAAATAATACAGGGGTTAGCGAACTAACCCCTGTATTTCTTCTTTTGTGACGATTTTGCTCATTAGCAGAAAAACAAAATATAATATGAGTGAAAAAACGGCAACCAGGCCGACGTACATAAGGTCGGATAAAAAAAGACGTGAAAAAACCGATGAGAAAAAAAGCGTTATGCCAACCGCATAAAAACTCGGCAATAAAACAGCATTTAACAAATCAAGCTTTATTTTTGCCTCGCGGATAAGTCGTATTAGATTTAACAGACAGGTAAAAAGGTTGCTTAAATACATTATTGCAATAAAGCCCGCCTCGCCGTATATGGGCAAAAGAAAGAAAATTAACACAATTCGAGCCGACGAGTCTATAACCGAGTGGCGAAAGGTGGCCATCTGTAAATCAAGTCCCTTTAAAATGCCGTCGCTTATGCTATCAAGATACATAAGCGGCACTAAGGGCGCCAAATATTTAATAAGGCGACCAACCGACGCGTCATTATATATAATTCTGCCAAGCGGTTCGCCACAGATAAAAAACAGTGCGCCGAAAACGAGACCGATAAGCAGTGTTATTTTTATGACCTGCGAAACGAGTCGCGAAATTATTTTGCGGTTAGAGGTTGCGGCTGCCTCGCTGATTTCGGGAATAAGTAGGGTAGTAATGGCGCCAAGCAGGGTAGAAGGAAAAAATAAAATTGGCAGCGCCATACCCTTTATCATACCGAAAAAGGAGAGCGCCGAAGCGTTTGTTATGCCAAATTCAACCAACTTTTTTGGCACAAGTATGTTTTCTAAGGTGCGAAGCCCCGAATTTATGTAGCGTCCGCTTGTAATTGGGCCTGCAATGTGTAATATTTTCTTAAAAACCGAAAAGGGTGGAGCGGCGCGGCCGTTTAAGGTGGCGAGATTATTTGTGTCGCTTCGGTAAAAAAGATAAAGGTATATGCAGGATGCGGCTTCGGCTATGGTGTCACCAAGCAATACGGCGGCACAGGAGTAGGCGATACCGTGCTGCCCAAAGCGACCGACCAAGAAAAAGACCGAGACGATGCGAATTATCTGTTCGAAAATCTGCGCCGAGCTTGGCGGCAGAGTTTTGCGTCGTGCGATAAAATATCCCTTAATACAGGATGAAACGCCCATAAAGAAAAGCGAAAAGCTGAGGGCGCGCAGCGAAGCGGCGGCATCCGTATTGCCAATAAGAAAGCGTGCGATGGGGGATGCAAAGACAAAAATCGCAAGGCAGGAAGCGGCGGCTATAAATATTGTTAGCGAAAAGGAGCGCCGCATTATCTTTTTAACGCCGCGCCGACTTCCTAAAATCAGTTCATCGGCAACAAGGCGTGTGACGGCGGTTGAAATTCCACCCGTCGCAAAGGTTGCAACGAGCACGTAAAATGAAAAAACGAGCTGATAAAGCCCGATACCCTCACTGCCAATGCGCTTTGCGAGCCAAATTTTAAAGAAAACACCAAGCAAGCGTAATATTAGCGAGGTAATGGTCAACACCAGTGCATTTTTTATAAAAACAACCTTTTTCACCTGTATCACCTAATGATTGAAATTTCTTTTAAAAAGTAGTAGAATAAAATATATATATTAAAGGAGAAAGATTGTTATGCCAAGTCCGTTAGCCGACCGAGTAAGACCGAAAAGCATAGACGAAGTGTGCGGCCAGCATCATCTGCTTGATGAAGGCAAGGTTTTAAGGCGAATTATAGAGTCGGGGCAGATGCCTAATTTGATTTTTTACGGTCCGTCGGGTGTCGGAAAGACGACGGTTGCCAATATTATTGCCGAAAAATGCGGCAAAAAGCTGTATCATCTTAATGCTACAACGGCGTCAACCGCCGATATTAAGGCAATTATTGATAGTCTTAATACGATAGAAGCGGTTGGCGGAGTTTTGTTGTATCTTGACGAAATTCAGTATTTTAATAAAAAGCAACAGCAAATCCTACTGCAATATATTGAGAACGGCGACATTACGCTTATTGCATCGACAACCGAAAATCCGTATTTTTACGTTTATAACGCAATTCTTAGCCGTTCCACAGTTTTTGAATTTAAAACGCTACTCGCTGAGGATATCGTGCCGGTATTAAAGCGCGCTATCACAGTTTTAGAGGGCGAGATGAAGGTTGCCATCGCGGTTTCCGACGAAAATCTTAAAAAAATCGCACGCTCGGCGGCGGGTGACGTAAGAAGGGCGCTTAATACGCTTGATTTATGCACCTTAACCGCAAGCATAACCGACGGTAAGGCGCAGATTACTGATGAAACGGTTGAGCAATTGCTTGCTAATTCCTCGGTGCGCTATGACCGTGAGGGCGACGAGCATTATGATATAGTTTCGGCTTATCAGAAGTCCATGCGAGGCAGCGACCCCGATGCCGCAATCTATTACTTAGGCAGATTGCTGGCGGCGGGTGATATACAAAGCGCTTGCAGACGTCTGCTTGTTTGCGCTAATGAGGACGTGGGACTCGCGTACCCGCAAATAATACCGATTGTAAAGGCGGCTGTCGATACTGCACTGCAGGTCGGTATGCCTGAAGCCAGAATACCGCTTGCTAATGCCGTAATACTTGTGGCAACAAGCCCTAAATCAACAACGGGTCACGATGCGATAAACGAGGCTATGGCAGATATTGAAAAGGGAATTGGCGGCGATATACCAAGGCACCTTCAAAATAAGCATTTTGATGGGGAAGACGCCAAGGTAAAAGGTCAGCATTATCTTTATCCGCATAGCTTTCCAAACCATTACGTCGAGCAGCAGTATTTGCCCGACCGGATAAAGAATAAAAAGTATTATAAGTTCGGCGACAATGCAACAGAGCAAAAATTCGCAGAATATTGGAATAAAATAAAGAAAAATGGTAAATAATGGCAAAATATAAAAGTTTTGTATAATTGGCGCAAAGAAGCAAATGATATAGGTAAAATTACGTGAAGGTGTTTTTATGGTTTTGCGATTGCTTATATCATTTTTAGTTGGTGGGTTTATCTGTTTTATAGGACAGATTTTAATTGATTATACAAAGCTTACACCCGCGAGAATTTTGGTATCCTACGTTGTTGCAGGCGTTGCGCTAACGGCGATTGGCGTATACGAGCCTATTGTGCGCTTCGCAGGTGCCGGCGCAACCGTGCCGCTTACCGGCTTCGGTTACAGCCTCGCCAAAGGCGTTCAGACAGCGGTTACCGATTGTGGACTTATTGGCGCTTTCACAGGCGGCCTTACCGCAACCGCCGCAGGTATTGCAACTGCAATAACGATGGGTCTGCTGATGAGCCTGATATTTCGTTCCGGTGACAAATCTTGACATAAGACTTCTAAAAAAGCGCTAATTTAAAAGCGTCTCATCATTAAAGATGGGACGCTTTTTTGTTTCACGTGAAACATTGGACATATTTGTTAGCTGACAAATTGCGCTTTTTTCTTTACCTTTTGGCACAGCTATGCTATAATTATGTTAAAGAAAGAAAAAAGTGGTGACTAAAATGGGTAAAATCATAGCGGTTGTTAACCAAAAGGGCGGCGTTGGCAAGACGACAACGGCGGTAAACCTGGTTGCAGGCATAGGTAATGCAGGCAAAAAGGTGCTTTTGATTGACGCAGACCCGCAGGGAAACTCAACAAGTGGATACGGTATAAACAAGCGCGATGTGGTGTTTTCGTCGTATGATTTGCTTATCGGCTCGCAAAAGGCCGACGTAACTATAAGGGCGACCACCTTTAAGAACGTTGATATAATACCTGCAAATATGGACCTTGCGGGCGCAGAGGTTGAGCTTATAAGTATAGAAAACCGTGAATCGCAGTTAAAAAGAGCGTTAGCATTGGTGAGAGAGAAGTATGATTACATATTTATTGACTGTCCGCCGTCGCTTGGCCTTATAACTATTAACGCATTAACCTGCGCCGATACGTTGCTTGTACCGATTCAGTGCGAATATTATGCAATGGAAGGTCTATCACAGCTTATGGCGAGCGTACGCCAGATAAAAAGACTTTACAACAGCGGCCTTGAATTAGAGGGCGTATTGCTTACTATGTATGACGCAAGACTCAATTTAACACAGCAGGTAGTCGAAGAAATAAAGAAATTTTTTGCAAATAAGCTTTATGAAACAAAGATACCGCGAGCGGTAAGGCTTTCAGAGGCGCCGAGCTACGGTATGCCTATTCAATATTACGACCGTCGCTGTAAGGGCGCAAAGGCGTACGATGAGCTGGCAAAAGAGTTTATTCGTCGCAATAATCGACACTTTTAATGGGAGGGAACAGTAATGCAGAATAAAAAAGGTGGTCTTGGCAGAGGTCTTGACGCATTATTTAACGATAATTCTACCGACAGAAACGATTTAATTGAGGTAAAACTCATAGATATCGAGCCTAACAAGGAGCAGCCGCGTAAAACCTTTGACGAAAAGGCGCTGTCAGAGCTTGCAGACAGCATAAGAGAACACGGCCTATTACAGCCGATAATCGTTAAACCGCTTACAAACGGTACATACCGCATTATCGCGGGCGAGCGTCGTTGGAGAGCAAGCCGAATTGCAGGACTCGAAACGGTACCCGCAATAATTAAAGATTTTGACGATAAAGAGGTTATGGAGGTTGCTTTAATCGAAAACCTGCAGCGTGAGGACCTTAATCCCGTCGAAGAGGCTATGGGTTACCGTTCTTTAATGGACACCTTCGGTATGACGCAGGAACAGGTTGCCGAAAGGGTTGGCAAATCGCGTTCTGCCGTTGCTAATGCGCTGCGACTTCTCAATTTAAGACCGCAGGAGCTTGAGCTTTTAAAGCTTGGCAAGATTACCGCAGGCCATGCAAGGGCTTTATTGTCGGCCGCAGACGCACTAACGCGAGAGGAAATGCTCGAAAAGGCGCTCAACGGCGCATCGGTTCATGATTTAGAGCGTATTGCACGTGCTTCACAAAAAAGAAAGGGCAATCGCGAGCCGTCAATGTCGGGCACAGGTTTTTATGCTGAGGTTGAGCTTGCGCTTAAAGAGGCGTTGCACCGAAAGGTTAAGGTTACCAAGCTTGGCGAGGGCCACGGCGCAATAACCATAGAATTCTTTGGCGACGAGGAACTGCGCGATATAGCTGCAAAGCTCGGAAAAATGTATTAAAAGAAAAAAAGGATGTTTCACGTGAAACATCCTTTTTTTAATCAACAATAACATCTGTAAAAGAGGCGTTTATATATGCGCAAAGCTCTGTGGGTGACAGTTCTACCTGTTTGCCGACACGTCCCGCGCTTACAAATATGGTATCGAATTGCTCGGCGCTGCAGTGTATTACCGTTTTAAAGGGTTTTTTCATACCGATTGGAGAGCAACCGCCGTGTATATAGCCGGTAAGGGGAAGCAGTTCCTTTTGTTTAAGCATTGAAATTGCTTTAACGCCAACCGCCTTTGCCGCTTTCTTGAGGTCCAGCGTTTCAGCAACGGGCACGCAGAAAACAAAGTGGGCACCGTTGTTTGCTACGGTTACAAGAGTTTTAAAGACATGTTCGGGGTTTTCGCCGAGCATTTCGGCGATTAGCGTACCTTCGGTCACGCTTTGGTCGTATTCAAAAGCGTTGTATTTAATTTTCTGTCTGTCGAGCAGACGCATAACGTTTGTTTTTTCCATATATCCCTCATAGGTTTACATAATATAAATTATGTAAACTAATCAAACAAAATATTAAATAAATCTGCAAGTTGATTCAGCGTCAGTTGTTCGCTGCGTACAGTCTCGGGAAGTCCAAGCTCTGTGAGTGCGGCTCTGATTTTATCTTTAGAAACGGAAAGCGAGTTTGAAACCGTGTTCACAAGTGTTTTTCTACGCTGTGCAAAGCAGGCCTTAACAAATTTAAAGAAGCCCTTCTCGTCGTTAAGCTTTATGGGCGCTTCGTCGCGAATTTTAAGTCTTATAACCGCAGAATCAACGTTGGGTGGCGGCATAAAGCTTGTTCGGTCTACACCGAAAAGAATTTCGGCCTTTGCAAAATAGCTAACGGCCACCGTTACTGCGCCCGAATCACGTGTGCCCACCTCGGCGCAAAGGCGTTCGCCCGCCTCCTTTTGCACCATAACAGTTACTGAGTCAATGGGCAGTCGGCTTTCAAGCAGATGCATAATAATGGGTGAGGTTATATAATAGGGAAGGTTGGCGCAGACGCAAACCCTTTCGCAATCGGCAAACTCGTCCTTTATAATACCCTCGAGGTCAAGCTTCATAGCGTCGCCGAATATAACCTTGATATTATTAAACTCGCCAAGCGTTTTTGGCAAGATTTTTTTAAGCCTCTCGTCAAGCTCGATAGCGACAACTCGTTTTGCACGTTTTGCCAATTCCTGTGTCAGAACTCCGACACCCGGTCCAATTTCCAACACGCCGGTATTTGGGTCGCATGCGGCGTCAGCCATAGCGGGACATACCGTATCATCAATAAGAAAGTTTTGGCCCAACGATTTCTTAAAAGAAAAGCCTTCGCTTTTGAGCAGTCTTTCAAGGGTGTTTATATCGGCAAGATTCAAAAAAAGCACCTCTTTTTATAAGATAATTTAATTATACTTGAAGCAAAAGGCAGTTGCAACAAAATTTTAGGTGACAAACCGAAAATAATATAGTATAATCATATATGTTAAATAAATTTTGGAAGTGACAGTAATGAATATTGAAAATTATAATGCGATTATTGCCGAAATGCAGGTTTTGCTTGACGGACAGAAGTTCGTGAAGGATGGCGATCTGTTTAAGAATGAAAAAAAGGCCGTAAAGGTATTTTACGATGAGGAAAAAACAACCTATAATATGGCGATTGCCGACGTAAGCGACGGTGCGGTTGGCGAGTTTAAGACCGTCAACAGCTGGCTCTTTGGCGCCGATCAGGGTGTGAAGGATGCTATGAGCGTTGGTGTCGATTTTGCCGATACTTTACGTTCATCGCTTGGCGTTAAGAAAAACACTCGCAATGCTTCGGGCGACATAACATTGCCCACCACCGAGCGTGGCGACGGCATTACACAGACCACACTCACACAAAAGCTATTGGCTATATATCCTCAATACAAGGAAACCTATAAGGCAGAGGTTGCCAAATACGGCAAGTTCTTATATCTTGATTTCTATACCCGTTATTTTGTGCCCGAAATAAAGGCGCTTCTCGAAAATGCTATTGCCAACCGCAAGCAGCTCAAAAAGGTTTTCGATATGTTTGAGGAAATTTACGTTGAGGGTGACTCGCTTGCAACCGATACCGTTGTAATGCTAATTTCGGCAGCTATTTACGGCAACGAAAAGGCCACCGAGGCTGCCATTGCTCAAATGGGCGAGGATAAGCACCTAATCACATCGGTCAAGGAAATGCTTGCACAAATAAAATCAAACAAAAAGTTGGCCGCAGCACTTATAAAATAATAAATTGACCGACCGCTTCTGCGGTCGGTTTTAAAGTGGAGAAAAATGAACAAAATTAAAAAATATTTAGGGGACGCGGCACTCTATCGGCAAATGGCAAAAATTGCCATACCGATTTCGCTCCAATCGCTCATAACGGTCGGCGTAAACCTTGCCGATACCGTAATGCTAAGCGGTATGGGTGATGCACAGTTGTCGGCATCCTCGTTAGCTACACAATTTATAACAATATTCCATATTTGTTGCATGGGCATCGGCATGGGTGCCTCGGTTCTCACCTCACGTTTTTGGGGTATGAAAAACGAGAGCTCGCTTAAAATGGCAATAACCATAATGCTGCGTTTTTGCTTTATTTTTAGCCTTATTTTCACCGTTGCAACCATAATAGCGCCGACGCTTATTATGCGAATTTACACCAACGATTCCGCCATTATTTCTTATGGCGCGGTGTATTTAAGGTGGATGATACCAACCTATTTTTGCCTTGGTTTTTCGCTGACCTGCACAATAGTTTTGCGCAGCGTCGGTCAGGTTAAAATACCGCTTATATGCTCGATTTTAGCATTTTTTATCAACATATTTTTCAACTGGGTGTTTATATTCGGTCACCTTGGCGCGCCACGTATGGAAATTGCGGGTGCGGCGCTCGGCACCTTAATAGCGCGTGTATTTGAATTGGTGTTTATTTGCGGATATTTCTTTTTTATCGATAAGAGTATTGCCTATCGACTGAAGGACCTCTTTATGAAATGCCGTTCGATGCTTCGCGAGTATGTTAAAATCAGCATCCCCGTGCTTATCAGCGACGGTCTTTTAGCGTTGGGCAACAGCGCCGTTGCAACCGTTATGGGACATATTGGAGCGGCCTTTGTTGCCGCCAATTCGGTTACTACCGTCGTACAACAGTTAAGCTCGGTGTTAACGCAGGGCATATCTAATGCAAGCGGCATTATTACAGGACACACAATGGGCAAGGGAGACCGCCAAAAAGCGCAAGAGCAGGGCTATGCCTTCTTGTTTATGGGCTTTGCAATAGGCTGTGTGGCGGCACTTATTATTTTGCTTGTGCGTGACCCGATAATTGCCTTTTACAACGTTTCCCCCGAAGCGAAAACCATTGCAAAATCGCTTATGAACGCCATACTCTTTATAATTATTTTCCAGGCGATGAATTCCATCTTAACAAAGGGCGTTTTGAGGGCCGGCGGTGACACAAGATTTTTAATGCTTGGCGATATACTCTTTTTGTGGGTGGCATCCATACCGCTTGGCGCACTTGCAGGACTTGTGCTTCATCTGCCGCCGTTTTGGATATATACCTTCTTAAAAATCGACCAGATAATAAAATGTATTTGGTGTTATTTTAGACTCAGAAGCGGCAAATGGCTTAAAAACATAAAACCGGCAGAATAAACAAACAACAAACCCCTGATGATTTTTCATCAGGGGTTATTTTTATTCTTTGTCGTCGAGTTCGGGCGGGGTTTGGTAACGCGCCGCCTGGGTTGAGAACAATGTGTGATATTTGCCCTTTAACTGCATAAGTTCTAAATGGGTGCCGCATTCGGCTACTCCGCCGTTTTCAAGAACGACGATTTTATCGGCAGAGGTTGCGCTTGAAAGGCGGTGTGAAACAAATACACTTGTTTTGCCGCTTCTAAGCATATCAAATTGTTTGTAAATTTCTTGCTCGGCAATTGCGTCAAGGGATGCGGTAGGCTCGTCAAGAACAAGGATATCGGCATCGGCATAAAATGCGCGGGCAACCGATAACTTTTGCCATTGACCGACAGAAAGTTCGGTGCCGTCGCTTTCAAAATATCTTGTAAGCGCGGTATCGTAGGCCTGTGGCAGTTTAGCAATAAATTCATTGGCGCCGGCATAGGTGGCGGCGGACTCTACGGCACTTTGCAATTTCTTCTTCTCAATATCACCAAATGCGATATTGTCTGCGATTGACTCGGCATACCTGCCAAAGTCTTGGAAAATTATACCGTAGAGCTTATAAAGCGCAGTGGTATCGTATTTGCGGATATCTATGCCATCAAGCTCGATTGTGCCTTCGGTAGGGTCATAAAGGCGGGTAATAAGCTTAATAAGGGTTGTCTTACCTGCGCCGTTAAGTCCCACAAGGGCTACTGTTTGACCCGCTTCAAAGGTTAGGTTTAGGTTGTGAAGCACGTCACGTTTAGCGCCCGGATATCTGAAAGAAACGTTTTTAAGTTCAATCTTATGCCCGCAACGAGTAAGCGGCATTTTTGGGTTTTCTATGACAGGCTTTATGGTTTGCTTTTCCTCCATAAATAAAATCATATTATCTATGAAAAGCGAGCCTTCATATATGCTTGACGTGGTAGAGATAACCATTGTGAGTGCTGCCGAAATGGCGTTGAGCGCACCTGTGTATACGGTGTAGTCGGAAATTTGGGTTACGTTGGTGGCGATAAGGAAAAAGAGTGTCGCATTCATAACAGTTGTACACAGAGATAAGGATAAATTCCACACGCTTTCTTGTGTGATAAGGCTTTTAAGCCCCTTAAAATAACCGCGAAAGACCTCGTTATACTTGCCTATAAGCAGGTCCGAAAGGTTGAAAAGGCGAATTTCCTTTACCATATTTTTATCAACAATCATTTCGCTGTAATAGTTCATTTTTCGGCGGTCTTTTGAACGGCGGAACATGAACAAAAAGTTCTTTCTTCTAAAACGGAATGAAACAATGGCGTTAAGTAACGTAAAGGCAAGGAAACCTATAAAGAATATAATGCTTGTTTTGGGCAGTGCCTTTAACACAACGCCAAGCACTGTAAAGTAGCTCGCCATAGAAATGAGTTTTGAAACAAGGTCAAAGGATGAGCGCAGAATATTTATAGGGCGCACACCGGCTTCGCGGTTGGCATTCTCAAGTCGCTCGTAAAAGTCGGGCATATCAAAAGAGGCAAGGTCAACCGTTTTTGCCTTATTCATTATTTTGTTTTTTACGTGGTTGGTAACCTTTTCGCCCGTTATACGAATAATCATATTGTATAAGCTTTCGGTTAACGTGTTTAAAAACAAGAAACCAAACTGAAATACAAGGGGAATAACAAGGTTAACGTTACTTGTGAAGCTCTGCACAACGCAGTCAAGCAGGTGGGCAGAGATAAAGGTGCCGACAAGCGGCATAATACCGTTATATATTGTCATAAGCAACATAAATATAAGCAGTATCGGTTGTGTTTCCCACACTAATTTAAAGATATATAATAGTCGGCTAAAGGTGCCGCCTATTGTCTTTTTAAGGTATGAAGGCACTTCACGTAAATTTTTTGGTGGCGGTACCTTTAATCTATCGTTTTTATCAGGTGGTGGGCCGTAAAAAATCATTTTTTGTCACCTCACTAAAATTTATTCAACTGTTCGGTAGTAAAGACCACGGGTATATTCACCCGAGGGGACGGCGCCTATTTTATAATTGTCAATTGTTAGGGCTACCTCGTCGGCCGTTTCATCGGTAAAATAAAGTGTTATAAAGTCGAGACCGTTAAGCTCGTCAAGTCGGTCGGCAAGGTAAATGGGACGTGAATTAAGCAGTTCGCTATATCCTTCTTGACAACGGACGGGAAAGCTTATGCCCTTGCGGTCGACAAGGGATTGATTTCTGCCACATTCCTTACAAGTCATACCGGTTTTAATGGGGCAGTTGACCGTCACCATAAGCGGCAATCTGCCGTAGGCAATTATACCTTTTTTAGCGGGTGCGTTTATGCGTTTTGCACCGCCGAGCAGCAGCTCGGGGGATAACGTCAGCGCGCCACAACCCATTTTTGCAAGGCAGGATGCGGTATAGCTGTTATATACGTTAAGGGAGAAATTTGCCATTACTTTAAGACCCGAATTTGCGGCGCTTTCTAACTGTGCAATGTTTGAGCAAACGACACCCGTAAAGCCCTTTGCTTTTAACGCTGCAAGCTGTTTTTCGAGTGCCGAGTCGTTTGCTATCCAGCGGGGCAATTCGGCCCAAAGCGGCGTGTTTTCGGGCAGGGCAATTTCTTTTAAGCAATGGTTAAGCGGCAACGAAATGCCTGTTAATTCTTGGCAGTTTTTAGGAATTTGCCCCGGAGAATCAAGTCTGCAAAAGAGCGTCGGCTTTTTATTTGTGGGCTCTGATGGTTCCGTTTTGGTCGGCAAAGAAATTTTTATGGCAGGCGCCTTTGAGCGAAGCTGGCTGAGCGTTTCGATACAGCTTCGGCGCAAATTGTTAAGGGTTGCCGCGGAGGTAGCAAGACCGTCGTCAATATCGGCATCTAATTTTTCCAAATAAAAGGGCGTGCCGCCGAGCTTCGAAAGGTATTTTTCGGCATCATCGCGTGTTATACTGCGGTTTATGGCCGTCGCAGGCGCATCGGCCTCGGCTGTGGCGGTATTGGTGCCGTCACTCATTGTAAGGCAAATGGGGGCGCCGTTTTTGATTTTTATTTGGGCGGTAACACCAATTGACTGTCGTTCGTTTCGGTAAAGCTCGTGTATTTTCGGCAACACGTCATTGGCACTGCGCACATCGTCCTTTGTGCGAATACCAAACATATCGGCACCCAAATTTCCCGTAAAATATCCGTCGGTAAATCCCGAGCGAGAAAAAACGCCGTTTAGCATTTTTTCAAGCGGCAAATCGCGCGTTTCGCCCGTAATCGCCTCGCGTATGACGGCGGTGGCGGCGGCAACGTATTCGGGTCGCTTCATGCGTCCCTCGATTTTAAAGGAATCAACACCGATTTCGGTTAATTTGTTTATATGCTTAATAAGGCTTAAATCTTTAAGGCTTAAATCGTAGCCGTTGCCACCCGTGGCTGCAAAGGGTAGGCGGCAGGGACCTGCGCAAAGTCCGCGGTTGCCGCTTCGGCCGCCGAGCATCGAGCTTAAAAGACATTGACCCGATACTGACATACAAAGTGCGCCGTGCACAAAGACTTCAACCTCAATATTTTCCTTGTGGGCGGCATCGGTTATTTCTTTTATTGACTTTTCGCTTAACTCACGCGAGAGCACAACCCTTTTAATGCCTAAATCCTTTAAAAAGGGTATTGCCGAGGCGGTGTGCACCGTCATTTGTGTGGATGCGTGCACGGGTAATTCGGGCAGGTGCTCTTTTAGTAAAGAAATGAGACCGACGTCGGCGGCGATAATGGCGTCAACGCCGTAATTATATGCCCTTTGCGCCAGCGAGAAGGCATCCAAAAGCTCATCATCCGACAAAATGATATTAAGGGTTAAGTAAACCTTAACCCCTCTAATATGACAGTATTCAATTGCACCTTTTAGCTGCTCGTCGCTAAAATTTGCGGCGTTGCGCCTTGCGTTAAATTCTTTAGCACCAAGGTAAACCGCGTCGGCACCGCTGCGCACTGCGGCAAACAGCATTTCCTCACTGCCTACGGGCGAAAGAATTTCGGCAATTTTTTTGTTTTCCATAAATCCAACCTTTATTTAAAACGGCAGGTCGCCGTTTTCATCAAACGGGATGTTTTCCTGCTCTTCAAAATATTCTTCCTCGCCGTCATCCTGCGTTTCGGCAACGGCAAAAATATCATCGGCAGGCTGCGGCACTACGGGAGCCGCCTCTGTTACAGGCGCGGGGCAGTTGGCCTCGGTATACTGCTTAAGCATACGGCGGGACACCTCGGCATCCATCTTTGCACAGGCAGTTTCTTCTAAAAGACGCTTTATTTCGAGGCGTAGCTTTTCGCTTTCGGCCTCGGCCTTTTTGGCCTCGTCAAGCGTTTCCATCGCCGTCATTACCGCTGCCATGGTTGTAGATAAAAAGGGACTGCGTGTCTGAACGGCGTTCATTCTGCGCTCAAGCTCGCCTGCGATGCGGCGGATATAAGCCTCATCATCCTCGCTTGAAATGGAGTATTCAATACCGCCTATTTTTAAACGTATATTGTTTGCCATTGCCCTATACCTCCCAAAAAACATTTATCAATAATATTTTATAATAAATCAGAGCAAATTTAAAGAGTTTTTTTAAATTTTGTCGTATTTTGTTTTAAGCGGCAATTTTTTCTTTACACGCGTAATAAAGAGTAATATAATTAAGGTGTAAAAAACTTCATTTTTGGGAGTCGATATAAATGAAATATTTAGTTATACTTTGCGACGGTATGGCAGACAGTCGCGACAATAAATTCCTCGGCGGCAAAACGCCGATGGAAAAAGCAAAAAAGCCTAATATGGACGCTTTGGCAAGCAGTGGTGAGGTTGGTATTTGCAAAACGGTTGCCGACGGCTTAAAGCCGGGCAGCGACGTTGCAAACCTTTCGGTTATGGGCTATGACCCTGCCGTTTGCTACACGGGTCGCTCACCGCTTGAGGCGGCAAGCATCGGTGTTGAATTAAAGGATACCGACGTGGCGCTTCGCTGTAATATTGTAACCCTCTCGGATGAGGAAAACTATAACGATAAAACAATGGTTGACTACTGTGCGGGCGATATCTCAACCGAGGAAGCACGCGAAATTATAAAAACCGTTGAGGAACATTTTGGAAACGAAATTTATAAATTTTATCCGGGTGTTGCCTACCGTCATTGCTTGATAGTTAACGGTGGCACAACCGAGCTTGGCGAAATGACACCGCCGCACGATATAAGCGGCAGAGTTATCGGTGAATATTTAAGCGATAACGAAAACGCAAAGCCCTTAATCGAGCTTATGAAAAAGAGCTATGACCTACTTAAAAACCACCCCGTTAATCTTGAGAGAATTAAAAAGGGCGAGCGCCCTGCCAATTCCATTTGGCTTTGGGGCGAGGGAAGAAAGCCGAGCCTTCAAAACTTTAAGGAAAAGTTCGGCATTAGCGGCACCGTTATTTCGGCGGTAGACCTGCTTAAAGGCATCGGTATTTGTGCCGAAATGGACGTGCCCGACGTAGTGGGCGCAACAGGCTATCTTGACACCAACTTTGACGGTAAGGTGGAAGCGGCGAAAAAGGCGTTTGAGGGTGGCAGCGACCTTGTATATCTGCATTTTGAAGCACCCGACGAGTGCGGTCACCGCGGCGAAGCCGAAAACAAGGTAAAGGCAATTGAGATTATCGACCAAAAGGTTGTCGGCGAGATGGTTCGCTATTTTGGCGATGACGATTACCGCATTTTGATTATGCCCGACCATCCTACACCGCTAAACACCAAAACCCACTCGGCAAAGCCTGTGCCGTATTTAATATACGACAGCACCAAAAAGCAAAATGGCGTTGCGACCTTTACCGAGGAAACGGCCGAAAGGACGGGTATGTTTGTTGAGCATGGTCCCGATATAATGAAAAAACTTATTGGAGTGAAATAAAATGGCGCGCAGAGATTTCGAAAAGGCCGAAAAGGCAAAGCAGGAAATAATAGAGCATTTTAAAAAGCAAAGAAGAAGACTTGCGCTTATATTTTGGCCCTGTGATATAGCGGCGGTCATACTGTCAGCGATTATTGTAAAGGCACTCACCGACGGCGCAAATTTTGTGCAGTGGTTTATAATTGCGCTTCTTTTCGTGCTTGTTTTCCCAATTACTATGTATTCCAAAAAGATGACGTCACTAAAACGCACCGAGCAAGAACAAATAAGACTCGCCCAGCAGGACGTATAATAGGATTTAGGGGTTAGGATTTAGGATATAGGGGTTGGAACACAATAGAACCGTCCTCTGTGTTTTAAAATGGAACAACTTGTCACAAAAAACATTCTGTTATCGTTATTATTTAGAAGGAAACCTTCAAAGGCTAAGAAAAGGGGAAAAATAATGAAAAATAAAATTTTTTATGTAGTTATAAGTGTTTTAATGTTATTGATGGTGTTTGTGCAACCTGTATTGGCTCAAGTGAATAATATTCCCGATGAAGACAAGGTTATAGTAAAACAAAAGGACGGCAAAGTCTCTCAAGCTGAATATATTTATACAGGTAAAAAGATTAAGCCCGAGCTTGTTGTAACCCGTTACTTGGGCGGCACCGTAGTTGCCCCATCAGAATATGTTGTCACCTATGATGATGATTGCGATAAATGTGGCGTACATACTATAACGTTTAACTATCCAAAAACCGGATACACAACAGCATGGGATTATTACGTTGTTCCGGGTAAAACCAAGAAAATAAGTATGAGTGCTAAAAACGGCGCTGTAACAATTTCGTGGGAAGCCGTTCCCGGCGCTACGCATTATAGGTTTTATATGTATAATGATTCGGGACGTACGGAACTCTGGTGGGATGAAAACACCATTGCCGCACCCAAGTTATCACGCACTCTTACAGATTTAAAACCCGGAAAGTCCTATAAAATAGGTATAATGGCATTGCCAAGCGAAGATTATATGCCAACCAACCAAATGAAAACCTTTGAGTTTACCGTTCCGTCGGCCACCCAAACCACAAGCAAACCCACCACGTCACAGGACAATACGTCAAGTGATGCTTCATCGGTTACGAGTGACGTTTCAAGCGAAACCGAGCCAACCGAGTCAACACAGTCTGAGACCGTAGACAAACCCACAATAACGGTGCAACCCAAAGAAGAAAAGAATAACAACGCAGTTGTTTATATTGTTGTAGGTGCAGTTGTTGCCGCAGGTGCAGCAGCGGCAGTTGTTGTGTGTTTAAAAAAGAAAAAGTAGGGGCGAGAATTGTTTGCCCGAAAAAACTCGTATAAAAAACGGGGGTGTGTATATGTTTTGTAAAGCAGTCAAAAAACTATTGCCGTTGGGTTTAGTTTTTGCGCTGTTGTTGAGTTTTTGTTCTTGTGAAATAAGCGACCCGCAAATAAATATGTTTGCGAATATAGGGGAATGCCAAAACATAGAACTATTAAAATCTCAAGATGCAAAAGTAGAAATATACGATTTACCCGAAAGGGACAGGGCATTAAAAGATTTAGAATATGAAGAGTTTTTTGCCTGCAAGTACACATCAAAAGACTTTAAGTTTGAAATATTTGCATACGTTTTTTCAAATGAAGAAGATGCGATGCAGTATTTTGAAAATGAAACAGGTAAAACCGATGACCCCAACCCAACCTATTCAATTAGCAGTGGAATGAACAGTTACAGCCGTATTATAATTAGCGGAAACAAAGCATATACGGTCAACTGTAAAAAATCTAAATCAGAGCAGGTTGTCGCTTTTATAAACAGTTGTTTTTCTAAAAGAATAATTGTTACACACGATGGAGATTATCCTGCATTGATAGAAGCAGGGAACACGGGGGACGGTTCTATCGTCTCCAAAAACAAAACTGAATAACATTATTTTAAGGGTAGTTAAGTTCGCTTAACTACCCTTTTTTATTGTTTGGTTTAGCATATTTTGGGGTGTGGTTGGGTGTTTAGTAAAATATAAAAATCTCAATCACGCTCAAAACACCATAAAATTTATTCGATATAAATGTTATAATAAACTTTGTTCCACAAATCAAATAAAAAATACATTATAATATACTTGTCACGAAAAGACCTTTCATCGTGACTCCTCGTGTTTATGTATAGGCTGACGTGTTCTTGTTGTAATGCGTTGGTCTATACGCCTTTTTAATTAGTTTTAATTTATTTTGTTTGGGAGGATTTTTATGAAACAAGCAAAAATTTCAAAGGTGCTGGCATTAGTGCTTGCATGTGTGATGGTATTCACAACACTGCCGCTATTTGCCTTCGCCGCAGACGAGAGCGAAACCTATACCGTTTCGTATGGCGCTCCCGCAATTTTGATGAATAAAAACACAAAGGTGAACCTTGCAGACATTTCTGTTGAAATGGATGCCGAGGGCACTACCGTTTCGGGCGCCGATATCACTTGGGCTGCTGAAGCTCAAGATGGTATTGTCTTTAATGCCGCCGCTAAAACGGTTACCGCGATGGCGAAAGGCGTATACAAATTAACGGCTACTTCAAGCGACGTTACCAAAAACGTTTGGGTCATGGTAAAAGAGGAAGAAGAGGACAAATTCTACCTTGTAAATCTTCCTCAGTTAAACAAGGATACCTTCGTTGCAGATGACTGGCGAATTTTCGGTAGTATAAATAATACCGACGTTACCGTTTCTGACGCTTTGACAAACGGCATTATTACGCTTACCAACGATTACGTGCAAATAAGCCATAAATACAGTGAGACCGACAGTTCACTTAAAAAGGGCAGTACGATAGTTTACGTCCATGAAATTTTTAAGGATTTTGCCGATTATACCGTTGAAGCAAGCGTTTCTTCAAACTCTGCAACTACCGTCACTGACACGGGTGCAGGTGTTGGCGGTCGTATTACCTTAAATGAAAAGGAAACAGGCTTTACTACGGGTATCCTTTCATATATCCGTCAGACCAAGGTGCCTGCAATTACAAGAACAAACAACGAATACGGCCCCCACGGCACAGCCGTAACTACTACACCATATACAACGTGGACGGGTTATAGTGCCTACCACACCGTTAAGACCATATATGACGGTAATCACTTCACCTACTATTATGATACAGATATGCTTTATGAGTACACCTCGACACCGCCGAGCTGTACTTGTACAAACACTAAATGTATTTTTAGAAATACCATCCCCGGTGCAGGCTATCCTGCCGTGGTTGGTTTTGGTGCCACTGCGCGTATTGCGAGCTTCAACGTTTATCTTAACTCTAACGAATTAGCCCCCGCAACCGATGTTAGCACCTATACGGTTTCTTACACCGCTCCCGCTATTCCGATGAACGAAAACACCGCTGTTGACCTTAGCTTCATCAATGTAGAGATGGATGCTGAAGGTACATTGGCTAGCGGTGATAAGATTGTCTGGGATGCGGCAAAGCAGGATGGACTCTACTTAAATAAGGATGCCGGTGTTGTTTCGGTTTACGCCTCAGGCACGTATAAGCTTACTGCAACCTATGAGGGTGTAACAAAGAACGTTTGGGTTGTTGTTAAAAAAAGGGAAGAGGATAAGTTCTATCTTGTAAATCTTCCTGAGCTTAACAGCAATACCTTTATTGCAGATGACTGGCGTATTTTTGGCAGCATGAACAATACTGATGTCACTGTTTCACAAGCTTTAGAGACGGGCATAATTGCACCGACCGGCGAGTACGTTGGGGTTGCTCAAAAATTTAGCGAAACCGACAGTTCACTTAAGAAGGGTGGTACATTAGTTTACGCCCATGAGATGTTTAAAGATTTTGCCGACTACACCGTTGAAGCCTCGGTTTCTTCGGGTGCCGCAAACACCGTCACTGACGCGGGTGCCGGTGTCGGCGGTCGTGTTACGTTGAATGAAAATGAAACGGGATATACAACGGGTATTCTTTCTTATATAAGACAGACTAAGGTTGCCGCTATTACCAGAACCAACAATGATTTTGGACCGCATGGTACAGCAGTCGATAAGGATGCCGCCGGTAAATATTATACTTGGCAGGGCTTAAATGACTATCATACCGTTAAGAACGTATATGATGGTAATAAATTCTCATTCTATTATGATAATGGAGACCCAATTTACGAATACACTTCCACTCCGGGAACCTGCACTTGTTCAAACAGCGCATGTATCTTTAAGAATACTATTCCCGGTGCCGGTTATCCTGCAGTTGTAGGCTTTGGTGCTTCTGCACGCATTGCAAGTTTTAGTGTTTACCTTAATTCTTACGACTTAGCACCTACAATCGATTACGTGGCCTACGATGCTAACAACCTAAAGATAGCTGTTAATACTGTGTTTGATTTAGCACATATTAGTATTAATTTTGGTAACAAAACAGTACTTGGCAACGAGGCAAACATTGATAACGTAAGAGACGTAAACGGTGAGGTTTCAAATGGTCAGTTTGTTGGCTTCTCGGTAGGTGAGGTTACCGTTACCGCTAACTATGAAGGCGAAACAACCTCATTTACCGTTAAGGTTGTTGACGACGGCAGCGAGAACGTTAATGCCGACGAGATTGCCGATAATACAGTTGTTATCGAGCCCATCATCAGCGATGCTACCGACTCGGCTTACTACGTAACCGTAACACCCGAGCAGGGCAAAGAGCTGGCAGCTTTGGGTCTTAGCATCTACGAGAACGGCAAAAAGCTTTCTTCATATCAATGCGCAGATGCTACAGGTAATAAATTCCGCTTCGAGACACTTGGCATTGAAACAGTTAATATTGAAACCGAGTATATCGAGGAAGGCGTAGCCAGCGTTGCTCCCATAGGCGCAACGGTTAGAGTTGCCGATGCGAACAATACCGCAGGTATTAAGTTTGGTAACAGAGTTAACATTGTTACCACCGACGGCAATAAGATTACCCTTGATGGAACAACCAATATTAAGCTTGGTGATACCATAATCGAAAACGTTACCGTTAAAGAGATTGGTACACTCATTATTCCGAGTGCGCTTATTGACGGCGAGTTGCTTTACGCCACAAAGAATGTAAAACGCGGTAAGGCAACAGCAGTATCTGCTTCCACTGCACAGCATTCAGATATTACAGCAGTATTGGTTAATATTCCTGAAGCATGGTACAATCTACCCATCTCGGCTCGTGCTTATATTGCATACACCGTAGAGGGCGACAGCACAGTTTACTACTATTACGGTGACGTAATTGAGCGCACCTATAACGAGGTATACACTGCCGCACAACCTGCACGTCATTACTATAATGCAGAAACAGGCAAATACGGCCAACTTATAGTTGACGACGGCACAATTCAGGACAACACCGAAACAACCATTAAGGTTGAGCTGGTGCTTGAGGGCGGCACCGACCACTATCTTGACACCTTTTCACAAACCGACGATATAAGCTACATGATAGGCGAAACCATAACCTACGCCTTTAGAATTAAGGGTAACTACAAGCTTAGATATATGGTATATAAGGATGATGCCGACGATAACCTTTACGGTAACGAAGTAATCGGCATTGACACTCAAAACGACCCCGGCACCAACAAATACGTAAAACAGGGTGTATACGAGGGCGACGTATTTAAGTTCTCAACAAAGATGAACAAGGCAGGCGCTATTCAGGTTAAGCTTGAGGTATTAGACTCAAATGACAAGGTCGTTTCTATGTTTAGACACACCGTTATAGTTGATTTTGATAACATTGAGCCCGCCGTAGAAGCACCGACCTATTATTATGATGAGAACGGCGAAAAGGTTGAATCAACTGTAGCCGAATTCTATGCCGCAAGCAAGAACGAGTGGGCGCCGATGCTCGCTAAGATTCGCGCAGAGGTTAATAGTGATGAATTTAAGGCTTATTGGTCGGCAAAAGAAGCAGACGCTGTTTACGACGGTACATATATTTACGCAACCCGTAAGGCAGACGTCAGTGGCTATTACCTTTATGATATACAGTTAGCAACCGAAGAGCCAAGCGAGGTTCTCGCGGGCGCTACAAAGGTTAGCGATTTATTCGCAGACACCACCAATAAGAAGTTCCTGTACAATGACCACACAGCTCGCCCGTCGTCCTTCAATCTGACACTGAAACAGGGCGCTGCAGACGGCAGCTTGGGTGTAACAGGAAGTTTCCAGGGTTATGGTGATGCCTCGAGTGCAGGCAAGACCACTTCAAACTCTGTGCTCTACGTAAATATGAACTCGCACGGTATTCTTAACAACCAAGATTCTGCATACTACACCGCAATTCATAAGGTTAAGAGTCTTGAGGGTGGTACAAAGGGCTTCTTTAACGAGTTCAACAGCACCAGTGATGTTGGTGTCGAAAAGTCACCGACCGAGCTTTATGCTTACGGTATTATTAAGCGTGACTACTTTGGCTTACAGTTTGCCAAAATGCTTCCCGAATATAACACCGAATCCAAGAATACGGTATCGGGCGGCTCAATGGGCGGCTTCCGTTCAGTATTGGCGGCGGCATTCGACCCATCAATTAAGTCAGTAAATGGTGCTTACACCTGGATGGGTTCGGTTGGCGGTCGTGAAAACGGCAAGGTTGCAGGCGGCTTTATGCCGGCGCACACTATAGGTATTCAGTATTTCTCAACCGTAAACGCAGCCGCTACACTTGGTAGTGACGTTACACTTAACTTGATAGCTTGCGGTATGGGCGACTATACCTCACCACCTGCAGGACTTGTTGCGGTATACAATATGGCAACCTGTAAGAAGTCTATTGAACTTATGCAGTACAGAGAGCATGGTACTATAAGAACAATAACCCACTTTGAAATGAAGCGTACCGCCGATGCTAAAAACTATGCAACAATGCCTACAGGCCTTGACGGTAAGACTATGAGTGAAGGTCAGATGTTAGACGCATACCGCGGATATACCGACTGGCGCATTTATTCAATTAGCACCAATAAGGATGAAATTGTGCCTGCGGCAGGCAACAAAGCATATTATTTTTCTAACAACGGCGATAGTTCTAATGACGGATTAACCCCTTCAACAGCACTTGCTACATTAGATGACCTTACAAACCTTGAAAGCAAATTAAAGGCAGGCGACGTGGTATACTTTGAACGTGGCAGTATATTTCGCGGCGCGTATACCGCAGAAGTAGACGGCGTTACCTATGCCGCCTACGGCGAGGGTCCCAAGCCCGAGATTTATGCCTCGCGTTATAATGCCGCTCAAACGGGCGAGTGGGTTCAAACAGCCGAGAACGAAAACGTTTACGTTCTCACAGGGGCCAAAAAATACGGCACCGACGTTGGTAACATTGTTTTCAACGGTGGCGAGAAGCACGGTATAAAGTGTATTATTCGCACCGAGGATGACGGCACCTATAACAACACAACGGGCAGAAAATTTGATTCTTATGCCGATTTGGACGAAAATCTGCACTTCTTCCACGATACAGAGGATACGGATAACCTGTATTTGTATTGTGAGGACGGTAATCCCGGCGAGATTTTCGAAAGCATTGAAATTTGTGTTGGAACACATATATTTATAATCAGAGCAAACAATTTGCGCTTTGATAACATAAGCTTTAAATATGGCGGCGCACACGGAATCAGCACCAACACCCGTAAAAACCTCACCGTTACAAACTGCGAATTCCAGTGGCTTGGCGGTTCTATTCAAACGGGCGTCCAATATGCGACGAATTATCCTACCCGCTACGGTAATGGCGTTGAAGTGTATGGCGGTTGTGACGGCTTCGTTGTAAATAATTGTTATTTTAGTCAGATTTACGATGCCGCAGTTACCTTCCAATATAACAACAAAGAAGCAACGGATATTATAATGAAGGACGTTGATTTCAGCGATAACATAATGGAATATTGTAACTATTCCTTTGAATATTTCTTAACCGCCAGCGACGTGGGAACTTCAAGCTACATAAAGGACGTAACAATCGATAACAACCTTATGTGGTATGCAGGCTATGGCCTTTGCGAGCAACGCCCCGATAAAGCTGACGCTGCGCACGTAAAGGCGTGGGAGCATTACAATTCGCTAAATGGCACCTTTACAATAACAAACAACTTGTTTGCTATTTCAAGAAACGACCTTGTTCAGTCAAATGCAAGGGATGCTTCACACTCACCGACATATAGCGGTAATACGTATATTCAGTACACAGACGGAAATCTCGGCACCAGCCGTGACGTTTGGGATAAGGTGTTATTTGACAGCTCAGTAGCAGCTCAAATAGCGAGTATGCTCGGAGATAATAAATCGACCGTAGTTTACGTGCAGAAATAACACTAAACGCCCGATGTAAATCGGGCGTTTTTATAAAGGCTTGGGTGTTCGGTAAGAATAGATTTAAAACATATTGACAAATAATGAAAAAGCAATATAATGAAATATGTAAGAAGTAAAAAGAGAGGGAAAAACAATGAAAAACAAGTACACCAGCCCCGAAATTGAGGTAGTAGACTTAGAGGTCGAAGACGTTATCAATGCATCATCTACCGGCGAGCATGATAACGGTTTTATTGATTGGGGCGATCTTTAATAATCTCTAATCGCAAAGCAAAATTTAAACCCGACTTTGAAAGAAGTCGGGTTTTGTTTTACTCAATTTCTATTGCCGAGTGAATTTCAAGCTTTGGAACGGTGACGGTATAGCTGTTGCCGTTCTTTTTATAGTTAAGTGCTGTGCCCTCGGGCTGAAGTGTGATTTTGTTTGGCGCAGTTTCAAGATTTAATTTAACCTCAATGTTATATAGCGGCGGAATCTCATCAAAGTTGCCGTCCTTGTCATCGCCATGCACACCGGCGGTATTTACAAGGTGGATATAAAGTTTTTCCTGCTTGCGAGCAACGTTTATATCTATAAGTCTTGTGTTTTTAACGCGTGCAACAGGGGTGTACATATCGAGCAGCTTTTCGGCTATTTTTCGCGAGGTTACGGTTCTTCGCTTGTTGTAATATTCGCCTATATTGGCGCCGATTATCACCATTTTACCCCGTCCCAACGGGAATTCTGCCATAAGGGTGTCGGCGTTTTCGCTCACATCCTCGGTAATGCTCGCATAGGCGAGTGCTTTGCCGCCGTTTACTGCGCGGTAACCACCCTGAATTGCCGACCAGAAGTCACCATCAAGTGAAACGTTGGTGTTAATAGCGGTTGAAGTTTCACCGAGGGAAGCGTCAACGTAATTTGCAAATGTTTCACTGTTTTTTACACCTGTTACAACAAGTGTACCACCATTCTTGGCGTAAGAAACAAGTTTTTCAACCGTTTCGGTTTCAAAATAGGTCTGTGCCTCGGGCACAATCACCATTTTAAAGTCATCAATGCGGTCAAAAAGGTTATGCTCCTCGCGAATATCAAAGGAGTGACCCGCGCGGCAGAGCAGCTTTGACCATCCCTTTATCGACTCGTAAGCATCGCCGTTTGAGAAAATGTAGGGACTTGCGCGGTAATGGTCAAGCGTTGAGTTAAAGAGCACCGTCTGCGGTATAGACTTAATGCCTTTGCAAATGCTTTCGCGCTCGCGGCAGAATTCACTCAAAGGCTTTAACTGTAAAACACAGTTCATTTTAGGCGATGTGTCACGGCGCTGCATAACATAGGTCTGATAAGAGCCGCCAAGCGATATAACGCCTGCCGCCTCCTGCATAAGCTGAAGCGCGGTCTTGTTGGTGTGGGTGCTAAATTCGTCCCATTCTTGACGGAAGCCCCACGACATCAAATCCCAGGGCTTATCTTGGGATGCAAAGATACGTGCGCTGAATTCAGAGCTGTTTAGCGAATCGTATGGTGCGTAGTCGCCCGACAAAAAATCGACGGACGTGGTTACGGCCTCGGGCATCTGCTCAGAGTATGCCCAGTTAGATGCAAACTGAAAATTCGGGTACCTTTCGTGCACCGCGTTTATATATTTTGCGAGTTGCCACCTGTATTTATCACGACAAAAATCGCGGTATTCGTTATAATAGGGATGTTCCTTGGTATAGGGCGGATTATCTTTGAGGTCAACACCCGTTTTTTCCTTAAATTCTTGGAGCGCCTTATCGCAGTAGTCAACCTTGGTTGCCCAGCACTCGCCGTCAACCCAAGCGCCGTCAACGCCATAGGAGGCAATTTCCAAAAATTGCGGAATAAGCAGGTCGTCACAGTAGTTACCAAAGGTAGAGGTGTCGGTATCAGAATAGGTGCCGTCGGCCTTTTTAACACCTTCATGTGGATGTTCGGCAAGGTATTTTGCATCAAAAACACCCGAATAATGCACGTAGAGTGCAACACCCTCCTCGGCGGTAACCTTGCGCCAAAGCGCCAAGGTATCAAGCGCAAAATCGGGCATAGCATTGCCAAGCTTTGAAGGGTATGAGGCATAACCGGGGTGACCCTTGCAGTCTATTTGAATAAAATCGGGCTTTATCTCAGTGCAGATTTTACGAATATCCTCTGCCTTTAAATTTTCGCCCATTATGTATTTTTTATTATCTCTCGGCCTTGCGTGGAAATCGAAATGCAAACCGAAAAAACTGTCCGCTCTTCTTTTAATTTTCAAGAGTAACACCTCGCAGAATGTTTTACAAGCATAATGTAGCATAAAAATTTATAAATTTCAATAGTAATTTTGTGTCCAAAACTTGACAAAAGTGAACAAGTATATTATAATATAAATGTGTTCCAAATGGAACAGTTTTAAAGAAAGGAGAAACCCCTTTGTTCGAGAGCAAGAATATATTTTTATTTGAGGGCTTAAACGATATAAGCACGGCAGAAATTCTTTCGTTGCTACCCGAAAAGGTGAGCTTTAAAAAGGGCGAAATTATATATTCGACCGAGCAGTACGAAAGGGCGATGGGCATATTGCTTAGCGGCAAGGCAACCGCCACCAAGGGCAACATAATAAAACGCACCTTCTCGTCGGGCGATGTTTTCGGCGTGGCGGCAATGTTCGGCAATAATGACGAATATATAAGTCTTATTACTGCCGCAGGTGCTTGCGAGGTGCAGTTTATTCCCGAAAATCTGCTTAAAGAGATATTCGGCAAATATCCGCAAACCGCCCTCAACTACATAGCCTTTTTGTCCGATAGGGTGAGGTTTTTAAATAAAAAAATCGAGCAGCTGTCGGGTCCCGATACCATCGCGAAGCTTTTAAGCTTTTTAAAAGGTAATGCCGACGAAAACGGCGTTGTAGAGGTTAAAAATATGTCGGCTCTAAGTAAAATGGTGGGTATTGGCCGAACAAGTCTTTACCGCGACCTTGACGAGCTTGAACAAAAGGGTTTTATCACAAGACAAAATAATATTATAAGGGTGATGTAAAATGAAAAAAATTATAAGCTTATTGTTAGCGGTTATGTTGGTATTGGGTCTTACCGCCTGTGCCGCAGAGCCTGAGAAACCGGTAGAATATGCTGCTACTAATTTCTACGTTTTGTCGGGACCGACAGGTATCGGCGCCGCTAATTTAAAGGACAAAGCCGAAAAGGGACAGACCGAGGTAAACTACACAGTTAACATTGTAAAAGAGCCGAGCGAGATTGTTGCAAAGATTTCTAAAAAAGAGGCCGACATCGCCGCTATTGCAACCAACCTTGCCGCTAAGGTTTACAATACAACAAACGGTGCGGTTACCGTTCTTGCAGTAAACACCTTGGGCGTATTAAACGTAGTGACGCCGGCAGGCGTTACGGTAAATTCATTTGCCGACTTAAAGGGTAAAAAGGTTTACACAACGGGCGCAGGCTCAAACCCCGAGTATATCATCAATTATCTTTTAGAAAAGAATAATATTGATAAGCAGAAGGACGTTACACTTGAATATAAGGCAGAGGGCACCGAGCTATTGACCGTTTGGGCTACCGACCCCGACGCTGTAATAATTGCACCGCAGCCCGTTGCCACCACACTAACTCTTCAAAACAAGGGCGCTACAATTGCCATCGACCTTACAAAAGAATGGGAAAAGGTTGGCGGAGATTCGGCGCTTATGCAGGGATGCGTTGTAGTTCGCAACGAATTTTTAGAAAAGCATCCCGAAACGGTTAAGAAGTTTATGGATGAATACAAAGCATCGGTTGATGCCGCTAATAACGATTTGGATACTACTGCCGCACTTTGCGAAAGCTACGGCATCGTAGCAAAGGCCGCCCTCGCAAAGAAGGCAATACCCAACTGCAATTTGTGCTTCATAAAGGGTAGCGAAATGAAAACCAAGCTATCGGGCTTCTTGGCAGTTATGTTTGCTGCTGATAAAACCTCGGTAGGCGGTAAGCTACCTGCGGATGATTTCTACTATGCAGGCTAAATTAAAAAAAGCACTTTTTACAGCAGGGTCCATTGTATTTTGGGTCCTGCTTTGGCATATAGCGGCCACCTTTGCCAATAAAAATTTGCTTTTTAAAATTCCGCTACCGCTTGATACTCTGCGAGAGTTTTTGGTGTGCGTAAAATTGCCTGAATTTTGGGGCAACGTCGGCACTTCGCTTTGGCACATAATAAGCGGCTTTGCTTTGGCGGTGACCTTGGGCTTCGTGTGTGGCTTGCTGTCGGGCAGCAGCACCTTTTTTGCCACCCTTACCGCACCGCTTACACGCCTTATACGCGCGGTGCCCGTTGCGGCATTTATAATACTTGCGTGGTTGTGGATACCGTCGGAGGTTATCCCTGCGTTTATTGCCTTTTTAATGGTGTTCCCAATAGTGTGGAGTCACGTTGAAACGGGACTTTTATCGGTTGATAAGCGCCTTGTTGAAATGGCACGTGTTATGGGTATGGACAAAAAGGGCATAATTAAAAACATTACCGTACCGGCGGTTATGCCGCAGTTCCGTGTTTCGTGTATTACGGGTCTTGGCTACGCTTGGAAGTCGGGCGTAGCGGCAGAGGTTATATGCAACCCCACGGGTAGCATAGGCGCCATGCTGTCTATTGCCAAAAGCAACCTCGAATATGCGCGAGTTTTCGCCATTGTTTTAACGGTGGTGCTTTTAAGCCTTGTTCTCGAAAACGCCATTAAGGTTTTCTGGAAGGAGGGTCGCCGATGATTAGCTTTAAGGATGTAAATTTTGCCTATGGCAAAAAGGAAATACTCAAAAGTTTTTCGCTGCAAATAAACGACGGCGACAGAATTTGCTTTTTTGCGCCGTCGGGCTTTGGTAAAACAACTGTTTTGCGACTGATAATGGGACTCGAAAATCCTAAAAGCGGAGAGCTTACGGGACTCGACAAAAAAAAGATTTCGGCGGTGTTTCAAGAGGACCGCTTGTTGCCTGACAAAACGGTCAAGCAGAATATTGAACTGTTTGCCAATAACCGTGACATAGAAAAAGTTATGTTAAAATTGGGGCTCGACAATGCATTACTGCTATACCCTGATGAGCTTAGCGGCGGTATGGCGCGCAGAGTGGCAATCGCAAGGGCGCTTTGCCGTGACGCCGATATCTATATTTTTGACGAGCCCTTCAATGGCATCGACCAAAAGAATATAGAAAAAACGGCACAGCTTATACGTGAGGTTACAAAGGATAAAACTGTTTTGCTCGTTACCCACGACCGCGATGAAGCCGAACTTTTGGGCACTACGATTATTGACATTTCGGCCGATGTGTGATAGTATATTTTTGCTGAATAAAAAACCATACAGTTTTGTGTGTAATGCACGAATTAAAAAGGAATGCAGTGTAAATCTGCAACGAACTCGTCGCCGTGATGGACGAGCGATGCCTTAAAATGCCACTGAAATTTTTTGGGAAGGCAAGGCAGCGCGCCCGAGTCCTCAGTCGGAAGACTTGCTGTAAAGGCAAACACAAACCATCCGTTTTGTTTGCCGCGGTATCAAATCAAGGTGCCACGAGTAATTGGCGGCTGTGCGGTTTATATCCGTTTAGGGTATGAAATTGATATAATAAAGCAAAGCTCCCCCTTGTTTTGATGTATTCGGTAATACCAAAACAAAGGGGATTTTTTTATGAAAATCACAAAGAAAATTTTGGCGCTCGTTATGGCACTGCTTGTAGTAGTGACTTGCTTTGCGGGCTGTCAGGCGAAAAAGACAAACGGAAACGACGACGTATCTTCTACTCAAGGCGTAGAGGTATCTATCACGGTTGATATCGTTAAGGATGGTGAAACCAAAAACCTTATCATAAAAACCGATGAAAAGTATCTTGCAAACGCACTTGCAGAAGCAGGCGTTATTGAGTACCGTGAAGACGGTTTTTACACCACCGTTAACGGCATTACTGCCGACTACAACAAAGACGGCGCTTGGTGGTGCGTAACCAAGTCGGGCGAAATGACCATGGTAGGTATGAACGAATTGGAATTAGCCAACGGCGATAAGTACGAAATCACCTATACAAAATAATGGATAAAAGCAAAACCTTAAAAAACCTTGCGACAACGCTTGCGCTTATAATGCTCGGTGTAGTGCTAAATGTTTTCGATTGGGCTTTAATGATGCTGCCCAATATAGAGCTCGTTACGCCGCTGCTTATAATATACACCTATAAATTTGGTATAAAGGCGCTTATTCCCGCCTACGTTTATGCCTTTATAGAGATTGCCACACACGGCTTTAACGTGTGGAATATAATGTATTTATACGTGTGGGCAATTTTGGTGCTTATAGCGTGGCCGCTTACCAAAATTAAAGCTAAAAAAATAGCAACACCGGTAATAGCCGTTTTTGCGGGCCTTTACGGGCTTTCCTTCGGTGCGCTATGCAGTGTTCCGTATTGGTTTTTAAACGGGCCGACCTTTGCGCTTGCTTGGATAGCAAGCGGGTTTACCTTTGACGTTATCCATGCCGTTTCAAATTTTGTTACCGTCCTTGTGCTGTACATACCCTTGTGCAAGGTAATGGATAAAATTAAGCTTTAAAAAAGGACCTCAACGAATTTTCGTTGAGGTCTTGCTTTTATTTAATTTCGTCAAATGCTTTTAGCCACTCTCTTTTAATAAGCTCGTGACCAAAGTTGGAGGGGTGAACACCATCGCGCAACCAATAGGCTGTATTGCCTGATTTTTTAGCGGCATGATCAAATAATTTTTGAAGCTTAATGTATTTGCAGCCGTGCTTTTCGGCAATACGCTCTGCCGCGGCGGCATGCAACAACACGTCGCCCTTAAAGAGTTGCCAGCGATTTGGCATTTCTTCGGTCGCAGTGTTGGCGTCGCCCTCTAAAACAAAGGGCTCTAATACCATAATCTTAATGTTTGGCAGTGCTTCCTTAACCTCGGTTAAAAGCATATCAAATATTTTTTCATACTTTTCGGCCGAAACACCGTTTTGATGGTTGATTTCATGCCAGGTGTCGTTAACACCTATAAGTATGCTCATATAGTCGGGTTTAAGGTTAATAATATCACATTTTATACGGGCGTAGAGGTCAACTATGCGGTTGCCCGAAATACCGCGGTTAATAAATTCGTACTCGTTTACGTTATCAAAACCCAAGTTAGAAGCAACTAAACGCGCATATCCGCCACCAAGGTCGGTGCCGCCTTCACGGACACGAGAGCAATCGGTTATGGAATCGCCCTGAAATAATATTACCTTTGCCATAATAAAACCACCTTAACGTTTTTTATAATTATATAATGTATAATTTAAAAAGTAAAGAATAATTGTGAAGGAATATAACAATATATAGTTGTAAAGCGAAAATCAACAACAATAAATAGTACTTTACTTTTTAAGCCGCTTGTGATATAATATCAAAGCTACCGTTTACTAGGCATTCGGTGTCTGCCGATTTTTCGGAACACTCACGACCTAATGCTTGGTTTGCGGCCGACAAATTATGAAAAGGAGTGAAAGTAATGCTTAAGGAACAGAAGCAGCAGGTTATTGAAACCTACGCTACTCACGAGGGTGACACAGGTTCACCCGAAGTTCAGATTGCTCTGCTTACAACCAGAATCAACGAGCTCAACGCTCACTTAAAGGTTCACGCTAAGGACCATCACTCACGTCGTGGTCTTATGAAGATGGTTGGTCACAGACGTAACCTTCTCGCATATTTGCAGAAGAACGATATCGAGAGATACCGTGCAATCGTTAAGAAGCTTGGTCTTCGTAAGTAATTCAGAAGTTGGTGAGAGCCGAAAACTTTACGGTTTCGCTCATCGCCTTTTATCATCGGGTTTTGCGGTGTTTTTTGCAAGGCGACAGCCTTGCGGCAAAACCCCGCTTTTCCCGCTAAAAAATGCGACGGCAGAAACTCTTCGACCTGTCAAAACTAAAATTTTTGAGTTAGAGGAAGCCGAAAAGCGCAGGGATACAACCGTATTTCAAGCTTTGAGGCAAACTTTTACCGGAAATTTTGTTTTGCAGGCGTGAAGGATTCGGCTCTCGCCAACTTCATAAGCAGACCGCTTTTGCGGTCTGCTTTGTTGCAATAAAAAACAAAGAGGTTTTTCGTGGTTTAGCGGTAAATTGATGGTCGGAAGATTCCGATTATGAATTTATTGCTAAACGGAAACACCTCGAAAAAATGGAGGTAAAAATTATGTTCGAAAACTACAAGGTTTACGAAACCACACTTGCCGGCAGACCCTTAAAGCTTGAAACCGGCAAAATGGCACAGCTTGCCAACGGTGCTGTGCTCGCAACCTATGGTGAAACACAGGTGCTTTGTACCGTAACCGCATCTGCAAAGCCGAGAGAGGGCGTTGATTTCTTCCCGCTTTCTGTTGACTATGAGGAGAAAATGTATTCGGTAGGTCGCATCCCCGGCTCCTTCACACGTCGTGAGGGTAAGGCAAGCGATAAGGCAGTTCTTGCTTCTCGCTGTATTGACCGTCCCATCCGTCCTTTATTCCCGAAGGATATGCGCAACGACTGTACCGTTGTTGCAACCGTTATGTCGGTTGACCCCGACTGCAGCCCTGAGGTTGCAGCTGCTATCGGTGTATCTACCGCTATCGCTATTTCGGATATTCCGTGGGCAGGTCCTATTTCCAGCGTTGACGTTGGTCTTGTTGATGGCGAAATCGTTATCAACCCGACGCTTGAGCAGCGCGCTGTTTCTACACTCGATTTAACCGTTTCTTCAACTGCCGACCTCGTTGCTATGATTGAGGCAGGCGGTGAGGAAATCCCCGATGACCTTATGTTTGATGCCATTATGGCAGGTCACGAGGCTAATAAAGAGGTTGTTGCATTCATCAACTCAATCGTTGCCGAGATTGGCAAGCCTAAGTTCGAGTTTGAGTCTAACGATCCCGACCCCGCAATTATGGAAGAAATCGAAAACTTCTGCATCGAGGATGTTAAGAAGGCTCTCGATACCGACGATAAGCTCGTTCGCGACGCAGCTCTCTTACCTATATATAACGCAGTTCATGAAAAGTTTGACGAGCGTTTTGAGGGCAAAGAGGCAAAGCTTGACGAGATTATGTATCTCGTTCAGAAGCACGTTGTTCGCGCTTGGCTCAAGGATGAGAAAAAGCGTGTTGACGGTCGTGGTATCGACGATATCCGTCCTTTGAATGCTCAGGTAGATTTACTTGCACGTGTTCACGGCTCAGGTATGTTTACTCGTGGTCAGACTCAGGTTCTCTCGGTTGCAACACTTGCATCTGTAAGTGAGGCACAGAAGCTTGACGGTCTTGATGAAGAGAAGGAAAAGAGATATATCCATCACTACAACTTCCCGTCATACTCGGTCGGCGAAACCAAGCCCTCACGTGGCCCCGGCAGACGTGAAATCGGTCACGGCGCACTTGCTGAGCGTGCACTCGTTCCCGTAATTCCGTCGGTTGATGAGTTCCCCTATGCTATCCGCGTAGTATCTGAGGTTCTTTCATCTAACGGTTCTACATCACAGGCTTCTATTTGCGGTTCTACCTTGGCTCTTATGGCTGCAGGCGTTCCAATTAAGGCTCCCGTTGCCGGTATTTCTTGTGGTCTTATCACAGGCGATGACGGCGTATACGGCGACTTTATGACAATGGTTGACATTCAGGGTCTTGAGGACTTCTACGGCGATATGGACTTTAAGGTTGCAGGTACCAAGAAGGGCATCACCGCAATTCAGATGGACCTAAAGGTTCACGGTCTTACACCCGCAATTATTAAAGAGGCTTTTGCTAAAACAAACAAGGCTCGCAACTATATTCTTGACGAAATTATGCTTCCCGTTATTTCTGAGCCGAGAGCCGAGCTTTCAAAGTATGCTCCCAAGATGCTCTCAACCCAGATTAACCCCGAGAAAATCGGTGACGTTATCGGTAAGCAGGGCAAGGTTATTCAGTCTATACAAGAGCAGTGCGAATGCACCATCAATATCGAAGAAGACGGTAGAGTATATATCGCTGCTATTGATATTGACAAGGCAAAGCAGGCGCTTATGATTGTTGAAACAATTGCTAATGACCCCGAAATCGGCGCAATTTACAGCGGTAAGGTTACAAGAATTATGAACTTTGGCGCATTTGTAGAAATTGCTCCCGGTAAGGAAGGCCTTGTTCACATCAGCAAGCTCGACGTAAAGAGGGTTGAAAAGGTAGAGGACGTTGTTGCTGTTGGCGATCAGGTTATCGTTAAGGTTACCGAGATTGACGACCAGGGCAGACTCAACCTTTCGCGTCGCGATGCGCTCGTTGAGGTGAACGGTGCCGTTGTTGAAGAGGGTGCCGATGAGGAACCCGCAAGAAAACAGGGTGACCGTCGTCGCGGAGGCTTCCGCAATAAAAAGCGCGACTAATATACATTATATATAATAAAGAGTGACCGCCTAACAAAAAGGCGGTCATTTTTATTAGGATTTAGGGGATAGGATTTAGGATTTTTTGGGTGCCAAAAGCACAATATATAGTGGTTTTAGACGTCACCAAAAACTATTAGAAAAAAATATCAAAAAAAGTTAAAAAAAGGCTTGACAAAAGGGTTTTCTTTTGGTATTATAATTGGGCGTCTTAAAAACGGGCGCACAAAACGGACCTTGAAAATTAAACAACGACGAACTAATAAGGACCCGACGATTCTTAAGAGAAATCAAGAGAAATCAAGGACAAAGAAATGCGTCAGCATTTAGAAAAAATGAGCTAAAGAGCTTATCTAAAAGATTTTAACACTTTAAGTGTTGAGATAAAATATTTTAGAGAGTTTGATCCTGGCTCAGGACGAACGCTGGCGGCGTGCCTAACACATGCAAGTCGAACGGAGAAAGAACGCTGAAATGAAGGTAGCTTGCTACTGAATTTTCTTGTTCTTTCTTAGTGGCGGACGGGTGAGTAACGCGTGAGTAACCTGCCTTACAGAGGGGGACAACAGTTGGAAACGACTGCTAATACCGCATAATGTATTTTGAGGGCATCCTCGAGATACCAAAGGAGCAATCCGCTGTAAGATGGACTCGCGTCCGATTAGGTAGTTGGTGAGGTAACGGCCCACCAAGCCTACGATCGGTAGCCGGACTGAGAGGTTGAACGGCCACATTGGGACTGAGACACGGCCCAGACTCCTACGGGAGGCAGCAGTGGGGGATATTGCACAATGGAGGAAACTCT
>SVOR01000011.1 GCA_015066295.1 Oscillospiraceae bacterium
CAATACATCAAAGAAAGAGAATCTTCTCCTTAAAGCATAATCCATCATCGCAAGGCTTCTATCAGCGGTGTTCATCATACCGATAATAAAAACATTTGCCGGAACATAGAACAATTCATTTTTGTAGCCCATTAAAAAACTCGTGCATTATGCTTGCAATATGAACCTCCTCGTTCCCCAAGCCACGATCCACGATCTGAACTCGTCCATATTTATGAAAAATCTTTAACTCCTCTGAAGCGTCATCAACATAGAAATCTAATCTATCTGCATTTTCAATGCAACTCTCAATTTTATCACATAGCGCTCTATACGCATCTACTGTCCAACTAATCTTGCGCACTGAATAAGCTTTTCGACTACCCGGATCATATTCTTTAATTACAACTGTTCCATCCGCAGTAATAGTTATAACCTTTTTGGCTCCGGTTTTCATTTGTGATATATCAAAGAACTGCCGCTTATATGTCAGTTTCACAATTGAGGTGTTGGGAAAGATTTGCTCTTTGGGATTTTTTGTCGTCATAATATTTTCCTTTACACTTTATTATATTTATAGGGAATAACGTTTCTTTTCATTGGCAAATATAGCAATTGCCTCTGCCACAAACGCGGCCGTACCTTCACCGTGACTGTCGATGTTGCTCTTGAATCGCTCATCGCAGACATACATCTGTCCAAGTCCTGCGAGGATATCATCGGTGCAGTGATAAAAATTCGCCGTGATGTAGTCCTGCAGTTTCTTCACAAGCTGCTGTGCCGCATCGTTGTCGGCGATCTCGCCGCATTTTTTACATTCTGCGAATTCAGCAAAGACACCGTTCATTCCAGCTAGAACGTCGTTCCATTTATCTTTGGAGTATCCGGCGGTCTTTGCTTGGCTCTCCTTGTAGGCATCCGTACCGCCCCAACGCTGCTTTGCCTCGTCTTCGTATTGCTGACGGGCGGTCTCGTATTCGCTGTTGTCAAATGCGCTCATCGTGATCTCTCCTTTTTCCGCTTGTTCCAG
This sequence comes from Oscillospiraceae bacterium, assembly GCA_015066295.1. Lineage (GTDB taxonomy): Bacteria > Bacillota > Clostridia > Oscillospirales > Acutalibacteraceae > SIG565. Next base: position 1,010 of record SVOR01000011.1, read on the forward strand.
AGCTGCGATCAGCCGTTCCAACCGATCTTTCTTCAAAGTCAGCAACCGCTTCTGCTCCGCAAGTGCTTTTTGTTTATCATAGTTCGGCGAGGCGAGGATTTCTGAAATGCTTTTTAAGGAAAAATCCAGTTCACGGTAAAACAAGATCTCCTGCATCCGTTCAAGAGAATTTTCGTTGTAGGATGGTTCCTTTTTTATTCCGTTCATTGCAGGGCTTAAACCTGAGAAGGTCCGAAACGTTAAAAAACAGAGCATTCGTACGAATGCTCTGTTTTTATTGTGAAAGATTAGATATTACTTAATTTGCCGTCAAGAATTTCTCTTATAACGTTTACGTCGCCGGCGCCCTTAAGCTCCTTCATACAAGCACCAAATAATGCCTGCTTTGCCTTAACCTTGCCATTTTTGAAGTCCTCAATGGCCTGCGGGTTTTGGGCGATTACGTTATCGATTATATTTTCAATTGCTGATGCATCTACCTTGCGGTCGAGTCCCTTTTCCTTGCAATATGCAACGGGGTCAACGCCTTCCTCAACAACGGCAATTAAAATTTTCTTACCTGCATTACGGTTAATGTCGCCACTGTCTACCATCTTAATTATGGCGGCGAGCTGCTCGGCAGTAACGTTAAGCTCGGCAAGGGTTTTGCCGTCCTTTCTTAAAACACCTGCGCAGTCGGTAAGAATCCATACAGCAGCATCCTTTGCGTTGCAGCCCATAGCTACAATATCATCAAGGAGCTTACTTAATTTATGGTTGGAAACGAGCATTTCGATTTCCTTTTCAGAAATGCCTTCATCTCTATACTGCTGTGCCTTTTCGTCAACCTCGACGGGCTTTGCAGACTTAATCTGCTCGAGCCACTCGTCGTCTATAACGATGGGCATAAGGTTGGCATCGGGGAAGTAGCGGTAGTCGGCCTCGGTTTCCTTGTTACGCATAGCAAAGGTTTTGCCGCTTACGTCGTCAAAACGTCTTGTTTCTTGAACTAACTCTTCGGTTTCGAATTCGAGTGCATCGATGTGACGCTGTGCCTCATATTTAATAGCACGCTCGATAGCCTCAAAGGAGCTCATATTCTTAATTTCGGTACGAACACCAAATTCTTCACTGCCCTCGGGACGAACCGAAATGTTTACGTCGCAACGCATTGCGCCCTCTTCACACTCGGAAATACCACCCGAACGGAACATAGATTTAAGCTTGTTAAGATAGGTTAAAACCTCTTCTGCACTACGGAAATCGGGTTGGGTTACAATTTCGATAAGCGGAACGCTGGTACGGTTGAAGTCAACAAAGGAGAACTTACCCTCGTGAACGAGCTTACCTGCATCCTCTTCCATATGAATCTGCTTAATGCGGATATCACGGTTACCCTGTGAGGTTTTAAGGGTAACACAGCCGTTTGTACAAATTGGGTGGTTAAGCTGTGTTATCTGATAAGCACAGGGCAAATCGGGGTAGTAATAATTCTTTTTATCAAAGGTTGTGTAGCGGCTAATTTCACAGTTAAGCATAAGACCTGCGGTAACGGCAAGCTCAACAACACGCTTATTCATAACGGGAAGCATGCCCGGCATACCGCTGCAAGCGGGACAAACACAATCGTTTGCCTCTTTGGGTGATGAATGACCGCCGCAGGAACAGAAAATTTTAGATTCTGTGCTAAGCTCTACGTGAGTTTCAAGACCTATAACAACTTCATAGTTCATATTATTCACCCATCCTTTCATTAGCACCTGCAAGGCTTAAAAGCGTAGCCTCGCTAAAATGATTACCCATAAGCTGAACGCTACCGCTAACGAGCGCCGGAACACCCGTAAGGTTAGCGGCACAGGTGAACACACCCTCTGCAAATACCTTTGTAAAGGCATCGTCTATGCTGTAAGCCTTAAATTCAGATTTACTGCAAGCGGGGGTAAGAATAGCATCATAGCTGTCAAAAAGCTCAGCCAATTTTTCGGCGATAACACGGCGCACCTTAAGAGCCTTGCCGTAGCAATCGTCATAGCGATTTTTCGAAAGCACGTCACTTCCGTAAAGAATTACTGCCTTTGTAAGGAAGTTAAAGCCCTCGGTTCTTGAATTTACATATAATTCGTCAATATTTTTATATTCTTTTGCGCGGAAGCCGTATTTTACACCATCATAACGCGAAACGTTGTTGCAGGTTTCGGCGGTATAAAGAATCTGCCAAGCGGTATTTGCAGCATCGAAGAAGTCAACCGAAATTTCTTCAACAGTTACACCGTTTGCCTTAAGCTTTTCGGCATAATCTAAAACAGCAGCCTTTGTTTTTTCATCACACTTTTCTAAAAGCTCTTTAACAAGGCAAACCTTTTTGCCGTTAACATTTGCGTTGCAGTCGTAATTTAAGGTGACGTCTTTAAGGCTTGTGCCGTCCTTTTGGTCGTGGCCTGAAATTACTTCCATTACCTCTTTAACGGCTTCTACACTGCCTGCATAAACACCTAACTGTTCACCCGAAGCTGCGCAAGAAACCACACCGTAACGTGAAACGGTGCCATAGGTGGGCTTTAAGAAGTAGATGCCCGACAGAGCGGCGGCACGACGGGGAGAGCCATTCATATCAACGCCAAGTGCGGCCTTAACCTCACCATTTTTAACTAATTCGGCTGCGGCACCCTTAATTGCATCTTGCTTTTCGGCATAGTAAGAAAACTCACCGCAAAGGTCAAGACCAAACTCACCAACGTGGGTTTTGCCCGAAATTACGTAGCCCTTATCTTCAAGACGGGTTACGGCTTCGGCACTGAAAAGCGGTTTGAAGCCCTCTAAAATACGTGAGCCTGCTGTGCATACGGCATCTTTAACAAGAATAGTATCGTCTACGGCAATATTGCCCTTATCGTTTATTTTTGTAGCATAGTATTTCATTTAACCCACCTCACTTTACTAAACGCGGAACCTGCCAACTGTCGTCACTACGCTCGGGTGCGCCTTCAAGCAAGCTCTCTCTCGAGAAGTTCTGACGGCGTACATCCTCACGTAAAACGTTGGTCATAGGCATAACGTAAATCATTTCTTCTGTATTTGTTGTGTCGATATCCTTTAAAGCCGTTTCGCTCTCGCTCATAGCCTTAAAGATGTTCTGCATTACAGTCTCTTCATTTTCATCTAATGACAACTGATTGAGCTGTTGTGCATTTGAGAAGGTAGAACGCTTGTCGCCCTGCCTTTTTGCACCGCCCGTAGCGGCAGCGCGAACGGCGAGCGCGCTGTTATTACCAAGCAGATGAACGTCCTCAAGCTGCTGATTTGTAACCTCACTCGGTGCGCCAAGCAATAGGTCTTGTGCGTTACCGTTAAGCGGGAATGCAATTACGTCGAGGATTTTCTCTTCATCGGTAAGAAGCATTACCATTCGGTCAACACCCGGTGCCATACCTGCGTGGGGTGGCGCGCCGTACTGGAATGCGGTATAAAGTGCATTAAAGCGTGATTTAAGCTCGTCTTCAGAGTAGCCTGCGATTTCAAAGGCACGCTTCATAATATCGATATCGTGGTTTCTAACAGCACCCGATGCCAGCTCAATACCGTTACAAACAAGGTCGTACTGGTAGGCAAGCACCTGTGTCGGGTCGCCGCCGTTAAGGGCATCCATACCACCCTGAGGCATTGAGAAGGGGTTGTGGGTGAATATTGTATCGCCCGTTTCCTCGTCGATTTCGTACATCGGGAAGTCAACGATAAAGCAGAACTCAAAGGCATCGTCCTTTATTAGGTCAAGCTGTTCCTTGCGAGCCAGCCAAGAACGGATGTGACCTGCCTTCTTTTCGGCATCATTTTTCTTATCGTCACAAATGAAGAAGAGTGTTTCGCCCTCTTTAACACCTGTGAGAGTTGTGATTTCTGCCTTTTTCTCGTCAGAAAGGAACTTAGCGATGGGTCCTAAGAAAATACCGTCCTTTAAGGTTATATAACCAAGACCGCCAAGACCAACCTCGGCACTTGTGGCGAATTTTAGGGAATCCTCAAAGAATTTATTTGATTTGCCGCGGCAGTCTGCAACTATACCGCGAACGGGCTTACCCTTAAATGCGGGGAAGTTTACGTCGGCGAAAAACTCGGTAAGGTCGCAAATAATAAGCGGGTTTCTAAGGTCGGGCTTATCAGAGCCGTATTTCATCATAGACTCAGCATAGGTGATTCTTCTAAACGGCTTTTCGGTTACCTTTTTGCCGGAGAAGGTCTTAAAGGTATCGTAGATTACGTCCTCGCAAACCTCGAGCACCTCGTCCTGAGTTGCAAATGCCATTTCAAAGTCAAGCTGATAAAATTCACCGGGTGAACGGTCGGCACGGGCATCCTCGTCTCTAAAACAGGGTGCTATCTGGAAATAGCGGTCAAAGCCCGAAACCATAAGCAGCTGCTTAAACTGCTGCGGAGCCTGGGGAAGTGCATAAAACTTGCCCGGATGCTTACGGCTTGGTACAAGGAAGTCACGCGCACCCTCGGGAGAGGAAGCGGTGAGGATAGGTGTTTGAATGTCGAGAAAGTTCTTTTCCTCCATTTTATTGCGCAAATGACGAATAATTTTGGAACGCATTACAAGGTTTTGATGATTTATGGGATTTCGCAAATCAAGGTAGCGATATTTAAGGCGCAATTCGTCCTTGCTCTTGCGAGATTCCTTTACGTCGAAAGGGAGCATATTGTGGCTCTTGCCAAGTACAGTCAAAGTATCGGCAACAAGCTCAACACGACCTGTATCAATTTTCGCATTGACGGTCTCCTCGTCACGCTTACGCACGGTGCCGCTTACCGATATAACCGTTTCGCGGTTTACGTTTTTAAGCAGCTCCTCATTATAAACAACAACCTGAGTAATACCCGTATAATCTCTCAGGTCGATAAAGATAACGCCGCCGTGGTCACGAACAACGTCAACCCAACCTGCAAGAGAAACGGTCGAGCCGATATGCTCTTCTCGGATGTTGTTGCAGAATAGTGTTCTATACATTATAAAACCTCCTAAAATATTCCAAAATAAAAAATCCCGAGGAATTTTTACATTCCTCGGGACGAGTCAACTTAATGTTTACCCGCGGTGCCACCCGCATTGATGCCAAAAGCATCCACTTTTATATAAAATTTATGGTTGCCGCGAAGTGTTCCCAAGCTTACTACTCATCTGAGATACGCTTTCAGTCGATGACGTATCCTCCCTGACAGACTTTCCACAAAAGCCGAGTCTTCGCCAATATTATAACAAAACAAAAACGTTTTGTCAATGCGTTTTTATCATTTGCAATGATTTTATTTATATGTATATAATTTCGTGGTTAACGCTTTTATTTAAAAAATTTATAAGCTCTTCATTATTTAAATTTAGGGCACAACCAACCAAGGTTTTTACATACGCCATTTCGTTTGTCATACCAAAAATATAATTAGCCCCGTGGGTTAGTGCGTCGCCCGTAGATTCATATTTAAGGGTAACATTGCTGCAAGGTGTTAAAAACAAGGGGATGTTTTTTTGTTTGCAACGGTCAATTAGGTGCAAAATGGATGCTTCATTATAACTTCCTGAGCCTTGACTTCTCTGCACACACACCGTTTGTGAATGATAGGTGGTATGCACTACCGCTTTAACCTTTTCTAAATTATATGTGCCGTAGTTTATGCCAACATAAGGGCTGATGTTAAGCACACAGTCGCAAAGAGGGGACATTTTGTTAAGGTATAGAGAGTTGGTTTCAAAGGGTCTGCCATCTAACTGCGCGTTATTAGCGTCGGGGATAGCCACAGCATCGCGGCTTGAAAAATCATCGCTATAATTTTCACATTGCTTAAGGTGTGCGCCGTAATGCAGATAAATTATGCTGTCGCTATTCTTATATACGGCATATACGTTGGGTGCAATGCCGTTCATAATCAGCTCGACCGCGGCCTTAAAATTTGCGTGGCCGTTGGAGTCTGCGTTATCCAAGGGCAGTTGACTTGAAACCAAGCATACAGGTGTTTTTATTCCCGAAAGGGTAATCGATAAGAGCGATGCGGTGAAGGCGAGCGTATCGGTGCCGTGCAGAATAATTACGCCTTTGTATTCATCAAAGTTTGTATCTTTTAAGGTGCCAAGCAGAGTATTCCAGCTATCCGTCGTCATATTCTCACTTAAAATATCAAGAGGTATTTTTTTATTAAAGTTTACCTTATCGTTGTATGGCGAATTGCTTTTTTGAAAAGCGTCAATTATCTTAACACTCTCGGCATCGGAAAAGCGAAGTCCCTCAGTATTTGTCGAGCAACAAATGGTGCCACCCGTAAGAATTACGAGAATTTTCGGTTTATCGGTTTTATATTCACACATAAAAGTACTCCATCTTTTCTATTTGCAGTATATTTCGATTGCCTTCGAAACAAATTCTGCGGTACCGTCACCGTTTTTATCAATACTCATTTTAAAACGCTCGTCAGATACGTACATTTGACCGAGCCCTGCCAGTATTTCTTTTTGGCAGGTGTAGTAATTCTCGGTGATATAGGTCTGAAGATCCTTAACGAGTGCTTGTGCCTCGGTTGAATCGGCGGTGTTGCCGTTATTCATACTTTCGGTGAATTTGTTAAAGATTTTCATTAAACCGTTGGTTACATCTTGCCATTTATCATTAGTGTAATTGGCGGTTTTTTCGGCATATTCTTTATATGCGGCGGTTTCGCCAAAGCGCCCTTTTGCTTCTGAATTATAATTGTTCATTGTAGTCCTCTCGGTTTTTTCGTAGTAATTGCATCTCTTTATTAAGTATAACATTTTTAAAAATGTTTCTCAACCATTTGTTTTGTTAGAATAATATTTTATAAATTGCAAAAAATATGACAAAGGGGATGTTAAAATGGAAACAAAAGGTTTAATAAACAATACGCTTGACGAAATACCGTATATAAAGCCCGATGCTAAAAAAATTACGGGACTCGTAAAGGAAAGCGGCAGAGTAACGGGATATCAATTGTCCGACAACACCATTATTGATAAGCAGTCGGCGGTCAATATGGCAAAGCAGGGTATGATTTTGGGCGTTGGTATTGCACACCGAAAGGGAAGCCGGTATCTAAAATCTCTGCCTAATGGTACCGAGGGCGATAACCTCAGCAATTTACCGACTGTATCGAACAAGCTATAAAAAAACTCCGTCTTGGACGGAGTTTTTTATAATGTTTTAGATTATCTGTCAATATAATCGCAAGCGGCAAGTGCGGCGACGGCTCCGTCTGCGGCAGCGGTTGCTACCTGACGAATTTTTTTAGAGCGGCAGTCACCTGCAACAAAGATGCCATCGGTATCCGTAAGGCAGTTTTCGGTTGCATCAACGTAGCCCCAATCATTAAGCTTAATAAGGGATGAGAAGGGTTCGTTTTGCGGAATAAGACCGATTGCTACGAACATACCGTCGAGTTTAAGCTCGGCTACTTCGCCTGCGGCATTTTTAATAGCGATGCCCTCGAGCTCGTTTTCACCTAAAAGGCGGTCAACCACGTTGCCCAAAATAATTTCGACGTTTTGCTTTGTTTTAAGCTGTTCAACAAGCTTGTCCTCGCCCGTGAAATAGTCGAGATTTTGCACAACGTAAATCTTTTTTGCAAGGTCCGAGAGAAGTAGTGCTTCTTGAAGTGCAGAGTTACCGCCACCAATTACAGCAACGGTTTTACCCTCGTAAAATGCACCGTCACAAACGGCACAGAAGGAGATGCCCTCGCCAACAAATTGCTCTTCTTTCTCGAGTCCTAACATACGATGCTTAGCACCCGTAGCAATTATAATCGATTTACCCTCGAAGTCGCCCGAGTCGGTGTGTACGGTCTTTGTGTCGCCGTTTGTAACAGATAAAACCTCGGCGCACTCAACGTCGGCGCCCTGTTCTAACACCTGTTCAACAAGCTTTTCGGCAAATTCGTTGCCCGTAATTGTTGCAAATCCGGGAATATTTTCAACCTTAGGTGAATAGGTTATCTGTCCACCAAAGGAGCCTTTTTCAATCACCAGAACACTTTTATTTGCTCTTCTGGCATAGAGCGCGGCGGTCAGTCCCGCAGGACCGCCGCCGATGATTATAATATCATACATAAAATTTTACCTTTACGCGCCTAACATTTTTTTGATATCCGAAACGCCTACGTATTTTGCTACCATACCATCCTTAACAACGATAAGTGTGGGAGCCTGCTTAACACCATAGGTTTCAACCAAATCTACATGCTCATTAGCAAGCAGCTTTTCGTACTGAACGCCTGCCTTATCAAGAAGCGCACAAGCTATCTTACAGTTGGGACAGGTAGCGGTTGTGAAAAGATAGGTAGCGTCTGCGACGCCCTCGGTCTTTTCTTCACAAGCGCAAGCCTCGGGAGCGCCGTTGCGTTTAAGGGTAGACCTCGAAATATCGTATACCTTTCTTTCCTTATACTCCTGAGCCTTACCGTCGTTCCAGTTCTTAACGGGACGGTAGTAGCCTGTGATACGGCTGTAAACCTCAGCCTCCTCGCCACATTCGGGGCAGGTGAAGGACTCGCCGGCAATGTAGCCGTGGTTCTTACATACCGAGTAGGTCGGAGAAATTGAGTAGTAGGGGAGTCTGTAATTCTCTGCAATCTTTCTTACAAGATTTGCGCAAGACTGCCAGTTGGGTAGCTTCTCACCAAGGAATGCATGGAAAACAGTACCCGAGGTGTAGAGTGTGTGGAGCTCATCCTGCATATCGAGAGCAGTGAAGATATCCTCGGTATAGCCAACGGGCAGGTGAGAGCTGTTGGTGTAGTAAGGTGTACCACAGTTGCTCTGACCTGCAGTAATGATATCGGGATAGAACTTTAGGTCGTGCTTAGCAAGACGGAAAGCGGTTGACTCAGCAGGTGTAGCCTCAAGGTTGTAAAGGTCACCGTACTGTACCTGATAGTCGGAAAGTCTGTTTCTCATGTGGTTGAGAACGTCCTTAGCAAACTGTTGTGTTTTTTCAGTTGTCATATCGGCGCGGAGCCACTTAGCGTTAAGACCAACCTCGTTCATACCAACAAGACCGATGGTTGAGAAGTGGTTATTAAATGTGCCGAGGTAACGCTTGGTGTAGGGATAAAGGCCTGCATCAAGAAGCTTTGTGATAACGTCGCGCTTTACTTTGAGTGAGCGAGCCGAAATATCCATCATCTTGTCGAGACGTGCATAGAAGTCAGCCTCATCCTTTGCAAGATAAGCAATACGGGGAAGGTTAATGGTAACAACACCTACAGAACCGGTTGACTCACCGCTACCAAAGAAGCCGCCCGACTTCTTGCGAAGCTCACGAAGGTCGAGTCGGAGTCTGCAGCACATTGAACGAACGTCGCTGGGTTCCATATCACTGTTAATGTAGTTAGAGAAGTAGGGAGTACCGTATTTGGCGGTCATCTCAAAGAGAAGCTTGTTATTCTCGGTTTCAGACCAGTCAAAATCACGAGTAATTGAATAGGTCGGAATCGGGTACTGGAAGCCGCGGCCGTTGGCGTCGCCCTCAACCATAACTTCGATGAATGCCTTGTTGACCATATCCATTTCTTTTTTACAGTCTTTATACTTGAAGTCCATTTCCTTGCCGCCAACAATAGCGTTGAGCTCGGCTAAGTCATTCGGAACTGTCCAGTCAAGAGTGATGTTGGTAAAGGGTGACTGTGTACCCCAACGAGAAGGTGTATTTACACCGTAAATAAAGGACTGGATGCACTGCTTAACCTCTTTGTAGCTAAGGTTATCAACCTTAACGAAGGGAGCCAAATAGGTATCAAAGGATGAGAATGCCTGAGCGCCTGCCCATTCGTTCTGCATAATGCCGAGGAAGTTAACCATCTGGTTGCAAAGGGTTGAAAGGTGAGCTGCGGGCGATGAAGTAATCTTACCGGGAACGCCACCGAGACCCTCCTGAATTAACTGCTTAAGCGACCAACCTGCACAGTAGCCTGTAAGCATTGAAAGGTCATGGATATGGATATCGGCGTTGCGGTGAGCATTGCCGATTTCATCATCATAAATTTCAGAAAGCCAGTAGTTAGCCGTAACTGCGCCCGAGTTTGAGAGGATAAGACCACCAACCGAATAGGTAACGGTAGAATTTTCCTTAACACGCCAGTCGTTAACGTTAAGATAGTTGTCAATAATTGCCTTATAGTCAACCATTGTTGCGTTAATGTTACGCACCTTTTCTCTCTGGCGACGGTAGATGATGTATGCCTTGGCAACGTCATCGTAGCCTGCCTTAATAAGCACCGATTCAACACAGTCCTGAATGTGCTCAACCGAAATCTTATCATCCTCTATTTTAGGCTCGAAAGCCGCTGTAACTTTAAGGGCTAAAAAGTCTATAATATCTTGGTTATACTGTTTTTGACATGCGTCAAATGCCTGACTAATCGCCGTGCTGATTTTGCTGATGTCGAAGGAAACTAATTTTCCATCGCGCTTTACGACATTGTACATTTTCATTCTCCTTTTTTAGTATATTTTTACATTTTTCGACATTATTTATAATGCGAGTGTAGATACATTATAATGTATATTTTGTGTGTTGTCAATAACATTTTCACAATATATTGTGTTTTTTGTGTGGAAATTTTTCAAATAAATGGTATTTTGCGGCATACAAAAGAAAAACACACGTAAATTAGTACATTTTACGTGTGTTTAGGTAAAATTTTTATATTTTAAAGCAACTTAAATGCCCCTTATTTCACAATTTTGCACACAGCCGTTTAGCTTTTGCTGCATATTGTATAATTCAGCTTTTTCTACGGCGCTTAAATCACTGCAAATAAGGTCGCCCGAGTCTACAAAATTTTGCAAAAAGTAGTTTTTGGCGCCCTTAATCCATACCCCTATATCTTGTATATCCTCTACCGTGTGGAATTGCTTGACAATGGTTGTACGGAACTCGTAATCAGTATCGCAGTTTAAAAGTATATCTATGCTTTTTTCAATGGGTGAAATATCAAAGTTTTCAATGCCAACAGTGAGGGCATATTTATCCTTTGAATTCTTAATATCCATTGCTACGTAATCAACCAATTTTTTGTCCAAAAGATTTTTAAGTGTATCGGGGTAGCAACCATTGGTGTCGAGCTTAACTAAATATCCGAGCTCCTTGGTTTTTGAGATAAAGTTTTCAATATCGGGTTGCAACAGCGGCTCACCGCCCGTTATACAAACGCCGTCGAGTATGCCGGTACGCTTTTTAAGATATGCAAGTATTTCGTTTTCGTCAAAGCTCACCGAATTATCAATATGTGTTACAAGACTTGCATTGTGACAAAAAGGGCAACGCAGATTACAACCCGCAGTAAATATGGTGCAGGCAACCTTGGTGGGATAGTCAAGAACAGTCATTTTTTGAAAGCCGTTTATTTTCATAGTTTTACCTCAAAGTGATTTTTTAGTATTTTAATTTTAACATATATATAGTTTAACTTCAACAATATAAAAAAATAAACTCCCTGAAAAATTCAGGGAGTTTTCATTAGTCTTCGTATTGGCTGAAGTTGTCCTTATCTACACCGCAAAGGGGGCATACAAAATCGTCGGGAAGGTCTTCGAATTTTGTTCCTGCCTCAATGCCGTTATCGGGGTCACCGATAGCCTCGTCATAAATCCAACCGCAAACGTCACATACGTATTTCATAATACTGTCACCTCCTTAATATATATTTATTTAATTTCTTCAAAGTCGGCCGCACCGTGCTTGCACAGTGGGCAAATAAAGTCGTCGGGCAGAGTCTCACCCTCGTATACGTAGCCGCAAACTCGGCATACAAAGCCTTTTTTACCCTCTGTTTCGGGCTTGGGCTTTACCTCGTTATAATAATAGGTGTATGTCATTGTTTCGCGGTCGCTAAGCACTCTCGCTTCACTAACCGAGCATATAAACATACCATGTGTATCAAGGTCTACGTAGCTTTCAACCTTTAGTGACATAAAGGAGTTTATATAACGCGGCAACACAATAAGACCGTTATCCGAGCGAATAGGCTCGCAGCCCTCAAATTTATCGGTATTTCTGCCGCTTGCAAAACCGAATTTTTCAAAAACGCTGAAGGGCGTATCGGTTGTCAGACAGTTAATGTTCATAATGCCTGTCTGTTTTATAATGTGATGCGAGTAATTTTCCTTACTGATGGTCACTGCAATTCGGTTAGGTGAGTTGGTAACCTGAGTGACGGTATTAACAATAAGTCCGTTATCCCTTTTGCCGTCGTTTGAGGTTACAACGTAAAGCCCGTAACCAATATTAAAAAGAGCCGTCAAATCGTTTTTGTTGGCGGTTGAATCCTGCAAAGCAAGATAATCTCTGCAAAGCTCGTCGGCGAGTAAATTTAACTGCTCGGTGCTCTCGTCGTTTAAGGATGAGAGAATTTTAACGGTATGCTCGGCAAAGTTAATATTTTTACTCTTTTCAAACATACCGCGCATTACCTTTGCGGCTAAGGGCGCCCAGCTTCCGTTTTCAATAAGGGCTACCGTGCGGTTTTGGAAATTACGCTCGGTAAGACCTAAAATAAAGTGATGCATAAAGGGGAATAACTCGGCATTGTAGGTGGTGGTTGCCAAGACTAATTTGCTGTATCTGAATGCATCCTCGATAGCCTCTGCCATATCACAGCGAGCCAAATCGTTTACTACTACCTTGGGGCAGCCGTTAGCACGCAGCTTTTCGGCAAGCAGCTCGACCGCCTTTTTGGTGTTGCCGTAAACCGAGGTATAGGCAATAACGATGCCTTCCTCCTCGGGCTGATAGCTTGACCATAGGTTGTAAAGATTTAGGTAATATTCAAGATTTTCGTTTAAAATAGGGCCATGCAAGGGGCAAATTTGCTTAATATCAAGTGTTGCCGCCTTTTTAAGCAGGCTTTGCACCTGCGCGCCGTACTTACCTACGATACCTATATAATAGCGTCTTGCCTCACAAGCCCAGTCCTCGTCGGCATCAAGTGCGCCGAATTTGCCGAAGCCATCGGCCGAGAAAAGCACCTTATCAAGACTATCATAGGTAACGATTACCTCGGGCCAATGCACCATAGGAGCCGCTACAAAATGCAGCTCGTGGTGACCAAGGTTTAGCGTATCACCCTCGGCAACGACAATTTGCTTGTCGGCAAAGTCGGTACCGAAAAATTGCTTCATCATCTGGAATGCCTTTACGGATGAAACAATTTGAGCGCTCGGGTAGGTCTTAACAAAATTATATATGTTGGCCGAATGGTCAGGTTCCATATGCTGAACTATTAAATAGTCGGGGGATTTGCCGTCAAGGGCATTTTGGATGTTATCGAGCCATTCGTGTGTAAAGGCGGCATCAACCGTATCCATAATGGCGATTTTTTCATCAATAATTGCGTATGAATTGTACGCCATTCCGTTAGGCACAATGTACTGACCTTCAAAAAGGTCAATTTTTCGGTCGTTAACGCCAATGTATTTAATATCGTCGGTAATATACATAACAGAACCTCCTTAACATAGTTAGTATATCACGAAAAAAGCGCTTATTCAATAATTAAAGTAAAAAAGCGGTGGTTTTTTACCACCGCTTTAAAACTATTTTTTGAGTTTTCTGGGTTTTCTTATTTTATTGAGCTTGGCGTTAAGGTCAAGCAGCATTTCCTTGGTAATCTTGCCCTCTGCCATACTACCCATCAAGGTTACAAGGCGAAGCACGGTAAAGCCGTTCATCATAGCCATCATATCATTAGTAATCTCGAAGCCCATAACCTTGCCCTTATTAGCGTCCTTCTTATTGCCGCCGAGCATTTTGGTCATAAGCTTAGCGAAGAGAAGCTTGCCACGAACGGTACTCATAACGTCGCCCATCTTGTCGTTGAGCGAGAAGAAGCCTTCGCGAACCTTAACGTCGAACCAGTTAAGAATGGCGCCCTTTTCTTTAAGGCGATATTCCTCGTTAAAGGTGTCAACCTTGCGAATTGTACTTGTGTCTTTATATTCACCTGCAACGGCTGTAAGCTCGGTAACACCGGTGTTGGGAACGTCGAAATAGAAGAAGTGGTCGTCGGCAGTCTTTTTGCCGAGTGACACACCGTTGGCGAAAAGCTCAACCTCGGGCATATTAGAGTAAACGGTAACCTTTGTTACATCTTCAACCCTGTCAACGTATCTCTTGCCGCAAAGGTGAACGAATTTTTCATCACTAAGCCATGCCTTGTAAGCATAGAAGGAGTCCTTCTTATACTTGCGGTCGAAGGTTACAAGTCCCTTGTGGTTCTGACCGTCCTCGCCACCCTCGTTACGAGCGTCGGCGCCAAAGTCAAACATATTCCAAACGTGTGTTGCCCACATATATTTGCGGGTGAACAACTGCTTAATAAGCTCCTCGTGGTAGTAAGCCTGATATTCCTCGGTGTAGTCACCCTGCTTGGGCTCGGAGGTATGCCAGTTAAGCGCCTCACAGCCGTATTCAGAGCAACCAATCGGGATATTCGGGTGGGTTGCATGGAATTTATCAAACCACGGACCGTTCATATCGGTGTCGCCGCCGTACCAACCGAAGTAATGGTTGTAGGAAACAACGTCGGGGATTTGGAGATAGGGGTCATCCATTTTGCACATCGAAACAGCGGCAATGGTGGTAAGACGGGTTTTATCCATCTCGTGACAAAGCTCGTTTAGAATTTTGTGATTTTCGAGAAGGTCGTCGGTGCTGCCACCAATAGAAATTTCGTTAGAAAGTCCCCAAACAACGATGGAGGGGTGGTTGTAGTTTTGAGTGATAAGCTCCTTCATCTGCGAAATGGTGTTTTCGCGACCGGTAGGCATATGCTTTGAAATATAGGGGATTTCTGCCCAAATAACCATACCGCGCTCGTCACACAAATCGTAGAAATATTGGTCGTGCTGATAGTGTGCAAGACGAATTGTAGTTGCGCCAACCTCACAGATTAAATCCATATCCTCTTTGTGATGCTCGGGAAGAAGCGCGTTACCAATGCCCCAGCGGTCCTGGTGACGAGAAACGCCACGAAGCGGGTATTCCTCACCGTTTAGTATAAAGCCGCGCTCGGGGTCAATCTCAAAGGTACGGCAGCCGAAGCGTGTCTGCACGCTGTCGATTACCTTGCCATCCTCTACAAGCTCAACCTTAGCGGTGTAAAGATAGGGGTCCTTGCGTCCGTGCCAGAGGTGTACGTTTTCAATGTTTAAAGTAGCGGCGCCCTCGTTGCTCTGCGCTGCGGCAACCAACTCGCCGTCAGCATCGCAAATAACGTAGTTAACCGACTGATTTTCATTAGCATTTGTTACCCAAACCTGAATATCAACCTTGGCATCCTTGCCGCAGATTTCGGGGGTAACCATTAGGCCTGTACCGCCGTAGTAATCTAAATCAAAGTGTGAGTTGCCAACACAAATGATATTAACGTCACGATATAAGCCGCCATAGAAGGTGAAGTCTGCCATCTGCGGATATACGGTTTCGTTAGCGGCATTATCAACCGCAATAACGAGTAGGTTTTCCTCAGCGAGTGTTTCGGTTAAATTCACACGCCAGGTCGAATAACCGCCGTCGTGGTGAGCAAGCTTCTGTCCGTTCAGATAAACGTCGGCAGATGAGTTAGCGCCTTTTATTTCGAGGTAATAAAGTGCGCTCTCGGGAAGCTCTGCTTTATTAAAGCTCTTTACATAGTAGCAGGTGCCACGATGATAGTCGTTACCGCCGTCCTGTCCGTCGGTAGCGTTCCAGGAATGTGGTAGGTCTACTGTTTCGTATGCCGAATCAATCGCGCTCGGCACTTCGGTAGCGGTTTTTGTAAATGCCCATTTGGCATTAAAATTAAAAACAGTTCTCATTTTGTTCCTCCATAAATAATATCGAAAAATGCCCGATTGTTTTTGACAATCGGGCATCAAACTGATTAAGCTAAATTGTCAGAGTCTTCTGCTGTGGTGTAGGTTAAAAGGTCGTCGGCTTCAACGTCTCTGCCAAGCTCCTTGTTCATACGTGCGAGGGTCTTCTTATCAAGGTTGTAGATAAGAGCAAGACCGATGAACTGCATAAGCGCTGATGCAAGGAAGAGAGCAGCAACAAGAATTCTCAAGTTTACAGCGACGTCAAATGAAAGAAGTGTAACGTCGATGAATGCTTCGCCTGTGGTGGGGTCAACAGCGTTGTTAACGTAACCGAGCCAACCCATAATTACAAGTGCTACGGCAGGACCAACACCCTGAGCTAACTTACGGAAGAAGGAGTGAAGTGAATAAACGATACCTTCCTCACGCTTGCCGGTTTTCCACTCGTTGTAGTCGATGGCATCGCCCATCATAGCCCAAGAAACTGTTGAGTAAACACCAAGACCGAGGCTGTAGATAAGCTGACAAAGGATGTAAATAATAAGGTCAAGACCTGTGTTTTGGGGTGTGATGAAAAATAGACCTAAGCCGCCGATAATCGAACAAATTGCACCAACTACCGAAAGCTCCTTCTTACCGTATTTGGTAACCATTTTACGAGCTAAAGGAGTAAATACAACAATCGGAATCATAGCGAATAACTGAACAACACCCGAAATCTGCGGATTTTTGAAGTAAATCTGGAATACAACCGAAACGGCTGTAGCAGCGCCCTGCATACCGATGAACATACCCATCGCGGCAACGGTAGCGCCAACAGCGGGACGGTTTTTAATGAAGTTTTTAAGAGCCTCAAAAACGTTGAATTTAGGCTGCTCTTCATTTAAAGTAACCGAGGTATCAACACGAATTTCGGTGTTTTTAATCATAAACTGGAAGCAAAGGAAGCCAAGACCGCCCATGATGAGAGCTGCGAGGAAAACCTTCCAGCCGTTAAGAGAACCGTCGGCATTATACATAATGAAGGGAAGAATTACCATAGGTAACATATTACCTACCATTGAACCGATTGAACGCCAAGCTGAAAGCGAAGCACGGTCTGCGGCATCGTTAGAAATAAGCGAAAGGAGTGAGCCGTAGGGAACGTTTGCAATTGTGTAGAAGGCGTCCCAAATTACGTAGCCTGCAATAAAGATGATTGCCTTTGCCCAAACGGGTGCACTCGGGAAGGGTAGGAAGCAGCAAGCGCCGCCAACAATAAGACCGATAGAACCGAACCATATGTAAGATAAGAACTTGTTTCTCTTATACTTGCGGCGGTCAGCATCGATAATCGAGCCGATAAGCGGGTCGTTAATAGCGTCCCATACCTGAACGACGATTAAAAGGAGTGAGTACCAAAGACCCATACCCATAACCTGAGTCCAGAAAAGTGCCATTGTGCCTTTGAGCGCAAAGCTCATGTTACAGCCTAAGTCACCGGCTGCATAAGCCACACTGTCGCGTATACCGAACTTGCGGTGGCCGTTAGCGTCTAATTGTACTGGTTTTTTCATTTTTGTATTTTCCCCCTAACAAAAAATTTGAAAAATATAAAACCACAAATTTATTATAAAAGAAAAAAATATAATTTGTGAGTAAAATTTTCGATTTTTTTTGTAAAATATTTATGTTTTGGTAAAAAACATAGTTGAAATTGTCCCAATAATGTACTACAATAATAAATATATCAAGGAAATTTTGTATATATTTGCCAATCACCATAGGGGGATACGCTAATGTTTTACGAAAATGAACTGCGATTTTTTTGCGATGTCTTAAAGAAGTGTCGTGTACCTGTTTGTTTTATGGGCAAAAACGATTCACCCGATAAACTTTTAGGTCAACAGGTGTATGATGTTTTCGGGACTTCGGTTGATATTGAAGCCCACTTTAAAGATATGCTGTCAACCATTGAACCTTTTAAGGTATATAAATTAGATAATTCTTTTAAATTAAATTATATTTATTTCTTGCTGCCTGATGCGGTCGACGAAACAATAATGTCAATAGGTCCTTATTTATCTTCAAGCATTGGGCGTCGTCAGATTTTAGAAATTGGTGAAAAGCTTGGTATTGCTCCAAACAAATCAATAATACTTGAGGATTATTATTTGAGTATCCCGGTAATTAACGAGACGAGTCACCTCTTTGTTATGCTTGATGCATTTTGCGAGCAAATATGGGGCGGTAGTAGCGCTTTTGAGGTTGTCGAGGTAAATCGGGAACTGCAGGTCGACGAAACGCCGATTAACAAAAGTGTTGGAAACAGCGAGGCCGAGGATATTTTTGTTAAGATGAGCATAATGGAGAAGCGTTACGATTTTGAAAATGAATTTATACGCGCGATTTCTCAGGGTCAGCTTCAGAAATTTAATATGATACTTGCGGGCTTTGATTCTACGGTGATTGAAAGACGTCTTTCTGACCCGCTTCGCAACATTAAAAACTATGCCATTATACTAAATACGCTCTCACGAAAGGCGGCCGAAAGCGGCGGCGTGCATCCTATATATATTGATAGTCTTTCTTCATCCTTTGCATCAAAAATTGAGCAGACGGGTACGGTTGCCGAAATACAGGAGCTTATGCAGGATATGTTCCGCTCTTATTGTCGACTTGTGCGCAAGCATTCGATGAGAAACTATTCTTCAACCGTGCAAAAAGCGATTATATATATAGAGTCGGATTTATCTGCCAACCTAACGCTAAGCGTTTTAGCCGATGCTCAAAATGTCAGCGCGGGCTATTTATCAACCGTCTTTAAAAAGGAAACGGGTATGACCGTTACCGAATTTATAAACTCAAAACGAGTTAAGCACGCAATACATCTGCTTACAACCACAAAGCTGCAAATTCAAACCGTTGCGCTGCATTGCGGTATAATGGACGTGCAGTATTTTTCAAAGGTATTTAAAAAGTACACAGGCAAAACACCGCGTGAGTACAGAGCGTCGATAAAAGGAGAAAAAGTATGATAAAATTTATGAGCAGTGACTTTTTGTTAAGCAATAATACGGCAAAGGAGCTTTACCATAATTATGCCGCCGAGATGCCGATTATTGACTATCACTGTCATGTAAGCCCCAAAGAGATTTACGAGGACAGGCATTTTAATAATCTATATGAAGTGTGGCTTTCGGGTGACCATTATAAATGGCGCATAATGCGTTCAAACGGCGTTGATGAGCGATATATAACGGGCGACGCCGACAGCTACGAGAAGTTTTTAAAATTTGCCGAGTGCTTACCCAAGGCCATAGGAAACCCTATGTATCATTGGTGTCATTTGGAGCTTAAAAAGTATTTTGGTTTTGACGGTGTTTTAAATGCCGATACAGCCCCCACTGTTTGGGAATTAGCAAAGCAGAAATTATCTCAAAAGGATATGGGCGCTCGCGGTATAATTGAAATGAGCAACGTTGCTTTTATCGGCACAACCGACGACCCCGTTGATAGCTTAGAGTGGCACAAAAAATTAGCCGAGGACGAGGGCTTTAAAACGGTTGTTGCACCTTCCTTCAGACCTGATAAGGCATTAAATATTGATAAGGCTCTTTGGCGCGAATATATTGCACAGCTATCCGACGTAGCGGGTACCCAAATTAAAAATATTGAAACGTTAAAAGAAGCGCTTAAAAAACGAATCGAGTTTTTCGCCCAAAATGGTTGTGTGGTAAGTGACCACGGACTTGATTATATGGTTTACCGTGAGGGCGATGCTGCCGCCGTTATGCAAAAGGCGCTTGCGGGCGAACAGGTTACCGCAGAAGAGGCCGAGTGCTTTAAAACAGAGCTACTGCTTTTCTGTGCGGCAGAATACAAAAAACTCGGGTGGGTAATGCAACTGCATTATAATTGTTTAAGAAACCCCAATTCAAAAATGTTTGCTAAGTTGGGTGCTGATACGGGCTTCGACTGCATAGGACCTGCACCGAGTGCAAAACAGTTGGCGAGCTTGCTTGATGAATTAGAGGCAAATGGTAATCTGCCCAAAACAATAATTTACAGTCTTGACCCCGCTGATAATGAGTTTATCGATACACTTATCGGCTCTTTCCAAGGTGTCGAGGCGTGCGGCAAAATTCAGCACGGCAGTGCTTGGTGGTTTAATGATAATAAGCAGGGTATGCGCGAGCAGCTTACGAGCCTTGCAAATTTAAGTCTGCTTGGCAATTTTGTTGGTATGCTTACCGACTCACGTTCATTTTTAAGCTACACCCGTCACGAATATTTTCGCAGAATTTTGTGTGACTTAATCGGCGGTTGGGTAGAAAACGGCGAATATCCTTATGATAAAAATGCACTTGAAGCTATCATAAAGGGTATATGCTGTAATAATGCAAAAACATATTTCGGTTTGGAGGAAAAATAAATGGATATGAAGCTTTCTTTTCGTTGGTATGGCGAGAGCGACCCGATTTCACTTGAATATATTTCGCAAATCCCCGGTATGCGAAGCATTGTATCGGCGGTTTACGACGTAAAGCCCGGTGAGGTATGGCCTGAGGAAAGCCTCCAAAAAATGAAAAAGCAGTGCGAGGACAGCGGCCTTATTTTTGACGTGGTTGAGTCGATACCCGTACACGAGGATATTAAGCTCGGACGTGGCGACGTTGATAAACTGTTAGACGTATATTGCGAAAATATTCGTCGCTGCGCAAAATACGGCGTTAAGTGTGTAACCTACAACTTTATGCCGGTATTCGACTGGACACGTACACAGCTTGACAAAAAGGCAAAGGACGGCTCGACAAGTCTTGTAATGTATTGGGACCAGATGCGTGACCTTGACCCGCTTAAAGACGATATACACCTTCCCGGTTGGGATTCAAGCTACACACAACAGCAGGTGCGTGAGTTAATTACCGCATACGGTGAATTAGGTAGCGAGGGATTATGGAAAAACCTTGAAAGATTTTTAAAGAAGGTTATCCCCGTTGCCGAGGAATGCGGTGTCAGAATGGCAATTCATCCCGATGACCCGCCATATCCCATTTTCGGCATACCGAGAATTATAACCAATGAAGAAAATCTTGACAGATTTTTGAAAATTGTAGATAGCCCTGCAAACAGTCTTTGCCTTTGCACAGGCAGTTTAGGTTGTGCTAAATCTAACGATATTCCCAAAATGGTACGCAAGTATGCCGAACAGGACCGCATCGGCTTTATGCACATCAGAAACGTGCTTATTATGGATGACGGCTCGTTTGAGGAAAGCGCACACTTATCAAGCTGCGGAAGCCTTGATATATATGAGGTAGTAAAGGCGCTTGTTGATAATAATTACAGCGGCTACGTTCGTCCCGACCACGGCAGAATGGTATGGGGAGAGGAGGGCAAGCCCGGTTACGGTCTTTATGACAGAGCCTTGGGCGCCGCCTATATTAACGGTCTTTTTGAGGCTTGCGAAAAAGCAAAGGAGAACTAATTATGAAAAGCAATGTTTTAAACACCAATTTAAATGGCAAGGTTGCCGTAGTTACGGGCGCAGGCGGTGTGCTTTGCAGTCACTTTGCACGAGTGTTAGCAAGAGCCGGCGCAAAGGTAGCCCTTTTAGACCTTAATGAAGAGGCGGCAAAATCTTATGCCGACGAAATCGTTGCTGAGGGCGGTGTAGCTAAGGCCTACGGTTGTAACGTTTTAGACCGCACTATATGCTCGGCAGTTGCCGATAAGGTTTTGGCAGACTTTGGTCCCTGCGATATTCTTATAAACGGCGCAGGCGGTAATAACCCCAGAGCTACAACCGATAAGGAATATTTTGAACTTGGTGATATAGATGCCGAAACCAAGAGCTTTTTCGACCTCGATGCCGATGGCGTTGGTTTTGTATTTAACCTTAATTTCCTTGGAACTCTTATTCCAACACAGTGCTTTGCAAAGCAGATGGTGGGACGCGAGGGCTGTAATATACTTAACATATCCTCAATGAACGCCTATACTCCACTTACCAAAATACCCGCTTATTCGGGTGCAAAGGCGGCAATTTCCAACTTTACACAGTGGTTGGCAGTGCATTTTTCAAAGGTGGGCATTCGCGTTAATGCTATTGCACCGGGATTTTTTTCAACCAAGCAGAACGCAAAGCTTCTCTTTAACGAGGACGGCACCCCAACTGCCCGTACAGGCAAAATTTTAGCGGCAACACCAATGGCACGCTTTGGTGAAAGCGAGGAATTAGAGGGTGGACTTCTATTCTTAATCAATAACGAAGCCGCAAGCTTTATAACGGGTGTTGTACTGCCGATAGACGGTGGTTTCTCGGCATATTCAGGCGTATAATTATATCAAAAAAGAAGTGGTAAACGCTCCGTTTACCACTTCTTTTTTAATGCAGATTTTTATTTGCGGGGTTGTTAAGAATAGTGCCATTTTTATCAAATCGCGAGCCGTGACAGCCACAGTCCCAGCTGTGCTCGGCCTTATTCCATTTTAGCGCACAACCGAGGTGTGTACAACGCGGTGCCGTCGGACGTATAAGATTAAGGGTTGTTTCGGCGGTGTTTATTAGTAACTGTGGTTTTAAAATACTGCGCGCAGGGCTGAATATATCGGCGTAATCGTTTTGGCGACCTAAAATCAAATCGGTTAAAACGCAAGCGGCAGTCATTGAGCTTGTCATGCCCCATTTATTAAAGCCCGTTGCGACAAGCATATCGGGTGTGTTCTTCGAGTAATATCCAATGTAGGGCAGCTCATCAAGACTCATACAGTCCTGTGCCGCCCAGTGAGTAATTTCTTTTGTATAGGGGTAATGCACCTTGTAAAAATTGCGAACCTCGTCCAGGCTGCCACCCTTCTTGCCTGTGCGATGGTCACCGCCGCCGAGTATCAGTAAATCCTTGTAATTTCTAAAGGTGTAGCCGACCTTAGCCTCGTCCACGTACATACCTTCGAGCATTTGTGCATTTTCGAGCGCCACCATATACGAGCGGTGCTGATAAAGCTTTAAAAAATAAGCGCCGTGCTTATCTATAAAGGGGAAGTGGGTTGCAACAATTATTTTGTTCGCATAAATTTTATATTTATCGGTATAAGCGCAGGTGCCGATTATATCCTTTATATGTGTGTTTTCATAAATGTGCAAATTTTTAGCAATGCCGTTAATGAATTTTAAGGGGTTAAATTGCGCTTGGTTATCCATTGCAACGGCGCCGACGGAATTGACAGGAATTTCGAGGTTTTTGCAAAGTTTGGCTTTATGGTTTATAACTTCGAGAGCCGCCATTTCATCATGTAAAATTTTCTCGTCACTGACGCTATAAACGTAGTTTGTTTTTTGCTCGAAATCGCAGTCAAAGGTGTTGCTTAAATTTTTAAAATTTTCGAGAGCAAGTCTGCCCGAAAATAAAAACTTTTCGGCGCCCTCCTTGCCGTACTGTTTTATTATTTTTCTAAAAATCAAACCGTGTTGATACGTAATTTTAGCGGTCGTCCCGCATGTTGTACCATTTGCTATTCGTCCCTTTTCCACAAGCACACAGTCCACACCGTTTTGTTTTAGTGTGAACGCAGTTAGTATACCTGCCATACCGCCTCCGATTACAAGCACATCGGTTTTAATATCGGAATTTAGCGTCGGAAATTCGGGAAGACAAAAATCCTTTTGCCATATTGTAGACATAAAAAATCACCGACAATAGTGTTTGTCGGTGATTTTGTTTTATACAAATTAGTCGTTTGTATAGTTATCGAAATAACCTTGGATATAAACGATAGGTGTTCCCTTATCGCCCGAGCCTGAAGTTAAGTCACAGAGTGAGCCGATAAGGTCGGTGAGGCGGCGTGGGGTTGTACCCTCAGATGCCATCTTACCCACAAGGTTGTCATCCTTTTGATGAATTTTATCCTTAATAGCCGATTTTAGCTCATCACCCGAAAGAGCTGCGAACTCGTTGTCGGCAAGGTATTTGAGCTTAAGCTCATTAGGTGTACCCTCAAGACCGCTTGTATATGCGGGTGAAACAACGGGGTCGGCAAGCTCCCAAATCTTACCAATGGGGTCCTTAAATGCGCCGTCACCGTAAACCATAACCTCAACTCGCTTGCCTGTTGCATCGAATATACGCTTTTGGATATTTTCAACAACGGGCTGACAGTCACGGGGGAACAATTTAACCTGGTCCTCGGTAGCCTTGTTTGAGCCAAGTAGACCGTAATCAGCATTAAAGCCGCTGCCGTTTACAGGTGCATTTAAAATTTCGTCAAGACCGAAAACTATCTTGGCACCGGCATTTTTGAGTAAACGCTTGGTGCGTGCTCTTGTGTGAATGTCGCAGTTAAGAACGTTCTTTGTATATTTAAGCACAGCGCGGGGGTCGTTGGCGAAAATGATTTCAGCCTCGGCACCGCATTCGGTAATAAGCTGCTCATAATATTCAACGTAGTCAACACCCGTGAAGGTGTGCTTCTCATAGCCGAAAAGCTCACGGTATTTCTTTAAATCAAGTACGTCGGTATAGGGGTTTACACCCTTTTCATCAAGTGCATCAAGACTGATAAGGTGGTTACCAACCTCGTCTGACGGGTAGGATAACATAAGAACAACCTTTTTTGCGCCCATTGCAATACCGCGAAGGCAAATTGCAAAGCGGTTACGGCTTAAAATGGGGAATATAACACCAACGGTGTCGCCGCCAAATTTAGCCTTAACGTCGGCTGCTATATCCTCAACAGATGCATAGTTACCTTGAGCGCGAGCAACGATAGCCTCGGTCATAGCAATTATATCTCTGTCTCTAACCTCAAAACCTTCCTCCGACTCAACTGCCTCTAAAACCGAGGTAGTTACAACGTCAACGATGTCGTCGCCGTTACGAATGATGGGGGCTCTCACGCCGCGTGAAACAGTACCAATCATACGTGCCATAATATTCAACACTCCCTGTTGTCGATTAATAAAAACCGGCATAAAAATTTTTTACACTATAGTATAACACAAAAATTTTTTATTGTAAATAAAAAAAGTATATATATTCTTAAAAAATTTTAAAAAGTTATTCGGGAATTTTACCTTTTTCCTTTAAATAACGGGCAAAATAAACTATGGGCGTATCGAGAAGGCTTGTAAAAACGTAGATTATATATCCCGAAACCATTATCGAAACAAGAGTTTTTGTGTCGTACATTCCCGCAAAGGCGACGACGTTAAAAACAACGGTGTTTATTATTTGCGAAATAAGGGTAGAGCCGTTGTTGCGAAGCCATAAAAAGCTTTTTTTGTTGCCGAATTTTTTGTCGGTAAATTCCCACCATTTGTGGTAAAGCTGTACGTCTAACTTTTGGGATATAATATAGCCGAGCATACTTGCAAGCATAAGGCGAGGTGTCGTTGCAAAAATTTCTTTAATCGGCCCGCTTGCCCAGTCGGCGGCACTTGGTATATATAAAAACCAGCTTTGTGTTATTATAAGCATTACGGCGGATGCAAATATGCCGATGTTTACCGCCTTGTTCGCTTGTGCCTTTCCTTCGTTTTCACTTAATATATCGGTTATAAGGAAGGTCGAGGCAAATAAAACGTTGCCGAGGGTCTGCTCCATACCAAAGGCCTTTACTAAAATTAAAACCTCAATATTAGCAATAATCGTAACGACGGCGTTGGCGGCAAAGAGTCCACTTTTGCCAAAAAAACGGTAGCACAAAAGTACAATACCGTAAATTACAAAAAGTGAAAGTATAAGCATTAGTTCATTCATATTTTTCTCCTTTTGGGGCGAAAAAACAAAAAGCACCCATACGGGTGCAAAAATATCTTTATTGCCCGTAGTTTTGTTTTAGGACAGGATGGTCACGAACTGTCCGCGCTTCAGCAAAAGAATTGTACATCTTTTTATGTTTGTTGTCAATAAAAATTCATAAAAAATTAAAAAGGTTTATATTGCAATAATTGTGGTAATATTATACAATATACTTAATACCGAATAAAGGAGTATTATTAAATGTTATTTTATTCTGAAAAGTTGAATGCGGTTTTAGAAGAGCTCGGCACCGATAGGGCGCAGGGATTAAATGAGACCGCCATTGCCGAAAAACGTGAAAAATTCGGTGAAAACAAGCTTAAAGAGAAAAAGAAAAAGACTAATTTTCAGCGTTTTTTAGACCAATTTAAAGACGTTATGATAATTATTCTTATCATTGCCGCCATTGTTTCCTTCACAATAATTTGTGTTGAGAAAAATTGGGGCGAGCTTTTTGAACCGGCCCTTATTTTGCTTATTGTTATAATCAATGCGATAATGGGTGTTATGCAGGAAAGCAAGGCCGAAAAAGCGCTTGAAGCTTTGCAGGGGCTGTCTGCTCCGCACGCAAGGGTTATTCGTGATGGCCGCGAGCAGATAATTGATGCCGCGTTACTCGTTCCCGGTGATATCATAAAGGTTGAAGCAGGTGACTTTATACCTGCTGATGCACGCCTTATTGAGAGCGCAAGCCTTAAAAGTGAGGAATCAGCCTTGACGGGTGAATCGGTACCGAGTGAAAAGGATGCCGAGATAGAAATTGGCGAGGATGCGCCGCTTGGTGACCGCGCAAATATGATTTTCTCGGGTTGTAGTGTTACCTATGGTACTGCCACCGCCGTTGTTACCGCAACGGGTATGGATACCGAAATGGGTAAAATCGCAGGACTTTTAGATAACGAGCAGGAAACACAAACTCCGCTTCAAAAGAAGTTAGCTCAGCTGGGTAAATATCTCGGCATTGTGGCACTTGCCGCATGCGCCGTAATATTTGTTATCGGCGTTTTAAATGATTTAGACCCCATTCATATATTTATGACCGCAGTATCTTTGGCTGTTTCGGCTATTCCCGAGGGTTTGCCTGCCATCGTTACCATAGTTTTATCTATCGGTGTTCAGCGTATGGTTAAAAAGAATGCCATTATCCGCCGCTTGCCTGCCGTTGAAACCTTGGGTAGCGCTTCGGTAATTTGCTCGGATAAAACCGGTACTCTTACCCAAAACAGAATGACGCTTATTAAGGCTTACGATGATAAGTCGGGTGCATTTGAAAATATCGGTAGTCAGAATACTTCTGCCATTACTGAGCTTTTAAAAATGGGCACACTTTGTTGTGACGGTTCGGTAGATTTTTCGGGCGAGACCGAAAAGCACATGGGTGACCCCACCGAAACCGCTATTATAGTTGCAGCCCACAAAAACGGTATGGGCAAGGATGAGCTTAACGGCAAATATCCGCGTATTGCGGCAATTCCGTTTGACTCTGACCGTAAACTTATGACCACCGTTAATAAAATTGACGGCAAAAACGTTGTTATTGTTAAAGGTGCCTTCGACGTTATGATGTCGCGTTGTATCGAGGGCGATTTAGAAAAGGCAAAGCAGATTAACGAGGAAATGAGTTCTAATGCTTTGCGTGTGCTTGCTATCGGCACAAAAATTGTAGATGAGGTTAGCGCCCATCCCACAAGTGACGAGCTTGAAACGGGCCTTACCTTTGTAGGACTTGTCGGTATGATAGACCCGCCGCGTCCCGAGGCTAAGGAGGCTGTTGCCGTTTGCCGTAAGGCAGGCATTAAGCCGGTTATGATTACGGGTGACCATATTACAACGGCTTCTGCCATTGCTAAAGAGCTTGGCATTATGATGGACGGCGATATGGCAATTACGGGCGCACAGCTCGATGATATGACCGATGACGAGCTTGATAATACGGTTGAAAAAATCTCGGTTTATGCCCGTGTATCGCCCGAAAACAAAATTAGAATTGTTAAGGCTTGGCAGAGAAAAGACCAGGTTGTTTCAATGACGGGTGACGGTGTAAACGATGCGCCAGCGCTAAAGGCTGCCGATATCGGTTGCGCAATGGGTATTACAGGTACCGACGTTGCTAAGGGTGCGGCAGATATGACACTTACCGACGATAACTTTGCAACAATAGTTGATGCCGTTCGTGAGGGTAGAGGTATTTATGCCAACATTAAAAAG
Source organism: Oscillospiraceae bacterium (assembly GCA_015066295.1). Classification (GTDB taxonomy): domain Bacteria; phylum Bacillota; class Clostridia; order Oscillospirales; family Acutalibacteraceae; genus SIG565. The sequence continues at coordinate 28,832 of SVOR01000011.1, forward strand.
GTTGTCGGCTTCTTGCTTGGCACCAACATTGGTGAGGTAATTACTGTATTTGTTGCCATGCTTTTATGGCACAAAACACCGCTACTTTCAATGCAACTTCTTTGGATAAATCTTGTAACCGACTCACTACCCGCAATTGCACTCGGTATGGAGCCGGTTGAGAGTGATATTATGTACGACAAACCCAAGCCCAAAAAGGAAGGCCTATTTGCAAACGGACTTGGCGTAAGGGTTGTTTTACAGGGCTGTATGTTTGGTTTGCTTTCTCTCGCAGCCTTCTTTATCGGTTGGAAGTTTACAGGCACCGAAGAGGGTGGTCAGACAATGGCATTTATGGTATTGGCGCTTTCTCAGGTGGTTCAGGCCTTTAATATGCGCTCGGGTCACTCGCTATTTAAGATTGGCTTCTTTGGTAATAAGCAGTTAAACAAGTCGGCGGCAGTTTCGCTCGTATTGGTGTTACTTGTACTCTTTACACCGCTATCAACCATATTCGGCTTGGTTTACCTTGAATGGTGGCTCTATCTTGTAGCATTAGGACTTGTTATTTTACCATTACCCGTAATGGAAATTTCAAAGATTTTCCACAAGACGATATAATTTATAACGAGGTCGGCTTTTGCCGGCCTCGCTTTTTGGGAGTATATATGAAGCGACCGATGATTTTAAGCGCCGCGGCATGCATTTTGCTAAGCTTTTTGCTGATGAATTCAAATTCGTCCGTTTTAATAATAGTTGCCACGCTTTGTTTTGATGCTTTGATATTCTTATTGATTTTTAAGAAAACACGCGTATGGGCAATTATTATCGCTTTGTCTTTTTTGTTTTTGCTTAGTATGGTGCGCCTTAATATAAACTACATAGACGAGTTTAAATATTTTCGCGGCAGGCAGCTTAAAATAGAAGCGGTTGTTACCGACGTTACCATAAAGGAAGAATACTCATCCCTAAAAGTAAAGGTGACCGAGAGTAAAGAAGTACCTCGTGGCACACGTCTTAGTTTAGTGTATTATAACGGCAATTTTACGGTGGGCAACGAGCTTACCGCCGAGGTTAAGCTTTGGCCAATAGATAAGGCAGGAAAGAAGTATAACTATGCCGACAGGGTCTTTGCTACGGGGCGTATAACAAAAATTGTTGATACGCGATACGGCGATAATATTTACCATAAATTGCACAATTTTAAAACGCGGGTAACGGGTACTTTATTTAGTGAATTGGACTATGAAAGGGCGGCTTTTTGCTCGGCGCTGACGGTTGGCAACAAAGAGTATATAAGTGATGATTTTTATAGTGACGTGCGGCGAAGCGGTGTAAGTCACGTTATTGTTGTGTCGGGTATGCATATGTCGATAATATGCGGCAGCATATATACTCTACTTAATAAAATACGTTTTAACAAGCAGGCATCGGCCATTATGACGCTATTATTTATGCTCTTTTTTATGGCGCTTTGCGGCTTTACACCCTCGGTGTTGCGGGCAGGTCTTATGTACGGCGTATTTTTGTTGTCGCGCATATTCCTGCAAAAGGGTGACGGGCTTAATTCACTATCAATAGCGGTAGTGCTTATGTTAATTTTAAATCCCTATTTAATTTGGGACGTCGGGTTTTTACTGTCAGCAGCATCAACCTTCGGTATTATCGTAATTTTGCCGATAATTGAGGGCTATATAGATAAATTTGTTAAATTCAAGTGGCTTAATTGGTTATTAAAGCTGTCATCAATAACCGTTTCGGCGCTTATAACCACCATTCCCATAAGCGTTTATTATTTCGGTGAAATTTCTATCGTTGCCGTCTTTACCAATATTGCAATATCCTTTGCGGTTACGGCGCTACTCATTTTAGTGGTAATCGGCATAGCACTGCACCTAATTTCAGGCAGTAATTTTTTGGTGTCAATGTTATTTACGGCATCGAGTGTTATTTCATCCTATATTATTTCGGTTATAAAATTTTTCTCGTCTTTACCATTTGCGGCAATACCCTGTAAAATGTGGGCCATAATGCTTATATATATTTTAATTCTTGCAATTTTTATTATATTAAAATATACTTATATTATAAGAAAAGAAAAAAGGAGTGTTTAATAAATGGCGGTATGTTATGAACAGATGCTGGCAAACAGCATTAAAAGCGGTAATTTATTAAACACTTATTTTATATTTGGCGACGATGCCTATCTTAAAAAACTGTACGTTGACCGCATTATTGATAAGGTGGTCGACCGAGCCGACGTTTTTAATTTTCTTAAATTTGACGATAACGCTAATTTACAAGAGGTTTATGACGCCAAGGAAGAATTTCCTATGATGGCCGACAAAAAGTGTGTCGTGCTTTGCGATTACGATTTTGACGATGCCTCTAAGGCCGACTTCGAAAAGTTAATAGAGCTTTTATCAAGCCCTGTGGATACAACTGTGTTTATATTTTGGTGCAACAATAAAAGCTTTGACCTTAAAAAGAGTGACAAGGCCAAAAAGCTAATTGCCGCTACCGAAAAGGGCGGCGGTATGGCGGCACAGATAAATCACAGGCAGCTTTCTGACCTTAGAAAGATGCTTTTAGACGGTGCAAATAAGCGCGGTGCATCCTTTGAAAGCGGCGCCGCAGATTATTTAATTGAGTGTTGCGGTGAGGATATTAACGTTTTAAAGAATGAACTTGAAAAGCTGTGCGCCTACGTTGGCAAGGGCAGTATTTCAAAGAAAACCATAGACGCCGTTGCAATAAAATCGATAGAGGCATCGGTCTATGATTTGGCAAAGGATATCTTTGCGCTTAATATCGAGCATTCAATAATGCTTTTGGATGAGCTTTTTTACAACAGGGTGGAGCCGACAATTATTTTGCATAGTATATTTACTGTGTTTATTGATATTTACAGGGCTTTGGCGGCGGCCGAGGCCGGACAAAGCATTTCGGCTGTTGCTAAGGAATTCGGCTACGGCAACCGTGAATTTGTACTGACAAGGGCACAGGGTTATGCAAGACGACTCGACAAGGCAAAGGTAAAACTATGCTTTGAGGAAATACTGTGGGCCGATTCATCCTTTAAAAGCTTCGGCGCCGACGGACGCATTATTTTAGAGGAGCTTGTTGTGAAGCTTATCTATATTCTTTCAAAGGGTGAAAAGCTTGATAAAAATAGATAAGGCAATAATCGTCGAGGGTAAATACGACAAAATAAAGCTTGAAAATTTAATAGATGCCTTAATAATTACGACCGACGGCTTTCGCATATTTAGGGATAAGGATAAATTAGCCTTGATAAAGCTGTTGGCTCGGGAAAAGGGTATAATCATCCTTACCGATAGTGATAGCGCGGGTATGCTTATTCGCTCACACCTTAAGGGTATGATAGATAGAGAAAGCATTACAAACGTCTTTTTGCCGCAGCTGCTCGGTAAGGAGCGCCGCAAGGCAACAAAAAGCGCCGAGGGGTATTTAGGCGTTGAGGGTACACCCGACGAGATAATTTTAAAGGCATTTGAAAAGGCGGGCGTTACGGGTGAAATTACACCCGAGCTTTCCCGCAAGGTCGAGAAGCGAGATTTATATTTTTGGGATTTAAGCGGCACCGAAAATTCGTCTAAAAACAGGGCAGAGCTTTGCGAACATATGGGCTTGCCTCATAATATACCAACAAATTCTTTTTTAGATTTAATAAACACAGTTTACGGTTTTGAAAAATTTTCTTTGGTGGTGGAAAAATGGAAGCAAGGACGGCACAAAAGCTAAAACTTCTTTATATTATCGAGATTTTGCAAAAATACAGCGATGAGGAAAACCCCATAAACGCTACCGAAATTTGTGAAAAACTCGATGCGTGCGGCATTTCTGCCGAGCGTAAGGCGGTTTATAACGATATTGACGTGCTTATTGATTATGGCTACGACATCGTCAAGGCTACCGTGCCTCGCAGGGGATATTTTATGGGTTCGCGCCATTTCGAACTGCCCGAAATTTACCTTTTGTGTGATGCGGTGCGCTCGGCTAATTTTATAACACCTAAAAAGACGAGGGAGCTTATCGAAAAGCTCGACTCAATGCTCAGCGTTAATCAGGTTAAGGAGCGCGAAAGCCGTATATACATAAATCCCGCCAATAAATTTAAAAATGAAGAGATTTATTATAGTATCGATAAAATAAACAAAGCAATTCACAAGGGTGTAAAGGTAAGCTTTAAATATTCACAACGAAAGCTGACCGAGGACAGAAAAATTGCTTTGGTTGACAAGGTCTTTACCGTCAGCCCCTATGCACTTATTTGGCAGAACGACCGATATTATCTTGTCGGTAATATTGAAAAATACGATAATCTTGTGCATTTACGCCTTGATAAAATACGTGCTGTTGAAATTTTAGACAAAAATAAGGCGCGCCATTTTAGTGAGGTCTCGGAATACACCGAGTTTTTCGACAGTGCCGACTATATTGCCAAAACCTTTAATATGTATGGCGGCGCACTCAAGCGCATTGAACTCAAATGTGCTAAAAAAATCTTGGACCAGATAATCGATCGCTTCTCAGAGGATATTTTCGTCTATAAGGTAACCGAGGAAAGCTTTAGCTTTGGGGCCGACGCCCATATAAGTGAGGGACTTATAAGCTGGCTCTTGCAGTACGGTAAGGACGTGGAGGTTGTGTCCCCCGAGGACCTTCGCGATATGATAAGCGAGAGAATAAATGATTTAAGGGAGCTTTATAAATAATGTTTTCCTTTTTTAAAAAAGAAAAAAAGAATACCGCTTTGCTTCAAAATTTTGACGGCAGACAGGTAAAGTACGTAACCAAAAGAGTACAGTTGCCCGATGGCAGCGTAAATTACGATATTGTCGGTAAAAGTGGCAGAATTGCCGTAATTAACCAAAATATAAGGGTAATTTGCGGCGAGATAGACGTTTTTAATTGCCCTGTCGACCAATGCAAATACTACCTTCTTATGTCGGGTGACGGCGTAACGGTCGAGGGACAAAACACCGTTACCGGTGAGTTCGATACCATAACGGCGTACTATTCTTATTATCGAAAATAAATTAAGCCTCGCATTAGCGAGGCTTTCATTTTGCAATAAATTTATCGAAAAACGATAAAAATATATTGACAAACGCAAAATAATGGTGTATTATGAGGTCGAAAAGAAATTTTCCAACTTTTAGGAGGTCTTATTATGTTAAAAATACCTACAAAAGCATCAATTTTATTATCGACCATATTTTCTGTTTTGTTCTTTATTGGTTGTGTAGTAGGTCTATTCTTTCTATGGAATATAGTTGACGGGCTTATTGATGCAAGATATATTGTTGGCGGATATGAATATATAACTTCTCAAAACCGTTTAATTATACATATACTTTCTTACATGGTGTTAGCCGACGTTATGGTGGCGGATATAATACTTTTTTTACTTTTATTATTTGTCAAAAAAGATGAAGTGTTTACTAAAAAGAGTGTTGCATTAGTTCGTGGTGTTTCTTGGTGTTGTATCTGCTTAGGTTTAATTTTTGTGGCAATCGGTATGTATTTTTATATTGCTTGGATAGTTGCCTTTGCTGCACTTTTCTTAGGGCTCTGTATAAGGGTTGTTAAAAACGTTATTGAACAGGCAACCGAAATCAAGCAGGAAAACGATTTAACGGTTTAGGCGGTGGAGTATGATAGTAATAAATCTTGACGTAATGATGGCCAAAAGAAAGATATCATTAAATGAGTTGTCCGACAAGGTTGGCATAACCCTTGCAAATCTTTCCATACTCAAAAACAATAAGGCCAAGGCAATACGCTTTTCAACGCTCGATGCTATATGCAAGGCGCTTGACTGTCGTGTTGAGGATATACTTGAATATATAGACGAATAGGAGGTTTTTTTATGACAGAACAAAACGTTTATATTCAAAATGAAGTTAAAGAGGCAGAGCAGAGCGGTAGACAGTTCAGCCTGCTTGACAGCATTTTTGCATGGGTTTGCTTAATTGCAAGCTATCTGTTTTGCAGAGCCTTTCCCGTATCGGACAATTCCTTTGGCGGTTGTTTGCTTATTTTAGGTATCTTTGCCGCCACCTTTACGGTGTTTATGGTAAGGGGCGAAAAAATCGGCGCACTGCCTATAATTGTGGCAATTTCGGCAATAGTAATCTGCTTTGCCTTGGTGGTTACGTCCAGCACCTTCTTGGGCTCGTATGCCTATTTTTATGCAATACTTGCCTATATGTATTTCGTTTTTTCGGCAACGGCTAATGTAACTAAAAAGGGCTTTTCAGACTTTATTGCGGTTGATTTTTTTAAGGCAATCTTCATTATGCCTTTTGCATCCTTCGGTGTCGTTTTCAAAGCGCTCTTTTCGGGAAAGGCCAAGGGTAGTGGCAAAGCAATACTTAAAGTTTTGCTTGGCATAGCCTTTGCGGTAATACCAACAATTATTATATTTTCTCTTTTATCCTATGATAAGGATTTTACCTCTCTGTTTAAAAATATATTCGATTTTAAATTCCTTGACGTAATGTCACACTTTTTAAGCATCGGCTTTGCTATACCGATTTCGATGTACGTTTTCGGTCTGTATGCTTCATCGACCGAGCATAAGTGCAAGGGTGTAGCAAGTGAGCAGGGTTGCCGCAACTTCTCGAATAAAATTAAAATCGCCCCCGTTATTACGGTTTTAGCGGCGGTAATACCGATTTTATTTATCTACGTGATTTTCTTTATCTCACAGTCAAAATATTACCTTTCGGGCTTTGTGGGAGTTTTACCCGACGAGTTAAGCTATGCCGAGTATGCGCGCGAAGGCTTCTTCCAGCTTTGCACCGTGTCTTGCTTAAATCTTGCCATTATCACGGCGGTTTCGGTATTTATGAAGCGTGCAAAGGGTCGCCGCTCGCTTGCCCTTAAAATTTTAGCTATTTTATTCTCGCTTTCAACCTTACTGCTAATTTCAACCGCCATTGCCAAGATGGTGATGTATATCGACTGCTATGGACTCACCCAAAAAAGAGTTTATTCAACTTGGTTAATGGGCGTTTTGGCACTAATATTTATATTTATTATCATCAAGCAGTTTGTGCCTAAAACTCGGGTTATAGCGCTCTCGCTTAGCGTGTTGGTGGTACTGTTCGGTGCGTTGTCACTCTGCAATATTGATAGAATTATAGCGGGCTATAATGTTGACAGATATATTGATGGCAGTCTTAACGAATTTGATATATCCGCGTCAATTGAGCTTGGCGATGCCGCAATACCCGAGCTTGTACGACTAAACGACGAGCTCAAAGTTAAGGTTGATGACGGTACGGCAAGCTACAGCCAAAAAGGTACATATTATAAGCTTTCACGCGAATTAAGAAACATTAAGGAATTAAGAGCCGATGAGGAAAAAGAGGTTTTCTCATATACGATACCTTATATTCAGGCAAGCAAGGCTCTTGAAAACGTAAAATAGGTTAATACAAAAGGGTATGCTTATGACGAAGAAAGGTGTTAGAAATGCTGTAATTACGTGTGCAATTATAATGATTATAATTACAGTATTAGCGTGGGCTATATTAGCTGAGCCTTGGAAAGAACCAGAATTAAGTGAAAAAATATTTACCATTTGCGAAACAAACGACTCAATTAAAATCAGCGATATAACAGATTTTGAGTGGGATATTGCTTATATTGATAAGCAGGCTTACGGAACGGGGCAAGAACTGCAAGAAAAGGGAATAGAGGGAAATTTTCAAAAGCTCGAAACAGATTGTTTGTGTAGGGTCGCTTTTTGCAAAGGAAATAAAATGGTTTATGAGTTAATTTTAAATGAATCGTATGTATTTATTGATGACTCCATTACAGAAATAACACAGGAAACAATCTTGTTAATTAAAAAAAAGATTGATGAATACGGTGAACACTATGAATTAACGCTGATGTAAAATTTGAATATGCAAATAAAAAAGACACCCACCGGTGTCTTTTTTTAACGCATATTTGTTTTTATGATGGGGTAGATTTTTTCGCTAAGCTCGGCCGTTGTTTTTGCATCAACCTCGTCGGTGTCGATAACCTCTAATATATCGAGGTATATGTCGGTTGGTCGGCGGAAAAGGTTTTTAAGAATTATTCTTGTGTTGGAAATGGTTGCCACAACGATGGGGCAGTGTGCCTTTTTGGCAATCTTAAATGCGCCGCTTCTAAAGGGCAAAAGCTCGCCCGTTAAGCTGCAATAGCCTTCGGGGAAAATACCCATACAGCAAACGTCGTTTTTAATATACTCTGCAGCCTTGTTAATTGTTAATACAGCGTTGCGGTTATTTTCTCGGTCAAGGGGCAGACCGTTTAGCTTGTGCATTATTTTGGCAATAGGTATCATATCAGAGTAGATTTCTTTTTTACCCACAAAGCCAAGGTCTATTTTTGGCATTACACGCATAAAGAAGGCGGGGTCGAAATCGAAGGTATGATTACTTACAAGCAAAAAGCGTTTGTCTTGCGGTATTTTTTCAAGACCGGTGGTGTGAATTCTGATACCAAGTGTGGTAAACAAAAGGTCAACGGTGGTAAGGGTAAGTATGCGGTAGTAGCGGCTAACGCGAGAGTTATCCTTTTTAAGATTTACCGCCAACATCGAAACGCCTAAAATAATTGCGTGTATTAAAACAAGCGCTATAAAGAGGGCGAGTGCGAAAAGCGGTATTTTCCAAAACAGGTTATTGTCAATTCCCGAAAGAAGGCTGAGAATAGTTGACAGCCCGAGTGAGAGCGCACCGTATAGATAAGCCAAAATATCACCACCTAATAAATTTTACAATATTTATAATAACACAAAATTATTACAAAATCAAATATTTAGTAACAATTTTTTATTACTAAATTACGTAAATTTTACTTGACAAAATGAAATAAAATGTTATAATATTAAATGTGGTTACTAAATTTAGTAATCACATTTTTAATATCACCTGAAAGCCCTTGAAAACTCTTTAATTTACCCGTTTAGCCCCACTGAACAATGAATTAAGGAGGATAAATAATGGCGGTAAGAACAATAAATTATACCGTGAACGAAAATGGTGTGTCACCCGAAACGTCACAGTGGGGTGGCATACAGTACGAAAACAATGCAACGCGTGTCTCGTACACCTTAGAGCAGGACTTTAAGGAAAAAATCGAGCAAAACTATCCTGACGGCAAAAAGTTTGTTTACCGAATTGATTTTGATTCGTCGGTTGCAGGCTATCAGCCGTCAGAAAATATTGAGGAGGAGGACGGCGTTATCAGCCGCGATATTCCCCTTATAATTACCTTTTCGGGCGAGCCCTTTCAGTCAACCCTTGTTATTACTGTTTTGGATGACGAGCTTAATGAAATCGCTACGTTTTGCAGCAAGCCCACACGAATTTATTTTAACAGCATTAGCCGTGAGCAGTATTCGGGCGAGGAATTAACGACGAGCATTTCTGCTATGGAGGAAACGGTTACCAAAATGTACGAGCAGGTGTTGGCGTCGGCGGCTGATGCCGATAACGATGCCAAGACAGCGCACGAGGCAATGCTTAAAACCGAGCAGGCAAAATTATCGCTTGAGAGTGGCAGTGAAATTATTTTCTTGGGCGGCGATGCCGATAGCGAGCTAAACGTTGAAATTGCCATTGATGGTGCCTTGTCCGAAACCAGTGAGAATGCGGTGCAGAACAAGGTTATATCAAACGCCCTTAAAAATTATGCCAAGACCGATGCGGTTGATGCCGCAATCGCACAGGCTATACAGGACGTAGTAGATGAGGCTACAAGCAGCGCTGTTGCAACAGCCACACAGGTGGCAGTAGAGGCGGCGTTAAGTGAGGCAAAGCTGGCGGCACATCCCGTCGGCTCATACTATTTTAGCGCAGAAGCAACCGACCCGTCTATTCTTTTTGGTGGTGAGTGGTTAAGAATTAAGGACCGATTTATTTTAGCGGCGGGCGATACCTATACCGTAGGTGAGACAGGCGGTGAGGCAGAGGTTACCTTAACAGAAGGACAGTTGCCGAATATAACAGGTATTATTGCTAACGTTACAACACAAACAGCAGGCGGCGTTACCTGTCGAGGTGTATTTTCACCCCGAGCCGAGGGCGCAGGCAACAAGATGCTTTACGGTGGAGGAACTCAGGCGACTACCACTGCCGAAAATACCGATGAAATTCAGATGTCGTTTGGTGAAGACCAACCTCACAACAATATGCCACCCTATATAGTTGCATATTGCTGGCAAAGAATAGCTTAAAGGAGAAATAAAAATGGCAGATAAAATATTTTTAAATGCGAGATATGCCTTTCGCAGTGATACGCTTAATAATTGGCAAAACTCAAATCCCATACTCGAAAAGGGCGAGCCTGCCGTTGTTACTGATGGACTTGACGGCGAGTGGTTAAAAATAGGCGACGGTGTTACACCTTTTAATTCACTCGAATGGAAAAAAGGTCCCAAAGGCGAGCAAGGGCTTCAGGGAATTAAGGGTGATAAAGGCGAAAAGGGTGAGCCCGGCGCCGACGGAAAAGACGGTAAGGATGCAGTAACAGACCAAACCTACTCACCGACAAGTGAAAACGCCCAAAGCGGTAAGGCGGTAAATGAAGCCTTAACGGAATTTAGGAACTCAACAGAATTTGAGGGTAGAGTAGTAGATACCGTTAGTTATAATGGATATGCAACAACCTCGCAAGTAGAGAGTATGTTTGATGTTTTGATAGAGAAACCATTGGGCGACATAGAAACCGCCCTTGATAATATCATAGAAATTCAAAATCAGCTTATAGGCGGTGATAGTGAATGAGCATAGCAGAAAAACTTACCGCTATTGCCGAGAATGAGCAAAAGGTTTTTGAAGCGGGCTACAATGAAGGCAAAAGCGAAGGTTACGGAGAAGGTCAATTAGACGGCTATAACAATGGCTACGATACAGGCGTAATAGACGGCAGACAAGCCGAGTATGACGAGTTTTGGGACGATTACCAATGGAACGGCGAAAGAACAGATTATCAAGTGTCATTTAGCGGTTATGGTTGGAATAAAGACACATTTAAACCTAAATACAATATTGCACCATCGACCGCATATATGATGTTTAGATATTTTAATAGGGCGACTGGTAATGAGCCTATTGATTTGGTAGACCATTTAGAAAAATTAGGGGTAACACTTGATTTTTCAAATTCGACAAGCGGTGGATATGATTTTCAGTATGCAAGAATTTCAAGAGTAGGAATTGTAAACCTATCAAAACGAAATGCGGGAATTGAAAATACGTTCATAAACTGTTCGTATTTAGAAACCATAGAGGGTTTAGTCTTTAAAAATGACGGGTCGCAAAATTGGTATACACCTTTTACAGGTTGCTCTAAATTAAAGAATGTAAATAGTGTAGAAGGTAAAATAGGCAGAACTGCAAATTTATCCCCTTGCCCTTTAACTGCTCAAAGTGCAATTAACTTTATAAATGCTTTAATGGACTATTCAGGAACGAGCAACGAATATGCTTACACGATAACTTTTTCAAGTACAACCACAGCGGAATTAGAAGCATTAGGCAATACCGCACCAAATGGCGAAACTTGGCTTGAATATGTACAAAATGTTTTATGTTGGAATGTATAAAAAGGAGGTTTAATTATGGCTATAACTTATGAAGAAGTAACACCGTCTTTGATACCAAATACCACAATGAAAAAAATGTTATCAAACGGTTTACACAGAACATATCAAATAACACCGATAGCAAATTATGTATTGCACGATAATGTAATGGACTACCCATACCAAGACCCTGAAACAATGGAAGAAACGCTAAAATTCGGTTATTCACCGTCAAGCGTTTATAAGTCTTGTAGTGCAACTTATGACTTTACACCGCACACAGTAACAGACGAGAACGGCAATACTTATACCGCTTATGGTAATAGGGACTTTTTCTCTATACCCGAGCATATTAAAGGGGAAGAGTGCAATGTTTAAATTAGCATTGGATGCAGGTCACGGCAAGCATACGGCGGGTAAGCGGTGCCTTAAATCGCTCGATAAAAATGAGACGCGCGAATGGGTGCTAAATAACCGCATCTGCACAAAAATACAAGCTTTATTGTCGGGTTATGACGGTATTTCGGTAAAACGTGTTGACGATACAAGCGGTAAAACCGATGTGGCATTATCTACCCGTACCAAAACCGCTAACAACTTTAAAGCCGATTTATATTTGTCAATTCATCATAATGCAGGTGTTGGTGGCGGCAAGGGTGGCGGACTTGTGGTTATACGCCAAAAGGGGCTTTCTGCCGACGGTGAGACGGGCAAAATACAAAAGAAGTTTTACAATGCGCTTATTAAGGCGGGCGTACCCAAGGGCAACCGTTCTAATCCTACACCTGCGCAGGATTTGCAGGTATTACGTGAGACGAAAATGCCCGCAATACTTATCGAGTGCGGCTTTATGGATAGCGCTACCGATATTAAGTATATTAAATGATGATTTAGAAAGTTTTACTAATGACGAGTTTATAAAGAATACGGGATTCAGCGACGGACAGAACACTCAAATATATTTTAATAAATTTAAAGAAATTTTGGGTAGTGAATTTGATATCGTATACGAGCAAACAAATAATAATGGTTATTCTATGAGGGATTATGTATTCAAATCGTGTTGTCCCAATTTATATGAATCTTATGCAACTTGTACAATTCAGTGGTTTTCGGCTGATTTAAATGGTAAAGAACAAATAGTGATTTATGCTTTTGTACCTGCAAAAATTGTTGTGAAGGGAACACAGGGGGACGGTTCTATTGTCCCCCGTAAAAATTGAATTGATTGACATTATTTAAGGGTAGTCAAGGAAACTTGTCTCCCTGGATTTATGACGGTATTTTATCTATAAAGTGGTGTTAGGAATGAAGTTGATTACTAAATGCAATATTGCTGTTTTATTGGTGTATTTACTTGTTTTTTTGGTCGAGGTAATAAAATCGTTTTTTTATGATTCAATAGTAGTGTCGCTGTCTAATAATTCAAACGTCTTTTTAGTGGTGATTTTGTTGTTGGCAGTTGCTCTTGTTTTTGGTATTAAGAATAAAAAGAGGTTACATTTTTACACAGTAATATGCATGGTCACTGTTTCTATGTCTGTGATACTACTGATGAGTGAAAGTATTTATTTTTATCTACCGTGGAATCACAACGAACAGTTTATATTTTTGGAGTGTTTTTTAATATATTTTGCTTTTTTTACTTTAGTGTGGTCGTTTTTAAATATAGTTATAAGAAGGAGACAAGGGGACTAGGGAGACAAAAGAGACAAGAGAACCGTCCCCTTGTCTCCATATGTTGTTAAATATTATTGTGTAAATAGTATAGAATTTGGGCGTCAATATCAAAGTAGTATATATCATAATTATCAAACTTGTCGTACGTGCCATCGCCGATGGGTTGCCCGTATTTTGTTTCGATATAGAAAAAATCACCCACACGAACAACTGTTTTATCAAAGTCGTAATTATCTTTTAATTCGCCGCCAACTGTTTCGACCCAAGATTCGAAGTTTTCAAGGTATAGTAATATTTCCTCAACATCCTTTTCAGTTACAGCAGAGAAATATTCAGATGTTTCAAAATTTTCGATAGGAATCGAGTCATAGGTATATTTTGCATAATCGGTATAATCTTGAAAACCGCCCGAGGTGTAAAAAACCTCGCTTGTATACTTAGGTAAAGAGTCTATTACCGCGTCGCGATATGTGTAATCTACGGATAAACAAGAACATAATGGCAACATTAGGATGGGTGCTAAAAATAAAGTTAAAAGCTTTTTCACGTTGTATACCCTCCAAAAAAAGAAAACCAGTATTATATCTTTATAATACATAAAATTTTAATGATTGTCAATACAAATTTATCGTTTTTCGATAAATTTGTTTGGAGGTGGAGAGATACGGTGCGCTCTCGATTTATGCCGACTGCCCCGAGCAGTTGCGGCAAAATCTTCGTGCTGCCGACTTCACAGTTCCAAAATGCTATCGCGCATTTTGGACTGCTACGACGAACTCTCTTGGCGCAGATATGGAGAGATACTCTGCGTCGGCGTTTTTTCGAACACTCCGAGTGTTACCGAAAAAACTGCCTTACTCGAGACTTTGGCAGACCGCAAGGGCTATCGCGCCCCTGCGGCTGCGTCGACGAACTACGTTCGATATCTCTCCCCGAGAAAAATAAAAACCGTACCTTGTGGTACGGTTTTTATTTTTGGCGGAGATGGAGAGATTCGAACTCTCGAACTGCGATTAACAGTTACACGATTTCCAATCGTGCGCCCTCGACCGGACTAGGCGACATCTCCATATTTGGTCACCAAACTATTATATAGAATGGTGACGAAAAAATCAAGTGTTTTTTAGCAATTGACCGAATTTACAAAGCGGAGGAATGCTTCTTTACCTTCAGCATCACGCTTATATACGCCTGCATGCTCTAAAACCTTAGAGAAAACGAGACCGATTTCGTCCTTAATTATCTTTTCTACGTTATCCTTAGTTATACTGTCGTATTTTGCTTTAAAGCCGTCAACCCAGTCGGCATGCTTTGCGAGGGTTTCATCTTTCCGCAAATCTGCGCCGCTTAAAATTGCGGTTTCGAGCTGTGCCATTTCATTTTTAAGACGGGCAGGCAGAACGGCGAGGCCCATAACCTCAATAAGACCGATGTTTTCTTTTTTGATGTTATGAAGCTCCTTATGGGGATGATAAACACCCATAGGATGCTCGGGCGTTGTTATGTTGTTGCGAAGCACCAAATCGAGCTCAAACTTATCGCCGTTTTTGCGTGCGATGGGGGTGATGGTATTGTGCGGCTCGCCATCGGTTTCGGCAAAGATAAAGGCAGCTTCATCGGTGTAGGCGCGCCACTTGGCCAAAATCTTGCGGGCAAGCTCGATAATTCTATCGGTGTTTTCACTTCTAAGTCTAATAACCGACATAGGCCATTTAACGATGCCAGCCTCAACGTCATCAAAGCCTGTAAAGTTAACCTCGGTTTCGATGGGTGCTTTTGCCATGGTAAAGGTGTGGTGACCGCCTTGGAAGTGGTCGTGACTAAGAATTGAACCGCCAACTATCGGCAGGTCGGCATTTGAGCCAACAAAATAGTGGGGGAAAAGCTTTACGAAGTCAAAAAGCTTAACGAACGTATCGTTGTTTATCTGCATCGGTGTGTGAAGTGAATTAAACACGATGCAATGCTCGTTATAATAAACGTAAGGGGAGTATTGGAAGCACCAATCGGAATTGTTTATGGTAACGGGAATTATGCGGTGGTTTTGACGCGCAGGGCTGTTAACTCTGCCTGCATAACCCTCGTTTTCCTTACAAAGCAGACACTTTGGATAGCCTGCCTGCGGTGCTGCCTTGGCGGCGGCAATAGCCTTGGGGTCCTTTTCGGGCTTTGAAAGATTTACGGTGATTTCAAGCTCGCCGTACTCAGTATCGGCAAGCCACTTTAAATCTTTTTTGATTCTATAGCGGCGGATATAGTCGGAGTCGCGACTGATATTATAAAAATAATCGGTTGCGGCCTCGGGCGACTTTTCATAAAGCGCATAAAACTTTTCGGTAACCTCACTCGGACGGGGCATCATAAGTCCCATAATGCGAGTATCAAACAGGTCGCGGTAGACGATACTATCCTCAATTATGCCCTTTTCAACGGCATAATCTAAAATTTCTTTTAGTGTTGCCTCAAGGTCAACGTCCACGTAGTTTTCGCCGTCGTCAACAAACTCATCAAGGCGTAGTGCGTCGATAAGTAGGTTAGTAACATAGGTCACGTCCTGCTCCTTAAAAAAGTCCTTTTCAAGTCCATAACAAACAAGTTTTTTAATGCTTTTGTAAATCACTGTTAAATCCCCTTAAAATAAGTTACGTATAAAATTATACAATTTATAATACTGTGTGTCAATTACTATATTTCTTATTTTGCAGTGCAATTTCGGTATCATATATCGCCTGCATTGCCGTTTTATCGGTATTAACCACGATGTAGGTATAAATTGCATCAAATATCGCAAGCTGAGCGATACGTGAGCTAAGTGCCAATATGGAATGGCGTGTTTCCTCCGCCTTGGTAAAGAGCACTATATCGGACGCTTTCACAATGGGTGAGTCACTGTGGTTGGTAACGCAAATGGTTGTGGCATTGCATGATTTAGCAATACGCAGAGCCTCCACGGTGTCAACCGAGGCACCCGAATGCGAAATGCCGATGGCAACACAGTCACTATTGAGGTGTGAGGCGATTATGGCCTGCATATGATTATCACAGCAAGCCTGTGCATTAAGGCCAAGGCGCAGGAATTTATGCGCCGCATCGGTGGCAATAGCCGCCGAGTTGCCAAGGCCGAACAACACAATTCGTTTTGCCTTCATTATTTTGTTAGCGGCAAAGGAAAGGGCGGTAGCATCAAGCACGTCGGCAGTGTTTTGAAGGGTGATTTGCACGTCGTTGGCACGTTTTAAAAAGATTTCGTAGCAGTTGTCGGTTTTGTTTATCTCGGCACTAATGCTCGAAGCCGAGCCAAGCTCGGTAGCAATACCGATTTTAAGTGCCTGAAAGCCATCGAAGCCGAGCCGACGAGAAAAACGTACAACCGTCGCATTACCGCAGTCGCAGTGGTCGGCAAGCTCGTTTATCGTCATATTGGTTATGTTGGATGGGTTTTCGAGTATATATGAGGCGAGCTTTTTTTCACCCGGACCCATTTCTGATTTTAAAAATCGTATTTTATGAATTACCGATTCCATATGACACCTCAAAGGAAATATTTTTCATTATTTTAACATTTTTTGCTTGTTTAGTCAATGCTAACGGAATATTTTTTCGCGTAAAAACGATAAAAAATTCACCCATATATCGTTGATATACGGGTGAGCTTATAAAATTTTATTTAAGTTTTTGAAGCTTTTGGGTTTCGGCAATAACTATTAGTCGCATACCCTTTTTAAAGGGCTCGTGTGGGTCAAAGGCGGTGCTTATGTTTTCGCCCTCACAGATTGCCACGACGTTGATGGAATATTTTTTTCTGAGCTGCAAATCTACAAGGTTTTTGCCAACCCATTCGTCACGCACCTCGAACTCAACCATAGAAATTTTGTCGGACAACTCAATCATTTCAGAGAAGCCTGCCGTAAGAAGTGTGCGTGCAAGACGCTTGCCTGACTCTTTTTCGGGGAAAATCACCCTGTCGGCGCCAACATTATAAAGAATTTTGCTGTGCAGCTCGCTGCCGCATTTGGCGATAACGGTTTTAACTCCCGCTTCTTTACATAGCGAGGTGGCAAGCACGCTTGCCTCTAAATTATTTGCCATGGCAACTATTGCGACGTCAATGTTAGAAATGCCTAATTTTTCTATTACCTCGGCATCTGTAACGTCGGCGCATTTGCAAAGTGGGATATTTAAAGAGGCATTGTTTACGTTGTTTTGGTCGATATCAACCGCCAACACCTCGGCTCCGTTATTCACAAGCTCCTCGGCTACGGCTGTGCCGTATCTGCCAAGTCCAAGTACGGCATAGGTTTTGTTAATGCTCATATTTATACTTCCTTTCTATCCGACGCTTATTTCTTCGATGGGGTCTTTTATTAAATCGGGATTTTGCTTTTTAAAATTAAATGCAATGGCGAGCGATATAGGACCAACTCTGCCAAGATACATGGTAGCGATAATAATTAACTTGCCCATGCCACCCAGCGATGCGGTAAGGTTTCTCGAAAGTCCTACGGTTGCGGCTGCGCTGACCGTTTCGTACATTATATCAAGTGCACTCGCATCACATACCAGTGAGAGAAGCAGTGTCGATATAAACACAATTGAGAAGGATATGAAAACGACCGTTAGCGCCTTGCTTATTGCCGCCTTTGTTATTTGGCGATTAAATATATTTGTGTTTGACTGATTACGTACACAGGCGATGGCCGATGCCAATATTACGGCAAAGGTGACGGTTTTAACACCGCCGGCCGTACCAACGGGGGAGCCGCCGATAAACATAAGCAATATGCAGACAATAGCGGAGGAATCGGTCAGATTTTCTTGCGCTATCGTTGCAAAGCCTGCAGTTCTTGTAGTTACCGATTGGAAAAGGGATATTTGCAGCTTATCAAAAAAGCTATATTCTTTAAGGGTTAGCGGATTGTTATATTCAAACAGCATAATAAACGCGGCGCCCGTAAAAATCAAGATAAGGGTGGCGCAAATGGCAATTTTGCTGTGGAGCGTGAGGTTCGCCCAAAGGCGCCTTTTTTGACGCGGCTGTTTTAGCACGCGCAAGACGTCCCACCAAACAATAAAGCCGATGCCGCCTAAAATTATAAGAAGGCAGGTAACAATATTTATAATAGGGTTGGTGGCATAGTTGCAAAGGCTGTTTTCGGCAATTATGTCTAAACCTGCATTACAGAAGGCCGAAATGGCGGTGAAAACCGAAATCCATATTCCTTTTAGACCAAACTCCGGCACGAAAACCGTCATATAAAGAAGTGCGCCGATGCCCTCGATAATAAATGTGCCCTTAATAACCTTTTTAATAAATCGTATTAGTCCCGAAAGGGAGTTTAGGTTGAACGCATCCTGCAAGAGTAGTCGGTCGTTTATGCCCATTTTTTTGTGGAACAGCACCATAATGCCCGACATTATTGTAATTATACCGAGTCCACCAATTTGAATAAGCAATAAAATAACGGCCTGACCAAAATAGCTCCACGTCGAGAAGGTGGGGGCTACCACCAAGCCCGTAACGCAGGTGGAGGTTGTTGCGGTGAAAAGCGCATCAACAAAGGGTGTTGCGTTGCCGTCTGCCGAGCTTATAGGCAGGCAAAGCAAAACAGCGCCAACAAGTATGGCGCCCAAAAAGCTGAACAATATTATATGCGTGGTTGATACCGAAAGCTTTTTTCTTTGCATAACTTCTCACATTCTTTTAAGTAATTATATTGTAATTATAACATTAATGTATCAAGTTTGCAATAAACAGTAGACATTTTGATAAAATATGATAAAATATTTGTGGTGATGAAAATGTTTTTTAAGACTCAGGATAGTATGCCCGTGGGCTACGGCTTCGAGCAATACGGACTTACACATTTGTTGTGGCTCGGCTTTTGGGTGCTGGCGGTGGTTGTTTGCTGCATTTTGTTTAGAAAATTAGACGAAAAAAAGCAAAAAATTACGTTAATAGTGCTTGGCAGCTACATATTCTTTCAGGAAATGCTTAAAAACGTCGTGGTTGCCTCGGTGGGTGAATTTAGCTTCGGCTATCTGCCGTTCCATCTGTGCGGAATAAATATACTGCTTATAGCCTTCGACGTTATAAAGCCCACAAAGGTTGTGCGCGCATTTCTTTATTATTTCAGCATACCGGGTGCGGCGTTGGCGCTTTTATTCCCCAACTGGACCGAAACCCCCTTCTTTAACTTTTTCCACTTCCATAGCTTTATAATACATATTTTGCTAACCCTTTATCCGTTACTGTTAGTAACCTCGGGCAAAATAAATCCCGATTTAAAGATGGCGGGCAAGAGTATATTGCTTCTTATCTGCCTTGCAATTCCGATATACTTTTTAAATCTCTGGTGGGGCACCAACTTTATGTTCTTAATGAAGCCTGATGTCGGCAACCCACTCGAAATGTTTGAGAAGATACTTGGCAATCACCTGTGGGGCTTCCCGATATTATTACCAATAGTTATATTAGTAATGTATGCCCCAATATTTATAGTTAATAAGTGTAAACAAAAACGTCTTGGTTAAACAAGACGTTTTTTTACTCGTTATTTTTAAGTATAAATTATGCCTGCTTTTGACGGTAGCTTTCGGCTTCCCAGGTGCGAATAAATTCTACCATATCGGGTGCCATCGGGCGTTGTCCGCCAAAGGAAGCGGTGTATTTTGCAATTTTTTTGGCATCCTCCCAAAGTAAGCGCGCATTATCGGTGTCGGGCAACTCGGGACCCACTCCGCAATATACTATATGGTCGGGGGTGAAGGGCTTTTCCAGACAGGGAGGAGCGTCATACTCGGCATTGTAATTTTTGTCGACCTCTTCCTTTAAAATATTCATCATATTTTTAAGCAAAACATCTAAGTCAGCAGGTATGTTTGCCGCAAAGAATACGCCGTGGTTTTGCAAAATCACGGTATTTATATTTTCGCTAAGCACCTTTGAAACCTCGATGGCTAAGGTGTAGCCGGGGCGACACTCGTCCACCCAAACGGCATCGGGGAAGAGTCTGGTTGCTGCTGATTTACCATCGGCCGAACAGGTTAAGCCGTTAACCAAAGACGGATGCAAATGCAATACGTATTTTTGCGGGAATAATGCATGTAAAAGTGTCTCTACGCTTGGACGCTTTGTTTCCTCACCGGGTAGCTTTGCCGCCATAATATCGCTTAAAAATGCGGCTTCGCGTTCATTATCGGAATCGGGATAGCTGCGTTTGGGTATTTCGAGTAATTTATTCATATCGAGTGCCACAAAATTTTCTTCCTTTATGGTTGCGAGTGCCGAACCCGAGCCCTTAACGTAAAGCACGCCGTTTTCCTTCATCGATGTATTACCGCCGCCTGCGGCAACCAAAGAAATATCAGATCCGTAACGACGTGAATATTCAACTAAATTTTTCATAATAAAGCCTCCGTTTAATTGCTTTGCCATTATTATAATCCTTTAATGTGCCGCTGTCAATTAGCAAAAAAAGGACTCGGAAAATCCGAGTCCTTTAAAATTCTGGTATCAATTATTTATTAAGTGCTTCGTAAACTGCAACTGCGCAAGCCACGGTCATACCGACCATGGGGTTGTTACCTGCGCCGATCAGACCCATCATCTCTACGCACTCTGAATCAGTAAATAAAAGACCTTTTTAGAACATAGCCCGAAAGCCTTGTTATGACTTACTTTTTAACACTATTTGATTGTAAAATTCGTCTTACTAAACACATCGTTTTGAGTTTTCTTAACCACATTATAACGTGTTTTGAGGTGTTTGTAAGCGCTTTTATTTAACAAATTAAACTTATAAGAAAAAACGTTAAACATTTTAAGAATAATGTGTTATAATGTAATTATCTTAAATTGTTAGGAGCGTTCAAATATGGAAATTCAAAGAATCGAGAAATTAATTAATGAATGGGAAAAGGCCACAGACAAAGTAATTGAATTTAAAAACCCTGGATATGAAAAGGTTCGTGCACTTTTTAAAGAAACGTTTGAGGTTTTGGATAAGTATGGGAAGGATAAACTTGTACCTAAAGAAATTAGCGGTTTGCTTCTTGAAATGAACAAATTTGGCTGGTGGGTTAGTGATTTGGAAGAAACGCCCTTACACGATCTGTATCAGGAAATTGTTTCATTAATATTCGATTTGAATAAATGTTTTTTAACTTGCGATTGCGATTTTGAAACCATAAAAGAGACTATTGAAAGAATTGTTGGATAAATAATATTTTAATATAAGAGAGACTATAATGAGTAGTATTGTTTTACTAAATGAATCTTGTGTCGATCAAAACGTTGATGCCGTTGTCAATGCAGCTAACAAAAACTTAGCACCCGGCGGTGGTGTATGTGGTGAAATATTCAAAAGAGCTAACATTGTGGATTTGAT
>SVOR01000012.1 GCA_015066295.1 Oscillospiraceae bacterium
TTCTCCCAGTACCGAGAGTCATGTGAGTTCGATTGATTGTCTCCCAGTACATATAAGCAACCTGTAGGAACGGTCTGGGTTTGACCGTTATGGATTATTTGCGCCTAATTTGCAGGCGTTAAAAAATGCGTCCTTGACCTCTAAAAAATGTATCTGGGATGTAAGCTCAAACAGCTCCTCAAAGCATCCTGTTTGCTCTGCATTTAATAAATTTCTAAGCTCTTTCTCTTTTTCGAGTGCGCTTTTAGCAAGGACAGAATATTCTGAGTTTGTAGCTACGCTCTGTTCGGACAAATAATCGGAAAACAGTTTACCTATAATTTTTTCCATTTGGATTCCCCCGTTCTTGTTACAAGGTTACTACAAAATTTCAAAAAAGTCTTATGCTGTCAGCATAAAAAAGAAAAAATGCCGTGTTTTGTCGTAAGTTGACAAAGCACGGCTTGTTTATTATAATTATTACAGTTTGAAATGTGGTGAGAAAATGGTTAAAGATACAACTAAAATCGTAGAAGAACTCGGTCTCAGTCCCGATTTTAAGTCCTTTTATAATGAAAACAAGGATTATATGGTTAAAGAAGATTTGTCACAGCTTTTAAATGCGTTTATTATAAAATACGGCCTAAAAAAATCACAGGTCATTCGCGCGGCAGAGATGAGTGAAGTGTACGCATATCAAATTTTTTCGGGAATTAGAGTGCCTGAGCGCAAAAAGCTTTTATGCCTTGCTATTGCGATGAGATTATCATTGGACGAAGTACAAACATTGTTAAAATGCGCCGGATACTCAACACTTTATGTTAAACTTCCTTTCGACAGCATTGTTTTATACGGTGTATGTAAAAAATTATCTGTCGTAGAAATCAATGAAATACTTTACGAATATGGTTTAGAAACCTTGGGGTAAGAAGTATGAAAAAATGTCCTAAATGCAAGGCAGAAATCGAGGAAAATGCCCGTTTTTGCCTTTATTGCATGACCTCGTTTGAGGAAAAGCAAACTATTGAAGTTTCAAAAGAAAAAAACAAACGGTGGCTAATTATCATTGCCGCCGTTTTAGTGCTTGCCCTTATTTTAACCGTTATATTTTTTGTGCCTAAAAATGATTTGCCCAAAGATACCGCCGGCACCTCTACCGGCAACTCAACACATTCTGACAGTGATATAAGCGAGCCCTCGTCGACGCCCGAAAATTCAAGCACTAATACCTCTTCGGGCAAAAAGCCCTCATCTAATTCGTCCAACAATTCTTCCAACGGCAGCAGCAAACCGGGCAATAGTAATCCTGATGACGACAAACCCGATAACGATAACTCAAGCAGCGACGCATCAAGCGATAACACCTCACCTGTTCCTAAACCCGAGCAAACAACTGTAACATATTTATATCGTGATGCTAAATACGGCGACGATTTTTCAGTTAGCACAAACCTCGAAAACTGCGTTGTCATAACCGGAGTTAAAAATGCCTCGGCCGACGGAAGGTACGTAATTCCTGAAACCTTGGGTGGCAAAAAGGTTATAGCAATTATGGCACTGGCCTTTTGTGATAGCAATATCAGCAACACCGTAAAAACAGTGTTTGTTCCTTCAACCGTTAAAACCATTTGGAATAATGCTTTTGCCACCTGTTATAATTTAACCGATATTTATTTCAAAGGAAATTCAATTTATACGGAATCAAAAGCATTTGCTCAAACCTCTAGTCGCAACGGAACTTTAACAATTCACTGCAGTGCAAGCTGTAGTGACCGAAATTATAGATATTATAAAAATTGCGCTTCAAGCTATGGTGCTATATATGCAGAATGGAATGGTTAACTATGACGAGAGATGAGTATTTAACTAAACTATTTGTTGCCTTTTCCTTAGTATCGGTGCTTAGTGATAAAAACGACTGCAAGGTGCTTAGGATACGCAACAAAAATACAGGTTGCGATATGGTGGTGCGAAGTTATCCTGCAATTATACCGGCCTATAACGAGCTTTATAGTATTGCATTTAAACATCTTCCAACTATTTATGACGTTATAAACTGCTTTGACGGGCAAATTGTATTAGAGGAATTTATTGAGGGTATTACCATTGCCGAGGTTATGGAAAGCGGCTGCTACCATTATTTAGGGGCGCGTAAAATTATACGTTCGGTCTGTTATGCTTTAAAGGTTTTGCACGAAAGAAATCTTGTGCACCGCGACGTAAAACCCGAAAACGTTATTATAGATAAAAATGGCCGAATTGTTCTGATTGATTTTAATGCAGCACGTAAAATCTCTGTAGGCGGCAAGGATACCGTTATAATGGGCACGGTTGGATATGCCTCACCCGAACAGTTGGGCGTAGCGCAAAGCGATGCCAGAACAGATATTTATGCCGTAGGCGTACTGCTTAACGTAATGATTACGGGCAAGCACCCCAGTGAAAAATTAGCCAAAGGTAAAGCTGGCAAAATTGTTCGCAAATGCACAAACGTAAATCCCGATGAGCGTTATCAAACAGCCGAAAAACTTGCAAAACAATTATAAAAGCGAGGTGAACGGAATGTTCACCTCGCTTTTTTACTAAACATA
The DNA here is from genome assembly GCA_015066295.1 of Oscillospiraceae bacterium. GTDB lineage: Bacteria > Bacillota > Clostridia > Oscillospirales > Acutalibacteraceae > SIG565. The sequence continues at coordinate 2,571 of SVOR01000012.1, forward strand.
AAATATTTGGTTTTTATTCAGGGGCAGGGATAAAACACAGGGGGCAGGCCCTTGTGTTTTTATTTATATGCTTTTTTCTTGTAAATCAAGGTGCCAAGCAGACATCCGCCGCTAAGCATAGCAAGTATCACCCATAATAAAACATTGCCGCTATCGCCCGTATTAGGTGAAGTCGGAACTTCGGTAGAAACGGGGGCTATGCGTACATATTTCTGTGTATATTTCGTTTCAATATCCTCTACATTCTTAGCACCTGCATTATCGGCCGCTGCCTCGGTTTCACCATACCATACCTTTGCATTGCTAAAGGCAGAATCTATTGTAGGCTTTTTATCAAAGGCGCCGCCTGCACCCATTGCTTCAACCGTGCCACCGCTTATGGTAAAACTATCGTGAAGCCCAATTCCATAGTTTTTGTTGCTCGGTGTCGCACCCGAAAAGCCTTTTATGGTTCCCTTTTCAAAAACAGAATCGTTCCATATAACAATACCGATGCTTTCGTTAGAGTTATCTGCAACACCTATAATAACGCTCTTATCACTGCTGCTTTCTACTGTGCCGGCGCTTATTCCATGGCTGATTTGTGTGGCGGCACCACCGTTACCCTTTACCACACCGCCATTGACTGCAAGCTTGCCTGAGGCGCAAACCCCACGGCTTATATTGGCGACCGCACCCGTACCGACAAGCTCAGCCTTAGCGCCCACAGTAATATTACCGCTTAAGCACCATACGCCTGTGCTTAGGTCGTTTGCCGACGCGTTGTTGCCGACGCCCGTTACCGTTGCACCATTTATTGTAAGGTCTTTATTGGAAACAAAAATACCTATACTTCTTGTATTGGTTACACCACCTGTCGCCTGCAGGGTGCCTGTACTATCTTCGTTAATCACCAAATTGCCCTCGGTAAATATACCGTAGGATGCACGATCCTGACCGCTATGTGCTATGCTGTTTGAACCGATAACCGTAACATTAAGCGTATCTAAGCCGCTATAAATAGCCGCCGCTGAGTCTTGTCCTAAAAACGTGAAGGAATATCCCGCACCCTCGTATGTGTAATTTTTAAGCGTTAGGGTGTTGGTATCAGGATTAAAGCTAACCTTACCATCGCCAAACACATCAGTAGCATTAGAGTCAGTAATCTGCTGACCGCCAATCCACAAATCATAGGTGGTTGGTAAAGCCAATGCCGTTGGCACCGATGATAAAATCATAACAAGGCTTAAAGCAACCATTATTATTCTAATAATTCCTTTTTTCATATCTAATGCTCCCTTCAAAATGGTTTTTTATATAAAAATTATAACATATCTTTTATGCCTTTTCAATTATTTGTGTTTATACCGCATATAGGATATTTAGGTTTCGTAAAACATAGGGGACAGTCCCTTGTGTTTTTATTTCCTCTCTATGTACGGCACACCAATAATAAAGGACTGTTTTCAGAGCAGACAACGACCAAAATTGCAAATAATACTGTGAATTTAAAAGACTCATATGTTGAAATACCGATAGAAAAATAAAACAGCGAGGTGAATGGAATGTTTACCCCACTGTTGCTATATATATCAAAATATGCTATTTTTCGTATCCTGCGCTTTTCTGTTCGCTGTGTCGCACAAAGCGCTCGCGATATCGCCAGTTGCTTTCATATATAAATCAATCTCCTTGTTTTATAGATAATAGTATCACTATTACTAAAACAAGGAGATTGATGCTGTTTATAATTATAATCCTAATAATTCTTTTTTCTTTAATTCAAATTCTTCTTCAGTAAGCACACCGCTATCAAGCAATTCTTTATATTGCTTTAACTGTTCGGGTATAGAATCTGTTTTTGTTTCAACATTTGTTTCGTGTTGGTAAATAGCAGTTGTAGCATCAGTTGATTTAAACAGAGGAGTTTTCATGTTACTTATTAGCCATTGAACGCAGTCTGTGTTGCAGTACGCAAAATAGAAAATTATTTTGGCTCTGTTAAAAACTTTCCTGTTTTATCCGTTCTAACCGTATAGTTATTTCCGTCTTTGCCGTGGAACAGTATTTCAAATTCATTTTCAGAAATAACTTTGACAGAATAAACATCGTAATCTATTCGCTCACTCGGTTCGAATATGAGGTTTCCACCTTTATCAAACACTCCCATATAGCATGGCAAATTGCCAAGGGTTCCTAATGTGCCTCTAAAGTCTATTATATAGTATCCATTTTCATATTTAATTCGTTCAAGATTTTTAATTGTTTGATAAATGAAAGCGTCGTCTGCGACAGGGAATTTTACTATGCCGTCCTTGCTAACCATAAATAGACCAAAATCATATCCTTCTAGATTTGCAATGCCGAAGACCTCACCTCGTTCATTTGCTTCGATAATAGCAATTTCACGAGTATTGGCATTTTCGCCTTCAATTGTCTTAAAATAACCGTCTACCAATTTGTTGAATTGTGTGTTATACACTATACATCTTGCATAGTCTCGGGGACCGCCAACATATGTATATGGTGATTCTTTTAGTATAACAATATCGTTTACAAAGTTGGCCTTATTAAATTCTTCCGAATCAAACCACTCGCTTACAATGTTCCCATCAATATCTGCATAAGCAAATTCTGTTTCAGGCGCCTTGCCATATGAAGACTCTGTTTTTTCAACCCAAATCAGTCCGCAAGACAACTCACCGTGTGCATCATATTGCGTTAAATCAAAATTAACAGTTGTATCATCATCCATTTCTTTTATCGCGTTGAAGTTATTTACATCGCAAGCACATAGAGACAACATAATTACCAATATGATAAGAAGTGTCACTATTTTTTTCATAAGTCTTTCCCTCCACTTCGTATTTTTAAAATAAGCATCCTTATTCCTACAAAAACGAGCGTAATTGTATTTAAAAAAAGTCCTGAATAGCACAAAACTGGGATGGCGGTGGGATTGTCAAAGAATATTATACCCAAAAAACCGCCATAAAAGAAAAGTCCATAACCTAAAGCAAAAATTTTGCCGATAATTGAATAAAATTGCGGCCAAGGCTTTCCTTTGGGTATAGATGAAAAAACTCCAACAATAAGACCGCTAACAATTGGCAACGCCAGTGCCATAAACAAAGCAGTTAGCACACTCCAATTTGCATCGTTTGCCCTTCTAAAGTATAAAGCAACTGCAGGAGTGAGAAAAATAATAAAAAATAACACTATGCCGAGTCCTACAGAGATTGGCAAATGTCTCATAATTAAGGCGTAGGGAATAACAAAAACGAACATTGCTAGAATATTCATAATACATGCTAGCCAATATTCTTTTCGTGAAACTATACCACTATAATTGAAAATATTTTTCCATGTATGCAGCCAAGCTTTTAACAAAACACTCTCTCCCACTTGTTTTATGTGCATAAAAACCAAAATTGCTTTTAAAGAGCTTTTTATTTGTACGCAGGAATTTCCACATTAGAAATTTGGAACTTTTGTACAGTGAACGAAGAATTTCCCTGTATATCTTTGAGACTCACCATTAGCCCTGTAGCCTTATCAATGCAAATCTGTCCTATGCACTCGTTGTTTTCCAAGACATCGTACACATATACCTCACCAGTAAGCTCAGCAACCCTCTTGTCAGATTTGCGGTATTGGAAGCCGGCATAATCCGAATGTTGCATCATAAAGTAACTAAGCAAAGATAGAATTTCGTTTTTTTCTTTTTCCACTTGCTGCTGAGTTGCTTCTGTTTCCTGTTCAAACCTATCCATAAAGGCATCTTTATAATACTTGGTAACACCTGCGTCTGTCACCTCATAAATTAGTTCGTGGTTTTTTAGAAGTCCATCAGTAGTGTAGATTAAATAGGTATCATCAGTAACTTGATCCACCGCAATTTCCATAGAGGCTGTTTCGTTCGCCTTATCTCCTGGATATGTAAAGTATACATACAGCTCTTCTGTATTGGTATCAAACTGCACTTCTGGTGCATCCAGAATCGTGCCTACTGCAACTTCCCTATCTACTTGTTCGGCTTGCGTTTTATCAGTCTGCGAGGTGGTGCCATCTTTTCCACCACAACCTGTCAATGCTCCTACCAGTATACATACTGTCAAGAATAATACAACAACTTTTTTCATTTTTCCTTCTCCTTTATGCATATAATATCAGACAAAGTCCAATATTAGAATACCATAGTATTTTTAAAATGTCAAGGTTTTTGAGATAATAGTATTGTAATATTTGCCTTGGAGGATAGTTATGTTAAGCAAGAGAATATACGAATTAAGAATATCTTTTGGTTGGACACAGGTGCAATTATCTCAAAAATTAGGTGTAACAAAACAAACCGTTTCAAATTGGGAAAACGACAACATTCAACCATCAATAGATATGCTAATTAAACTTTCAAAAATATTTAATGTGCCAACAGATTATTTATTAGGCTTAACACCAACAAATTCAATAAATGTTGATGGACTGCCACCCGAATTTGTTTCACATATAGTTCAAATTATTGCCGATTATAAAGCAAAATAGGAGTGAAAAAACGAGGTGAATTTCACCTCGCTTTTTTATACGCCATATAGGATATTTAAGTTTCGTATTTCGTTATCGGTTATTTTATCATTGACGGCGTAAGCCATCTGTTCCATTTCGGTTGTTGCAAGTTGCACTATACCCTGTGCATCTAATTCTGCTGTTATTTTTTGGCATACGTTTTCTATCGTTTGGCTCTTTTGTCTTGCCAACTCGTCATCGTTACCACTCGAAATTAAAAACTCAAAATCGAGGGATAGTTGTGATAAAATCGGCAATTTTCTTAAAGCGCAAAAGCTCCATTTATAATAAGGCATATATCTTCTGTTGAGCAGGAAAACGACGTTCATCGCACTTTTTACAAACTCTGTTACCGCTAACTGTGCGGCGGCGGTATCGTTTCGTAAAATTAGGCGGTTATAATTATACTGCCCTGCCTGCCCCATAAGCAAAAGATTACCCGCTATTTTTTTAAGGCGGATATCGTCGGGATAATAGCTAAGCTTTTCTCTTATGCCGGTAAATAACCCGTAATTATCTAAAAAAACCTCGCCGTTGGTCGCCTCTAAAAGTGAATGCTCGGGAATATTAAACCAATCATACACCGATAGTTGTCCGTCACGGCTACCCGTTTTAGCGGCGTAAAAATCGCCCATTCTGATAACGCCATGTCGGTTGCCGCCAACGGGATTTAAGGGCGACCTTTTAAAGCCGCAATATTCCTTAGGCAGTTTAGCATAGGCACGCTCGAGCTCAAATTCCACTTTGCGGTCGATTATATCTTCCTCGGGGATAAAGATGCAAAAGGCAGGTTCGAAATCGTGGTCACGTGAAATTTCATCGTCATAGCCGTAGCACTCGGAACCACTGCCGACAAGACCCACCGCAATATATTTTAGAGCCTCGGGGAACTGTGCGCTCAGCATCGGCTCGCCGTATTCTTTAAAAAAGTTTAGCGCTAAATCAAGCCCCTTCATAAATCCTCCTGCTGCGTTCTTTCAGTTCATTTTCATAATAGAAATATCCGTAATAACCGAAAACGGTGGCACACTTTTCGCAGGCAAAGGCATATTCGCCATCAAGTCGCTCTTTACCTATATCCAAAAGCGCCTGCGCCTTTTCGGTATATTCTGCAATTTTTTCGGCCCCATCCTCGAGTCCATACTGAGCCTCGGCGGCGCTCGCCATATTAAGATAAGTAATTGCCTGCTCGGGCTCCTTATTTTTTAGGGTTGCCATTACCGCAATTGCCTTTTCGTAAAGACTTAACGCATCCTCAAAGCGCTCTAAATCGACAAGCGCCAACGCCATATTATTGTAAAGGCCGCCAAGACGGGCGTCATCCTGTGACAAATTGGTTTCATAAATACTTTTTGCTTTTTCAAATAGCGGTATTGCTTCATCTGCCTTGCCAAAAGCCTTATATACCGTCGCACTGTTAAGATAGGTTGTGGCAGCGCCGACGTTGTTTTCGATGTTCATTTGTTTGATTGTACGAAGAGCACGCTCTACAAACATAAGTGCATTTTCGCCCTCACCAAGCTTACGGCAAAGCCCCATAAGCTCGTTGCATATAAGCAGTGCCGCCCTATTGTCGCCCATATTTTCGGACTCTTTTAACCAATAAAGCAGATGCTCTCGCGCCGACTCATAATCGTTTTTTGAAAGAAATTCATCGAGTTTTTCGATTATTCTTTGTGTAGGAATTTGTGGCATAAGCAACACCTCTATCTCTTACCGCTAAATGCCTAAGAAATTATTGTTTTCGTCATCCTTATTTTTATAGCGGAAATAAATATTTACATATTTAAGCGCATTAAAACGCTTATCACTTTTGAACTGATAAAGCTTATCCTTATAATAAACGTTAAGCTTATTTCTGCCAAGCACAGAAACTGCGCTTATGTCGTCAAACGACATATTTAGTGTGGTGGTATCGGGCGCAGTAACAACGAATTTATCGCCGTAAAGGTCGAGCTTTGCATTTTCGAAAAGGAGTTTCCTGCCCTTGTAGACGAAAATCTGACTAACGCTCGCTGTATCACGGTAAATCGGTGTATCGGTGTACTGCATAACGTCAAGCTTGTTTATAAAATCGCACTGGTAGTCATACCAATCCTTAACAAAGTTAAACTGGAAATCAAAACCGACACCGCGAAGGCTTTTATCCTCACGATATTCTATTTTTTTGTGGCACTTTTTACACTCGATTTCGTTTGCATTGCTGTAAAACTCCGAAAGGCCACAGAAGGGGCAGACGTACATTGCTCTTTCAAGATATTCTGCCTTTTTGTCCGACACAAAGCAGGCATCGGCAACGCCCTCATTTACGTATAATTCCTTTTGTATAAGCTCGTAAAGTTGTTCGTTACTAAGTGCCGCTATTTCCTCGGGCTCGATAACACGGGAAACGTAAGAGTGCATTTTGCCCTTGCGCACAACGTCACTCCAACGAGGATGCACACCGTAGCCGCCCTCAATACGATAAATGGCGATGGGTAGCTTTAACTTGCGTGCCAAGGGTGCTATGGCGGGATTCATATATCCCGTTGCGCCGCTATATGTACGGTTGCCCTCGGGTGCCATACCGATTGTGCCGCCCTCCTTCGCAACCCTAATACAGTTCATAACCGCCGAAACGTCGGTCGACTGCTTCTTTATCGGTATTGGAGCCACAATAAAGCGTATTAAGGTCGATACCCAACCCTTTGAAAAAAGGTCCTCACTTGCAACGTAGTAAACGGGACCCTTAAAGGAACAGCCCACAAAAAACTGGTCGAAGGCGGTTTGATGGTTAAATAAAATAAGATACGCCCTTTTGCCCTGCTCTTTAAATTTATCGATTTTAATACCGTATTTAATTACCGAATACGGATACAGCACACAATACGCTAAATTTCGCACTACCCTGTGCCTGAATTTAAGCCATTTCTTTTTGTTTTTCTTTTTCATAATACATGCACCTTATTACTTTTTACTATATATAATTTTATCATAAGCCGCTTATTATTACAAGAAAAAGCGCAAGAAAAATTCTTGCGCTTTTTTATACACTCAACAATATTATTATAACAAAAACACGACCGCCAGTCAATATTTTTAAAGACCTAATGCAAAATTTCTCTGTTTTCAATAAACGAGGACTCGAATTTTTGAGCACACTTACATATTGAAAAAACGGGTATTTTTTGCTATAATAAAGACAAAGAAAGAGGGTGGAGCCGATGTTCTAAAAAGTTCGACCACTTTCACACAAGGTTAAAACTTTAGGCAAAAATAAGTACAAACGAATTTAAAATAATGGTCAGAAAAAGGCGCCTGTAACCTTGTGTTTAAGTTTTATATAGCCTTAAAACCGATAACCGCTTAAAAGAAACTCGCTTTACGGGTGACGCAAGGGCGTCGAAGAAAAAAAGCAATAAAAAAAGTGACGGTTTGAAGGGCACAAAATTTGCAGAATGAGAGGTACAACAAAAAGATGCTGGATATCAAGAGTGAACAGAAGTAACCCTTGACCGTATGAAGTGTAAAGAAACTTCGGTCAAGGGTTATTTCTTTTTTTATGCCGTTGTAATTATTTTTATATCATCAATTTTAATTTCTGAAAAGCTGCCGCAGTTTACAACGTGAGAATATCTCGACCACCATTCAAGCGGCTGAATTTCATCAAACCGAGTAACGTCACTGAACATAGGCGCCACCGACGTAAAGATTTCAAATTCGAGTCTTCGTTTACCCGCATTATAAATAAGCGGCACCGCTACCTTATCACCGTCGTAGATTAGCTCGCCTATAATCTCGCCGTCTAACCTAACGACTGTATACATACCGCCAAAATCGGCTGTTATATAGTTTTTGCCGTTGCCGATTTGCGCGTCTGCCTCTACTAAAATACTGCCTATATAGTTTTTAAGTGCCTCGTTTATATTTTTAAGGTCTACTTTTTCGGGCACCTCGTATATGTGGTTATCCTGCCTTACCAAAAAATCACCCGAAATGAGAGTGAGTGGCAAATAACGGTAATCGGTAGCACCGATTGCCTTTATTTTATGCTCACCCGCCGAAAGCGAAATTTCATCACTTATGCGATATAATTGATTAAAGCCGTCGGTCAGCACGTCACAATCGTTTTTGGCCGCTATCGGCATACCGTCAAGCAATATTTCGCCGCTGTTTTCGTAATTTCTTATAACAAAACGAACCTTTATATCCGTGTCAGCTACAAAGGTATATTCACCCTCGGCAGTAATGGCACGCAAAAGGTTTTTATTATTCGCCTTTATGGTGAATTCCTTAATTTCGGTTTCGCCTATTGGGGTAGCATCGGGCTCGGTTTGTTCGGTAATTATACCGCGGGCATAAAGCACAGTTTCAATTTCGCCCGACTCGGTATGCACTATAACGGGACGCGCAACGTTATCATCACGCAAATTGAGTGCTATAAATTTACCGTTTTTAAACCTCTTTATAATAATATCCTCTAACAGTTGACCGTTTTTATCGGTAATATAGGGATAACTCGGTTTTATATCTTCTACCCTGTCATATGCAAAATCATCGTTGATGCTTAAAACGTAATCGGCGGTTTGTGGGTCGCCCTCGTTTATTACCTCCCAGTCGATTTGCCTTTTGGTGAGGGTAATAAGCAGATTTTTATACTCGTTGTTTATCTGCTCTATAATATCATTTTTAATATTTTTACGGGCGGCAGATAGCGGGTAAACCACCTGTACGAGCGGTTTATATTCGTACTCTCGGTAGTTTAAAATTTGCTTCACCTGCTCGCCCAAATTGCCAAAAGCCGAAAACCAGGGCTGCATATAGTTGTTGGGGTTATAATACTGCCCCTTTAATACGTTGCCTCGCGCATCAACCGCCGCCACCGTCATAACAAATCGGTTAACACCAAAAAGTGAGGTAAGACAGAGCATTTGACGCATTTTTGATATCGGCATATCAGAGGGCCCCACCGCAAAAAGCTCAACGAGTCCGTTTTTACCCGTTCGTGTAGCGTAGCGTAAAGCGGCAAGTGTTTCCCACTCGATAATACCCGGTGTAACGCCCGTAAAAATTTCATCAATACCGGGCTGCGACATTTCACTTAACACCGAGAGAAGATCGCCGTTATCGCTAACTGCGCCCTTTATGCTCGATTCATCCATCATGTGCCCTGAAAATAAGGTGCCGTGTGAAACACACCAATCATTTACGGGTTCAATGAACACCTTTTTAAAGCGCTCGCCTAAAAGTGTGTAATAGTTAGACCATAAATTCTCGTAATTTTCCTTAATATCGGTGTCAAAGGAACGAGAGAACACCTTTTCGTAGTCCTCTTTAAGTCCTGTGTAATAGGGTGCCGATATATAACCGTCTACATTTTCACTGGCATAACCAAAAGACGGCTCGTCGGTAAAAAATCCGACAACCGTGTCGCCAAAATACCCACCAAAATCATCGAAGTATCTTTGGTGGGTGTTGTTTATAAACTCTTTAATTATCTGCTCATCCAAAATATCGGAATAGCGGTTTTTACGTCTTATTTCGTATTCGCCGTTTGCATCAATGCAGATATACTGTGACGCCTTGTCGGGATGGTTTTTGAGCAAAAATCCGTTCATTTGGGCGCTCGGCCAATTGAAATCATCATAAATCCAAACCTTTAAACCTTTATCTGCGGCAAGAGATACAAACATTTTGCAAAAGGCATACCACTCGTCTGACGGATAGGTGAATTCGCAACCGCTTCGCGGATATAATACAACCTGCTCGATACCGACACTTTTGTATTTTTCGAATATTTGGCACATTCTGTCCCTTGTAGGCTTGCCTGTGATTGCCAGCATTGGTATTAACGGATTCATAACGTGTCCTTCTCTTAGGTTATTTTTTCTTGTTTTCACGCTCGGTCATCAAAAATTCCACTATTTTGATATCGTTGGGATAGGTAACCTTATAGTTATCGATATAATCAAAATAACGATATTCACGAGCCTCAAGCGGCAACTGGTGTGCCGGATGACATAACTCGGATTTCTCGTCAAAATGTTTATAAAGAAGTGGGAATCTGTATGCATCGGGAGCCTGAATTAAATAGAAATCCTCACGATTGGCAATTCGACCGTTATATGCACCAAGTGCATCGGTTATTTTATATGCCGTATTCACAAAATCATATTCATCCAACAAATCAAGGAACTCGTCGATTAACTCGGGTGTTATCATAGGACAAGCCGCATTATTCTCGATAATTTTTTCGCAATCGGGATAATTTTTAGCTATGTAATCAAGTGCGTTTTTGAAGGATTCGTTGCGGCTGCTGCCACCCTGCACGGTCTTGGCAGCATAGGTTTCGGCAATTCTGCCCTTTTTCATTTCGTTTTCATCCAAAACGATTATAAAATCATCAAGCCTTTTAGAACGTCTAAAGGCATCAATGGTGTACCAAATCATTTCCTTGTCGAAAATTTTGCAATACTGCTTAGGACAATCAGCGCCAAAACGCGAGCCGATACCACCAGCCAATATAATACCTATTGAACTACCCACTTGAGTTAGCCTCCTATAACGCAATTGTACGGCTTTTTGCCTTTAAGCCAAGCCTTTAAATCGTCAACCACCATATTGGTGCCAACAACCTGAACATCATAAGAAGAACCGCCAATATGGGGTGTAATGATAAGATTTTTAGCGTCAAGCAACGGGCTGTTATCAGCAATGGGTTCAACACGGGTAACGTCAATAGCAGCGCCTGCAAGATGGTCGCTATTAAGGGCCGAAATTAAAGCGTCCTCATCAACCAACTCGCCACGGGCGGTGTTAATAAAGAAGGCTCCCTGCTTCATTTTAGCAAACTGCTCGGCACCGAACATATCCTTTGTTTGTGGTGTTAAGGCGCAATGCAAACTGATTATATCTGCCTTGTTTAACAACTCGTCAAACTCAACCATTTCCACCTTTTGCGGAAGTGAGCCCAGTTTGATATACGGATCGTATACGATAACCTTCATACCGAACGCCATAGCCTTACGAGCAACTAATTTTCCTGCAAAACCACAGCCTATAAGGCCTAACGTCATATGATTAAGGCTCTTACCACGGTACTTTATAAACGGTGAGTTGTTATCAAGTCCCCACACGGTATCGCGATACTCGTCGGGCTTCGATTTTACGTCGGTTGTAATAACTCTGTTATGTATAAGATTTGAGGTTAAGGTAACGTTGCGGGTCATATCAAGCATGAATGCCATAACTAAATCGGACACTGCCGACGCATTACGGCCACCGTTATTGCATACGATAATGCCACGCTCTGCCGCTACCTCAAGGTCTATAACGGTTTTAACGCCGCCACGACAACAGAAGATAATTTTAAGCTGCTTTGCACAATCAAATATTTCCTTATCGATGGTGTCGTACTCGCAAATTAAAATGTCAATATCCTTTATTTTTTCTTTCAACTCTTCCCTCGGCATAACATCGTGGGTGAGTGCGTATCCTGCAAATTCAAAATCTATTTTTTCTTTAAAGCATTCTAAAAAAGACGGAATAAGCTCTGCTGTAACAAGTGCTTTGTACTTCATAATAATATTCACTCCTAATATCGCACATTTTTGTGTTTTTAACCTTTTATGTGCTACGTATAGAATACCAAAAAAGCTATTATTTGTCAATATTCTTCACATAAATATACTATTTCACACTGCATCTTATTGACAAATTGCTTGCATCAAATTATAATGGTTAGTGAATGTAAATAGGCAAGTGTTATAACAAAATACGCTTTTGCTAAAAGGAGAAACACGATGAATAATTTAATCTTAATGGACGAGGTTAATACCTACCGTAAATATTACAGTGCTTTTGCTGAAAGGCACATTCATCCGCCGCTATTTATGGGCGAAAAACGCCGCGGCAGATTTTTGTACGAGAACTTCTACGTAGTCACCGACGGCAATCCCATGGGTAAATATATGGTTGCCTGCCTTGACAACCTTGTTAAAAAAGCACTTGCAAAATCGGTTGTTTGTTTATCGATAAATGATTTTGAAAATAAATTCGACTGCTACGATTATGAAAATACCGCGTTTGATACATACAAGTCGGTTGATAATCTTGAAGCCGTAAACAAATCCGCCTTCTTATTTGTTGCCGATTGCTGTAACACGGCCGATAAAAACGTGTGGTTTGATGCACTCGAAAAGGTAACTGCCTTTGCTGCAAAGGGCAAGAAAAATATGTGTGTGCTTTCTACACTTTTGCCTGAGTATCCCGCTATTCCGCAAGGTATTAAGCACCTTGCCGAACGTGAGTTTATATATTTCTTAGAGCGCGGCATTGAGAAAAACACCGAGGAACAGCTTTTCTATATGAGCTTGAAAAACTCTGCCGAAAGATTGTAAACACAACCAATCAAAACCTCAACGTTGTACGTGTTGATAATCTGTTTGGTCCCGATGCTAACCTTATTAGAACCTTCGATTTAAGGCAGTATATTGAGGATGCCTTCAAAAACAAAGAGGTTGTTATTTCGGATAGCGATTACGAAAACGTTATATCTATCTCCTACATAAACACAGCACTTTGCTTTGCCACACAGATGCTTTATACCGGCAGAAAGGGGCAGGTTTATAACTTCTGTTCGCACACCGTATCTATTGCAGAAATAAAGGAGACCTTGCGCGACGCCTTTAAAGAAAAGCTCGCATTAAATGCTACCTCTAACACCAACCCCGTAGTAAATTATCGTGCTTTATGCACTCTCAAATTGTTCCAGAGCGGTTGGATTATTCCGCAAAACGTTGTTATAACCCTTAAAAATGCGATATATCAGACGGTATGTAATGCTACGGGCGAAATTCACAACAATGCAGATAATATTGCTGTTTACAGCGGCAAGCTGCACCGAATCAAAGACCTTGAGCTTATGATGCTCCGCGATATTGATGAAATTTGCCGCAAGCATAATATTAAATACTTCCTTTGTGGCGGCACGATGCTCGGCGCCATTCGTTACGGACACAGTATTCCGTGGGACGATGACCTCGATATCGGTATGCTGCGCGAGGATTTTGAAAAATTCCGCAAAGTTTGTCAGGCAGAGCACAAGGATATCTACAACTATTCAAGCCATATCAACAAGAGTGGCTCTCACTATATTGTAGACAAGGTTCGTCTTAACGGCACCTTCTTCTCAACCAAATATTCTTCCATTCACGAATACGAGGACGGCTTGTTTATCGACGTGCTTGTTTACGATAAAACCACCAACATTAAGTTTTTAGGCAAGCTTCAAACAAAGATTGTCTTCCTGCTTTCAAAATTCATCGAGCTTCGTTGGTACAATAAACCGAGAAAAAATTTCCACTATAAAAAATCCCTCGTGTTGCTACCGCTTTTACGTATTTTCCCGTTAGGTTTCTACCACGCAATTTATGAGTTCCTACTCAAATTCTACACCAAAAACAAAAAGGCTAAATACGTAATTGACTCTACCGGTAAGCTTCAAGATAAGGGCCCCTTCCCGATTTATGACTTAGAGCACGTTCAGTACGTTGATTTCGACGGCGGCTTTAAGGCTCCCATCCCGGCAGATTACAATAATTACCTCACCTTTGACTACGGTCCTAACTACCTGCCTGAGCCTCCCCTATCCGACCGTTGTGCTCCGCACAATTTTGCACGTATCGACCTTGGTGAATATATTTTTGAAACCAAAGAAAAATCAGATTATCGTGCTGCAAACGTTCACGGCGAGCTTTTTGAAGAGATATAATTTATAAAAAACGATGCAGCAACGCATCGTTTTTTATATTTCATCGTGTTTTGGGAAAAATATATAAAACTTTTTTAAGGAGATTTTTATGGTTATAGATTTTCACACCCACGCCTTTCCCGATGCGTTGGCCGAGCGCGCCATTGCGTCGCTCATTAAGGCGTGTGGCAACCTATATGAGCCCTGTCACAATGGTACGGTAGCGGGGCTTTGCGATAATATGAATCGTTTTGGCGTGGATATTTCGGTGGTGCAGCCCGTTATTACTAAACCGAGTCAAACCGTAACGCTTAACGAGTGGGCGGCATCGATACAGAGTGATAAAATAATTTCGTTTGGCGGTATACATCCCGATACCGACGACTACAAAAGGGATATTGATTTTGTTTGCTCACTCGGTCTTAAAGGACTTAAATTCCACGTCGAATACCAACACTTCACCATTGATGAGCCCAAAATGCTGCCCATTTATGATTACGCCTTTTCGAAGGGTCTTATAATTCTGCACCACGCAGGTTTTGACCCCGCCTTCCCGCCACCCTACCATTCATCACCCAAGCAATTTGCAAATATTGCAAAGAGGCTCCGCGGAGGCACGCTTATTGCGGCGCATTTGGGCGGTCAAAAACAGTGGGACGACGTCGAAAAATATCTGCCCGACACCAACGTATATATTGATACCTCTATGGGGTTTGAATATTATTCTAAGGAACAATTTTTGAGAATTGTTGATGCTCTCGGTGATGACCGTATATTGTTTGGCTCGGATTCGCCATGGAGTAAGGCCGACCGAGAGATAGAAACCATCAACTCTTTGTCGCTTTCACAAGGCACAAAGGATAAAATTCTTTATAAAAACGCGATGGGTCTGTTAAATTTATAAAAAAATACTTTTTTTATGTAAAATATTACTCTTTTTATATAGACAACCACAAATTATTATGTTAAAATTATAACGTAAATGTTTTTTGGAGGGTTAATAATGACGGTTGAAGAAATCAAGAAGCAGATATGCGAAGTTGGTCAAAAGCTTTATGACAAAGGCTTCGTTGCTGCAAACGACGGTAATATTTCGGTTAAGGTTGGGGAAAATGAGTATTATTGCACCCCCACAGGTGTTTCTAAAGGCGGTATGACACCTGATATGATTATTAAAATTGACAAGGACGGTAACAAGCTTGAGGGCAAGCTTAACCCGTCATCTGAAATTAAAATGCACATGCGTGTATTCCGTGAGCGTCCCGACGTTAATGCGGTGGTTCACGCTCATCCCCCTATTGCAACTGCCTTTACAGTTGCAGGCATTCCGCTTAAAGAGTACATACTTCCCGAAGCTGTTTTAACCTTGGGTGCAGTGCCTACCTGTGAATACGGCACACCTTCTACTATGGAAATTCCCGATTCAATCATGCCTTACATTCAAACAAATGACGTATTTTTACTTAAAAACCACGGTGCACTTACCGTTGGTTGCGACCTTACGAAGGCTCATTTCCTTATGGAAGAGGTTGAATTTAACGCTAAAATTGCTTTCTATGCAAGAATGCTTGGCGGTATTCAGGAAATTCCCGACGACCAGCTTCCGAAACTTATGGACCTTCGCGAAAGAATGAAGTTAACCGGTAAGCACCCCGGAATTAAACGCGACTAATAAAGGAAAAAGCCTTGAAGTTAAACTTCAAGGCTTTTATTATATATTTTTTGTTTTGTTTAGTGCCGATAGAATAACCTTATCCATATCATAATACTTGTATTCGCCGAGTCGACCGCCAAAAATGACATTTGGTGTTTTTTGTGCTTCGGCAAGATATTTTTCAAAAAGGGTATTGTTTTGCTCGTTATTTACGGGATAATAGGGCTCGTCACCCTTTTGCCACTCGGCAGAATACTCATAACTTATAACCGTTTTAGGACCCGTACCAAACTCGAAATGCTTGTGCTCGATAATACGTGTATACGGTGTATCAGAATCGGTATAGTTAACAACTGCATTACCCTGGAAATCGGGTATATCGAGTATTTTTTCCTCAAAGCGAATGCTTCTGTATTCGAGTGCGCCGTATTTATAATCGAAATACTCATCAATGGCGCCCGTAAAGACCACCGTTTTTGCCTTAGCGCTTAATTCTTGCCTATTCTTTAAGAAATCAACGCCCAGCAAAACTTCAATGCCGCAGAGCATATTTTCGACCATTTTTGTATAGCCACCGATAGGTATGCCTTGATAGATATCGTTAAAATAGTTATTATCATAGGTAAATCTGACGGGCAAACGCTTTATAATAAATGGCGGCAACTCGTCACACGGACGACCCCACTGTTTACCGGTATAGCCCTTTATAAGCTTTTCGTATATATCGCGGCCCACAAGGCTAATTGCCGTTTCCTCTAGGTTTTTAGGCTCTTTTATGCCTGCTTCTTCACGCTGCTTTTCAATAATTGCTTTTGCCTCGTCGGGCTCGGTAACGCCCCACATTTGCTCAAAGGTGTTCATATTAAAGGGCAGGTTATATCTTTCGCCCTTAAAATCGGCAATCGGCATATTTATATAATTATTAAAGCGAGCAAATTGGTTTACATAATCCCATACTCTCTTATCACTTGTGTGGAAAATATGTGCGCCGTATTTATGCACGTTTATTTGCTCTATATTTTCGGTGTAGACGTTACCGCCGATATGATTTCGCTTGTCAATAACCAGACATTTATAGCCCTTATCGGTCATCTCTCTGGCAAAAACGGCACCGTAAAGACCCGAACCGACTATAAGATAATCGTACATAGCTGCGCCCCTCTTTCTTAATAAATTGATTATATCACAATAGCCTTATCAAGTCAAACTATCTTGAAGTTTAACGTCTATTATGCTATACTAATCGTGGTGATGATATGAGTTGTAAGTTTTTTCAAAATGACAAGTGCGAATACTTCCCTTGCCATAAAAACATCGAAAAATTTAACTGTCTTTTTTGTTTTTGTCCGCTATATCCGCTTGATTGCGGCGGCAACTATAAATTGACTGCTGACGGCATTAAGGATTGTAGTGACTGCACCATACCGCACAAGGCTGAGAATTATGACTACATCATTGAGAAACTAAAACACAAATAATTTTATGCCTTTTAATTATTCCCGTTTGGTCTATTTATTATACCGATAGATTTGACTGCTGAATTTAAAAGATAACACATATTAAAAAAACACCTGACATAAGTCAGGTGTTTTTTATTGTGTTTTATTTTGTAACAAAAATTACTGTGGGCTTACTATCGCCAAGCATACTCTTTATTTGGGTTCCTACAGAGTTATCAAATAAAACCTTATCCTTAACGTCACGGCTTCTACCAAGATAACCGCCCGTATACTGAATATAGATGTTATTGCTATACGTCGGTGAATGGGAAGCCTCTGCGGCGTTGGACTGCACCAAATCAACCTTTGATAGTGCCATTAAATTATTGTTTATTTCAAAATAGCCATTAAGCACGTTAGGATGATTCCAAGCCTTTATGTGAGCTGCGGTATTTTTATCGGGACGCTGCTCGCAAAAACCGGTGCCTGCATACCACATAAGGTTATCGTTAAATTTTACGTCCTGTATGTAGCTTGTCTCAGGTGTGCCGCCCTTTAAGAAATATTCAATAGAATAGTTGCAATGTTCCATTACGTTATTGCTAAAATCAACGTTTAGCATTTTGATGCCCGACGTTTCTGAGTCGGTGCTGTATTGGAAAGTAACTGCGGCATCATAAATCTGATTGAAGTAGCAGTTCTTTATAGAGTATCTATCGCAACCACCCCAAATTTCAACGGCATTGCCATATCTAACCGGAGTATTATCTACCGAGCTAAGCATCTGAATAGAGCCGCCAATCCACTGGAATTCACAGTTCTGAACGGTTAGACCCTTGCGGGTGGAACCCTGAATACCATGTGCGCCGCCGTATTTAAAGCACAGATTATCAAAGTTGATATTATCTGCTGATACTTTAGCTATATGTGTTCCGACACAAAGCTCTATGCTGCTGTAAATATATGACGGATTACCATCCTTACAATACAGATATAATTCACCTGTTTCATTGTCGTGATAAAAATGCAGATCTTCATCCAAATCGGAATAAGAATTAAATTCTTTGCCGGTAGTATTGTTGTAGGTGTTACCATCCGCATCAGTGCGAACCACACATTTAATACCATGCTTCTTTCCACCGTCAAAGACTATTGTACCAATGTCCGAGCTAAAGGTTTGGCTGTATTTATAGACATTGCGGTTGCCAAAGAACAGAAATCCCGTACGTGTCCATTTGCCACTTTTTGCAGCATCCACGGGGGAAGCATATATCTCGGGCTTGTTGCCCGTGCCGTAAGCAGAATAGGAAACACCTGCTACGTTTGCCTTAATTGAGCCGCGGAACACACTGCCGCGTTCAAAGTATACCACGTCGCCTGCCTTTAATTTGCTTTTAATGTTTTCGAGGTCTGTTAACGTGGCGAGTGGTGTTGACGGTGTTAAACCGTCGTTTGTGCTTTCGCCACTATTTGAAAAATAATATGCGGTACCACCCGAGGTTGGCTGCACTCCATCCGCAGTGGTGCGGATGGAAGCTATACGCCAATCGGTGTATCCACGATATTGCGAGAGCATTTCTTCCTCTGTTAAAGTAGCACCGTTATTGCCTGTTGGCATCGGTACGTACTCAGCAGTTCAGGGCTCTGCAACACGTCTCATATCAAAGTGAGTAGCTGTTCTTGTTGTGCCGTGCTCTCTATACTGACGAAGTTCAATAGACTTCTTACATGTAGCTGCGTTGTAGGCTGCAACCAATCCAACAGGAGGTGAAGTGTAGTCGCCCATACCGCAAGCCTTGAAGTTAAGTGTAACGTCCTTATCAAGAGCTGCTGCTGCATTTACGGTTGAGAAGTAGAGAATACCGTTTGTAAGTGCCGGCATAAAGTGACCTGCAATCTTACCGTTTTCAAGACCACCAAGTGAGGCCATCCATGTATAAGAAGCGTCAACTGTCTTAATCGACGGGTCAAGAGCTGCAGCCATTACTGAACGCCAACCACCCATCGAGCCGCCTGATGCATAGTTCTTAGCATTAACGTTATATTCAGGAAGCATCTTTGCGAACTGTGAAGCGATGTAGTCACGCTTGACAATACCGTATGCATAAAGCTCGGTCGGTGATTTTTCGGTACCAACGCCTGCATTGGGGTTGTACTCGGTAAAGAAGCCTTTTGTACCACCACTCTTAGAGCTTACCTTATGAATTGCGGTATAATATGAAGAAGCCTGGTTGTTGAGAATACCGTGCGAGTTCATATTTATAAAGAGCGCATTGCTTATGGTCTGCTTGCCTGCACTTGAAGCATCGCCGTAGCCTTGGTAGTTACCTCTAACAATTAAGCTGCCTGCTGCCGCATCATTCTTTAAGGTCAGGTTAAAGGATGAAGGACGAACGGTATAATCGTTATAGAGGAACTTGTTATTTGTGGTATCAGCAAAGAGCTCGCTAACCTTGGTAGCACCTTCGAGAACCGCACTCGGCTCCTCGGTTGCTAACTGAATATCGTAAAGGTAATATCCGCTAACGTCGGCCTTACGGGTAGCATAAATATACGTACCATCGTAAACAGCGTCTGCTTCCTTAGCGGTCCAATAGTTCTGGAAGGCTTCGCTTTCTACCTCTTCCTCAATCTTTTCAAGAATTGCCGACCAATCTGAACGACAGGATGCATAGAACTCAGCAGGTGTAGCATTTACTGTAACGCCCTGCTCATCAACGTAGCTTGTCGGTGCGGCTGCAGCGGCTTCTACCTTATCGAAGTCAACTATAACTGTGTGGTTGAATTTGGCAACCAGCTTGTTGCTTTCATCAAGCACTTCAAGGAATACGTATACTGCGCCGGGCTGATTCATTTGGGTTGAGAACTTAAATACGTCGCCCTCATATACACCCTTCTTCACATACTTATTAGTGTGCGGGAAGGTTGCCGTATCAACCGCTACGGTTTCATTGCCGTAGAGGTTTAACTCTGCATTATCCTTATATACAGTATATCTGAGCTTATAACCGCCCTTAATTCTAAAGGCATAGGTTATGGTTTCATTTGATATATAGCTGATATCATCGGTCTGTGCAATATTGTCAAGGTAGTGGTCGGTACCACCCTCAAGAACAGTTTCAACCTGAATTGTGGTAGAACTGTTATCCTGAATTGTACCGTCATCTACAACCAAGTTACCGTATGTACCGGTTGATTCGTTGTAATAATGACGAGCAGGTTGTGCGGCAGTGTATACATCGTTATAGGTGCGCTCAATTACGTCACCATAATAGTAGTAAACTGTGCTGTCGTCCTCTACGGTATATGCAATATAAGCACGAGCCGAGATGGGTAGATTGTACCATGTTTCAGGGATATTAACCAATACTGCGGTAATATCTGAATGCTGTGCGGTGGAAGCAGATACTGTTGTTGCCTTACCGCGTTTTACATTCTTTGTGGTGTAAAGCAACTCGCCGTCAATAAGCGCACTCGGGATAATGAGTGTACCAATTTCTTTAACGGTAACGTTTTCGATTATGGTATCACCAAGCTTAATATTGGTTGTAGTATCACCCATAATCTTATTACCGTCGGTTGTAACAATGTTAACTCTGTTACCAAACTTAATACCTGCGGTATTGTTTGCATCGGCAACTCTAACCGTTGCGCCTATGGGAGCAACGCTGGCTACGCCTTCCTCGATATATTCGGTTTCAATCTTAACTGTTTCAATACCGAGTGTCTCGAAGCGGAATTTATTACCTGTATCATCTACGCATTGATATGAAGAAAGCTTTTTGCCGTTCTCGTAAATGCTAAGACCCAAAGCTGCCAGCTCTTTGCCCTGCTCAGGTGTTACGGTTACGTAGTAAGCCGAGTCGGTTTCATCGCTGATGATGGGCTCGATAACAACTGTATTATCGGCAATCTCATCTGCATAAACGTTGTCTGTGCCGTCATCAACAACATTGATTGTAAAGGAGGTTGTTTTACCCTGATAGTTAGCGGTAACGGTAACCTCACCTGCCGAGAAGCCTACAAACTTGCCGTTTGAAACTTCACCGTTTACGTCTCTTACGTTATCGATATTTGCACTGTAGCCTAAAACTGTCTTGCCGCTGAACTTAAGACCTACGTTTGCAAGGTCAAATACTGTATTAACAGCAACCTTAATATTGTTAATGTCGTAAGCTAAATCATTGCTTGTGGGTGCGGTTTCGTCGGTATCGTTTAGATATACCGCGAAGTTCTTAATACAGCACCAAGATGTGTTTACGCCCTGGTCACCTACGTCGTAGGTTACAACGCCGACGCCGCCCTTCTTAACAGCAGCAGTTTCGGTCATAGAGCTTATACCATCACTAAATGTAGCGTTTGTGCCTGCATAACGTGCTGTAAAGGTATAGGTTTCATAGTTGTTAATAGACCAAGTGCCGCTACCTGTCGAGGATGCGCCGCTATTGTCTACACCATAGCTAAATACCCTACTATATGCAGTTTGATTCTTAGAGTTAGCAACAAACATTGTAAAGCCTGTGCTTGTTGAATCAAGACGTCCTTCCTCAGTTATCGGTGCACGGCCGTATAGACCTGTACCCGAAAGACCGGTATAGTTTGAAAAGACGGTTGCCGTTGTAGCAACTGTATAGTCTGCAAAGTCTCTTATAATTTCGTTATCTAAGGTAAAGAAACCGGGTGAATCATAGAGACTTAACTTCTTGTTATCAATAGGATCTACACCGAAGAAGTTTGTAAACGGTACAATACCTTCGGTAAGGGTTATATACTTAGTACCGATTGTCGGGTAAGTATAGCTTGCAGTTAAGTTGTAATCGTGGAAAGTAAATTTCTCACTTTCATCTATGCCTAAAGCAGCGCCCTTTGAACCGCTTGAGAAATCATAATATTGTGCATATCTGTTGGTATAATACTGTGACTTCCAATTTTCAGGAATGTTTGTAAAGTCTTTATACTCACTACCGAAGCTCTGCTCGAAGAGTGTCCACTGTTTATCGGTTCTGTTTTTAACAACAACGTAAACAGTGTCGGTAGCACCCGAGGCTGTATGTGTAACCTTTACAGGATATACACCCTTTTCGAATGCGGTGAAAATACCGTCTTCAATGCTGATGCCACGGCTATCACCAATCTCTTCAAATACGAGTTCACGACCCAAGTAGCTGGTACCGTCAACATTTACTAAGAGGTCGGATGCCTTTACCTGTGTCATTGCATTCATAGGAATAGCAGGTGCCGCATCGGTAACTGCATAAATCTCGATTTCCTTAGCTTCAGGAATATCTGTTAATTCGGTATTAAGAACTACCTTGATTTCGCGAAGGTTAACCTGTGAAGAAACGTTGCTATCACCAATCATACCTGCATAGATACCAACAGCGCCCTTTTGAACGTTTGTTGTTGTGGTTGCAAACGATTGATCGTCACCCTTCATATAGGTAGAAAGATTTTCGCCATCAAACTTAACAACCATTGTAACGTTCTCGGTTTTACTGTTACGGTTGGTGTAATCCCAGTTTTCGCCAATAGTTGCGCGTGAAATGGTAGCCGAAGCGGCATCTGCACCCGGTGCAGATTCAATTTTGCGCGCTAACATTTTGCTATTATGTGTAGCTGAGTAAATACCGGTAAATGTCGAGAGATTATCAAGCTTACCGTCTGCCGTAGCATTTGCACGACCAAAGATACCTATACCACAAGTTCCGTCGTTATGGTGCGAGTAAGCTGCCATTGCGGCAATTACCGTATAGTTAGAGAATGCCGAAACAGCCTCGTCATTTAACGTAAAGTAACCTGCAGAGTTCCAAGACTTTGTGTTAGAGAAAGGAACAATACCGGGAGCCGATGTTGCCTGATGCAAGCCACTAACAGCGGTGTATACACGAGGTGACTCAAAATCGCCCCAAGTATATCTTGCGACGGCACCACTATTACCGTCCTGACGCCACTGTGACTTCCAGTTATTCGGGAAGGTTGTAACGTCGGTGTAGTCACCAAAGATTTCGCTGTAAATTGCAAACTCGGTGTCAGCCTCATCCTTAACAACAACGTATACTGCTTCCTCGTTGCCGTTAGCATCAGTTGCGATGAGCTTATATGTGCCCTTTTCATAGGCTCTTATGGTGTTACCTGAAATCTCAGCACCACTAACGCCTGCGGCAAATTCTAAATCAAGGGCGCTACCAAGTGCATAAACACCGTTCACCTTAATCATAAGACTATCGGTAGAAACGTAGGTAAAGGCATTCATCGGAATTGCCGGCTCTGTATCGGTATCTACCTTGTAAATATCAATTGTCTCAGCGGGAGCCTTCTGAACGTTGTTAAGAGCAACCTTAATATTCTTAAGAGCCACCCAGTTAGACTGAGCGTTGTCACCGCCGTTAACCATAGCAATACCTACAGTACCTGCTTGTGTGTTAGAAACGGTTGCAGAGTAAACGTTACCCTCTTCACCCTTTGCCCAGAACTTAACGGTATTACCCTTAAAGTCGGCAACAAGTGTTGTCGATATATTACCGGACATAGAATTCACATAGGTTGTGTTAAAGCCGGTATTAACATTTTCTGCATTTAATAATGATAAGCTTGACGCTGCTGCGTTTGTAAAGTTATAGCCGTGAACAGTAGGCGTAAGCTTATCGGAAGTGTTTACAAACGGGTTCTCATACATCTGAATCCAAGAAGAACCTGATGTAAGCTTACCATCGGTTGTGTTGGCACGACCAAAGATACCAAAGCCCGAATTGCTCTTATAGTGTGAATAACCTACTATTTCAGCGGTAACTGTATAATCGGCAAAGCTTGAAACGAGGTCATTATCAAGCACGAAGAATGCGCCACCGTTGTAATATTTATTACCATAGTTAATAAACGGTACAATACCTGTGGTGCCTGTGTATCTGGAACCCTGCCAAATCGACACACCATCACCAAGCAAGGTCTTTGTATCGGCCAATGTGTAGGCAGAAACGTATTCCGATTCCATCCAAGCACTTGTGTTGGCTCTACCTGCCTGATACTGTGCCGACCAGTTTTCAGGCACCTTTCCGCCCTTACTCCAGTCGCCGAATTCCTCTTCATAGATTACGTAATCGGTATCATCTTCACTATTAACAATTATATAGACAGTTGTCGATTCGTCACCGTAGGTTACGGTTGCCTTATAGGTGCCTCTTGCATAGGCATAAAGATAACCGTCCTCAACCTTAACTGCTGCGCCTGCGTTTGCGATATTCCACTGAACAGCATCAGCACTTGCAATTACGTAAGCATCACCAACACCTATAAGCATATTGTTAAGGTTAACCTTTGTAAGCTCGCTCATGGCGATTACGGGGTTAGCCGCATCAACTGTGAATAGGCTGTCAGCCGCTGTCGCTGAAGGTATATCGGTTACGTTAAGCTCAACGCTTAAATCTTTAAAGTAACCGTTGGTATCATCAACGTATACGCCGATGTAACCGCCTGCGGTTGTAAGATAATTATTACTATCGGTAAATGAGTAAACCTGTGAAAGCGCACCGCCCTCAGCACCTACCGACATAGTAACGGTATTGCCTTCAAACTTGTAGGCATAGTCATAGTTGGTGTTTACATTCCATGAAAGACCTTCCTCAAGCACTACCCAACCTGCAAGCTTTGAGGTAGAGTATACAGGACGTGCAATAAATGCACGACGTGGGTCGGCTGACGTAGTACCGGGGCCCATACCTGCCATAATGAGCTTAGAGTCTGTTGTAAATGGCTGTGTATCATCTGCACCGGGCTGAATACGTGCAACTACACCGTAGCTCTTCCAGGTACCGTATGCATTTTGTGTGCTACCTGCAGTTATCTTCATTGTGTAGTCAATAAAATCTGCCACAACGTCATCCTCGGTCCAAAGGATTCTATCGGTCTGCTTAAATTCAAGAGCCTGTCTTGTAGCATTCCACTGTACACCAGTAGCAATGTCGGTTACAGCAGCAACAGACGCTGACTTATAGCCCGATAAATGCCAGTCGCCATTGCCTTCAGCTACATCTGCTGTAAAGTTGGCAAAGTCATACTCGAAAATATTAAAGGGACCGTCGGCTGTATCGGCAGCAACAACGTAAATCTTTTTAGTAACAGCGCCGTTGCTAACTGTTAAGGGATATACACCCTTAGCATATACTGCCAATGTACCCGCAGCCTTGTCGTATCTAAGACCTGCGTCAACGTTAGATACAGCAAGTGCAGAACCTGCGACGTATTCTCCTCCCTCTTCAAGCTGAACCTCGATGTCAGCCAAAGATATTTGTGTTCCCTTGACCATAGGGATTGCAGGCGAGGTAAAATCAACCTGATACGGTGCAGTCTCGGCAAAAACAGCAAATGTTGCCGTCATAGCTGAGAGAATCAGGCAGATGGATAAAACCATCGCCAGCGCTTTTTTTGAAAAGCGTTTGAATGTTGTTTTCATACTTTTTCCTCCTCGTGAAAGTTGTTATTTCAACACATAATAATTATAATATATATTAGTATTTTTTTCAATTGTTTAGAACCACAAAAAAGCCCATTGCTTTTTGTTAAATCTATCTATAAAAGTGTGGCGGTTTTTGTATAAAAAGACAGAAAAAACCCGGCGATGCAATGCATCACCGAGTTAATTATACTTCCTCAATGTTTATGTTTGTTTGTGTTAAATAACACTATTACGGATTAAGAAGTGAGCTCCAATTCTCATCCCAATCGAACTCGTCTTCACCTTCGCCGAATTCATCGTTGTTTGTAATGTTTTGAATGTTCAAAACCGAAACAAGCAACTCCGGAGTTTCATATTCTCTGCGCATAATAAATTCTCCTTCTCTTAATTAGTTTGAATTGATGTGTCGCCGCCTTCTTCAATCTGAACAGACGACCACCAATCTTTGATTTCTTCTAATTCCGACTCGGTGTAGCTACTAACGTTATCGGAACTCGACGGGCTTTCGCCCTCGTTCTTTCGTCCATTGCAACTGGTAAGCGTTATTGACAGAACAACCGCAACAACGACTAATGCAGCCAATGCAATCAAAACCCAACGTTTAATAACAATCACCGACTTTCATACATACTGATTATAAAGCATAATTTTGCTGTTGTCAATAGTAATTTTTAGGAAATTTTCACAAATTTATAAAAAATGCCCAAGGGGAATTCCTTGGGCATTTTAAAATAATTAGTTAAGCGCAGCCTTAAGATTTTCGAGCTGTTCGCGAAGCTCAACAGGTAATTTATCGCCGAACTTCTTGTAATGCTCTTCAATTTCAGCAGCTTCCTTGTTCCAAACGTCCTTGTCAACCTCGAGAATGCTACGTAGAGTTTCAATATCGAAGTCGAGGTCGGTAAGGTCGATGTCCTCAGCATTCGGAACGTAGCCGATAGCGGTTTCCTTAGCATCAGCCTTGCCTTCGCAACGATCAATAATCCAGTTAAGAACACGCATATTGTCGCCGAAACCCGGCCAGATGAAGTTGCCTTCATCGTCGGTACGGAACCAGTTAACGTTGAAGATTTTGGGAGCCTTGTCGCCAAGCTTTTTGCCCATATCTAACCAATGGCGGAAGTAGTCGCCCATATGGTAACCGCAGAACGGAAGCATAGCCATCGGGTCGCGACGAACTACACCAACGGCACCTGCAGCAGCAGCAGTTGTCTCAGAAGCCATAGCCGAGCCTACGAATACACCGTTAACCCAATCCTTTGATTGATATACAAGCGGAGCGCACTTAGCACGACGGCCGCCGAATACGATAGCCGAAATCGGAACGCCGGCACCCTTGTTAAATTCATCAGAAATGCAGGGGCAGTTTTCAGCAGGTGCTGTGAAACGTGAGTTGGGATGTGCAGCACATGTGGTCTTGTCTGCCTTGTTGAACTTAGCGGGATCCCAAGGATTACCCTTCCAGTCAAGTGCATTTTCGGGGAGATTTTTATTAAGGCCTTCCCACCAAACGGTGTTGTCATTAAGGTCTAATGCAACGTTGGTGAAGATGGTGTTTTTCTTGGTTGATTCAAGAGCGTTGAAGTTTGAGTGAGCGTTGGTACCGGGGGCAACACCAAAGAAGCCGTTTTCGGGGTTGATAGCATAAAGTCTGCCATCCTCGCCTATTCTCATCCAGGCGATATCGTCACCTACTGTCCAAACCTTGTAGCCCTTCTTCTTAAGATACTCAGGCGGGATAAGCATTGCGAGGTTGGTCTTACCGCAAGCTGACGGGAAAGCAGCTGCAATGTAGCGAACCTCACCCTTCGGATTCTGAAGACCTAAGATAAGCATATGCTCAGCCATCCAGCCCTCTTTCCAGCCCTGGAAGGAAGCGATACGAAGCGCGAAGCACTTTTTACCGAGAAGTACGTTACCGCCGTAGCCTGAGTTAACCGAGATAATGGTGTTATCCTCAGGGAAGTGGCAGATATATCTCTTTTCGGGGTCTACGTCACAGCGTGAGTGTAAACCACGTACCCAGTCGTTGCTGTCGCCAAGAACTTCGAGCACCTTGGTGCCAACGCGGGTCATAATAAGCATATTGAGTACAACGTAAACCGAATCGGTAATCTCGATACCAATCTTAGCGAGAGGCGAGCCAATCGGTCCCATTGAATAAGGAATAACGTACATTGTGCGGCCCTTGTAGCTGTCACGAGCTATATCGTAAAGCTTAGCATACATTTCTTTGGGGTCACACCAGTTGTTTGTGGGGCCTGCCATCTCCTTAGTTGAAGTACAGATGAATGTGCGGTCCTCAACACGTGCAACGTCGTTAGGATTTGTTCTGTGTAGGTAGCAACCCGGAAGCTCCTCCTGATTTAACTTAAAGAGCTCGCCTGTCTTAACAGCCTCGGCACGTAATTCCTCGCGCTGCTCGTCAGAGCCGTCAATCCATACGATTTGGTCGGGTTTTAGAAGCTCCTTCATTTCGTCAAGCCATTTGAGAACGGTTTTGTTAGTTGTCATGAAAAATACACTCCTATTTATATTTGAAATTTAATTTACAAATTTCACCAAATATATTATATCTAAAAACACACTATAAATCAACAGCTTTGAAAAAATTTTAACAAAATTTCAAATTTAGTTAATAATATTGCCTTTTTATGTTAAAACTTGGGCGAAAATTACAAAGAAGTGTGATACTAATTGTGTCATTTATTGAAACGCAAGATTTTTCGTGGTAAAATTTTATGGTAAAGAAAAGAGGAACGCATTATGGAATTTAACGAAAAACTGCAAGAACTCAGAAAGCAAAAAGGACTTACCCAAGAAGAACTCGCCAATAAACTTTTTGTTTCCCGCACCGCCGTTTCTAAGTGGGAATCGGGGCGTGGCTACCCGAACATAGACTCATTAAAGTCTATTGCCAATTTATTTTCGGTAACGGTTGATGAGTTGCTTTCAAGCGATGAACTTTTAAACCTTGCCGAGCAAACCACCTACCAAAAACAAAGAAATTTTTGCGACAACGCATTCGGTTTGCTTGACTGCATTGTATCGCTCTTTTTATTTCTACCTTTTTTCGCACAAAACCAAAACGGTAACATTGCCGCGGTATCATTGCTTAACTTGACTTTGTCTGCATGCTATATAAAAATTATATATCTTTGCTTTGTTGCCATAACGGTTATTTTTGGTGTTTTAACACTTGCACTGCAAAATACAAACCTTACGTTTTGGGTTAAACATAGGAACAAGTTTTCACTAATATTAAGCATCTTCGGCGTTGCAATTTTTATTATCGGACAGCAGGTTTATGCCGCCATTTTTATTTTTGCATTTTTAATAATTAAGTCGCTTTTGCTACTTAAAAAATAATGTCAAAAAGGGTGTCGCTAATGTGACACCCTTTTTCTTTTATGTTGTTCTCATCTTTCTTATAATGTGTTCATCACAAAAAGAAAGGTTGATTTGTTTTGAAAAAATTTTGTATTAGTTTTAGTTTTTTACTTATCTTTGTTGCCTTAACACTGGGCGTCATTTTTATTGACGTATCGGCAATAGGACCTAATGGCTCATCGGTTGGTTTTGCAACACTTAACGGCTTTTTTCACAGTATTACAGGTGTAAACATGCCGCTCTACGTTGTTACCGATTGGTTAGGTTTAGTTAGTGTTTTTATAGGGTTTGGATTTGCACTTTTAGGTCTTGTACAGTGGATAAAAAGGCGCAATATATTAAAGGTAGATTTTGATATACTGATGCTCGGGATTTTTTATATAGTGGTAATCGCCGCGTATCTATTGTTTGAAAGTTTTGTTATAAACTACCGCCCCGTTCTTATAAACGGTTTTTTAGAAACTTCTTATCCGTCATCGACCACCCTGCTTGTTTTAACGGTAAATATAACTACCGTCTTGCAATTTAAAAAGCGCATTAAAAATATCATTTTAAGAAAATCAATAAATATTTCGCTTACCTGTTTTACTTTGTTTATGGTAATTGGCAGGTTAATAAGTGGCGTGCATTGGCTAAGCGATATAATAGGTGGTGTATTGCTAAGTGCGGGACTTATAACGCTATATTCCGCGGCGATAAATATTAAACGTAAATCGTAGGGGTTGGCGCCCACGACAACCCGTAAAAAACAAGCCCTGTGTTTCCACAAGGCTTGTAAGGTAAGATAAAATAATTATCTCTTTATATTATATATCATCACCACTTAAGAAAATTGCAGGTTCATTGCAATTTCGAACAATTTGCGGTATAATTTTATAAAGTCAATCTACTGCAAGGTGGTGTTGTAATGAGTTATATAATTCGCGGATTAACATTTTTACTGATACCGATTATTGTAAGCGGTGTTCTTGGATTTTTGAGGCAACCTAAACAAGCAGAGGATGGCAAGGTTTATTTGCCTAAATTTTTAGCGATATTAGGAGCTATTGCTTCTACTATTTTCCTAATCCCTGCCATCATTACCGCCTTTTCAGACGAGCCATTGTGGGTGCCTATTCTCTTTATCTTGTTATCATCGCTCGGCGCAATCTTAATTATTGCTTTTGTGAATTGCAGAATCACTTACAACCAAGATGGTTTTGTTCACAAGAGTTTTTTCGGCATAAAAAGAAAGTTCACTTATGACCAAGTAACCGCAATCAAAGAAAACACTCACGAGAGTTTTCTTTATGTGCGCAAGAGAAGACTAATGATTGATGAATTTTCAATAGGCGGATATGACTTTATCAAACTTGTTAAGAAAAAATATCGAACCATACACAACGGTAAATGTCTTCCCAAAATATACAAAACAAAGTACGACCTATTTAACGGAAACGTTTATAATGCTGGCGAATTTTTATTTGCTTATATTATAGCCGGTGTTTGTGCTATAGGCTTATTAACCTTTGCGGTATGCTATACTTATATACCAAACACACCAAAAAACACAATTGAACAATCAATCAGTTTTGTATCGTATGAAAATAGCCAAGAAGAAATCACACTATATTCATCGGACAACAAAATATTTAAAATTCGTTTTATAGACGAACAGTTCAACGCAAATAAAATACAAACTCTTTGTGACGGAAAAACCGTTGTAACCACATACTCTACAGAAGTTACTCCAAAATACGAGGAAAGTTATTTCTCATTAAAAGCAATTAAATATAATGATAAATATTTTTTGAGCTTTGACGAGACAAATAGATTGCACAAACAAGAATATACTTTGCTCGTTATTACCGCTATTATTGCATTCTTTTTTTGCTGTGCAGTTGTTGCATTCTCTATCATAATAGGCAAAAATCCCCAAAGATTTAGCAAGCGCGTTATACGGCTGTTTTTCAAGGATGGATACATTAAAAATTAACTTGCACCAAGTTTGCACCAAAGCATAAATCAAGGCAAAAAGAAAACCCCGAAAACCGTGATGGTTTCGGGGTTTAAAATGAAATATTCGCCATCGGCGAACATGAAATAATGTACGTTATGCACATTATGAAATTTTCTGCTGCGCAGAAAATGAAATAAAATAAATTCCTTCTATGCCCGAAGGCATTTCATATTGCGAAGCAATATTTCACACGCGAAGCGTATTTCACAAATTCCGAAAGGAATTTATTTCATTGTTCTCAAAGAGATAAACAAAAAATGCTCTGCAAAAAAGCAGAGCATTTTGTTTTTTCGACCTTGGTCGAAATTATCTCTTTGAGAACTGCGGTGCACGACGAGCGCCTTTGAGACCGTATTTCTTTCTTTCCTTCATTCTCGGGTCACGAGTGAGGAAGCCGGCCTTCTTAAGCTCTGCACGAAGCTCAGCATCATACTGTAAAAGTGCACGAGCAACGCCGTGACGGATAGCACCGGCCTGACCGGTAACACCGCCGCCGTTTACACGACAAACAATATCAAACTTATCGGTAGTACCTGTAAGAGCCATAGGCTGACGAACGATAAGCTTTAAGGTTTCAAGACCGAAATAATCGTCGATATCGCGGTCGTTAATTGTGATTTTACCTGTACCGTTATAAACACGTACGCGGGCTACAGAACTCTTTCTTCTGCCGGTACCGTAAAAATAAGGCTTGCCTTCAAACATAATTCTGTCTCCCTTCCTTAAAATTCGTAAACTTCAGGCTTCTGAGCAACCTGAGCAAAATTAGCATCTGCATAAACGTGAAGTCTTGTGAGAGCCTTACGGCCGATGGTTGTGCTGGGAACCATGCCCTTAACAGCCAACTCCATAGCAAGCTCAGGACGGGTCTTCATAAGGGTTGAATACTGAACTTCCTTAAGACCGCCGATGTAGCCTGTATGACGGCGATAATATTTCTTCTCAAGCTTCTTGCCTGTTAAAACTGCCTGTGCAGCGTTGATAACTACAACGTGGTCGCCGCAGTCAACGTGGGGTGTAAACTCGGGCTTGCCCTTACCGCGAAGAAGGTCAGCAACCTTTGTTGCAGTGCGACCTAAAGGACGGTTAGCAGCGTCGATTATATACCACTTGCGCTGTACCTCAGCAGGTTTTGCCATAAATGTAGACATAATGGTAACCTCCAAATATTTTTTTCGAGCCTTAGTATGATATCATACCGAAAATCAAATGTCAACACCTTTTTTTAAAAATTTTAATTTAAAAAGTTAATGCTCTGTTTTTCTCGTTTTTCCTCGTTTTTTCTCTCGTTTTCTCACTTGCAATTTTTAAAAATTTTACACAAAAAATACCGTCTGCGCTAACGCAAACGGCATTTTAACTTAAAATTCAATAACCTTTTCGATATATGCTTCGAGCTCGGTGATGGGTATACGCTTCTGCTCCATAGTGTCGCGGTCACGTACCGTTACACAGCCGTCGGTTTCGGAATCGAAATCGTAGGTAATGCAAATAGGCGTACCTATTTCGTCCTGACGGCGATAACGCTTACCGATAGAGCCTGCGTCGTCATAATCAACCATAAACTTTTTAGAAAGCTTTGCGTAAATTTCGCCTGCTTGTTCGTTTAACTTCTTTGAGAGAGGCAGAACGGCAGCCTTAAAAGGTGCGAGTGCGGGGTGTAAACGAAGAACGGTTCTTGTGTCGCCCTTCTCGTCAAGCTCCTCATCATAGGCTTCGCAAAGGAAAGCAAGCGTTACACGGTCGGCACCAAGTGACGGCTCGATAACGTAAGGAATGTATTTTTCGTTTGTTTCCTGGTCAAAATAGGTCATATCGGCGCCGCTATGGTCAGCGTGCTGAGTGAGGTCATAATCGGTACGGTCGGCAACGCCCCATAATTCGCCCCAACCGAACGGGAACATAAACTCGAAGTCGGTTGTAGCCTTTGAATAGAAGCAAAGCTCGTCCTTATCGTGGTCGCGAAGTCTTAAATTCTCCTGCTTCATACCAAGATTTAAGAGCCAGTCGCGGCAGTAACCGCGCCAATAATCGAACCACTCGAGGTCGGTACCGGGCTTGCAGAAGAACTCAAGCTCCATCTGTTCAAACTCGCGTGTACGGAAGGTGAAGTTACCGGGGGTAATCTCGTTACGGAAGGACTTACCTATCTGACCTACACCAAAAGGCATTTTCTTACGAGTTGTTCTTTGAATATTTTTAAAGTTTACAAAGATACCCTGTGCTGTTTCAGGACGAAGGTACAAGGTATTTGTGCTGTCCTCGGTAACGCCCTGGAAGGTCTTAAACATAAGGTTAAACTTTCTGATATCGGTAAAATCGCGTGAGCCGCAGGAGGGACATACGATGCCCTTTTCCTTAATATAATTATACATCTGCTCATCCGACCAACCTGCAGGGTTATCATCGAGACCGTTTTCTGCAACGTAGTCCTCAATAAGCTTATCGGCACGGTGTCTTGTCTTACAAACCTTACAGTCCATAAGCGGGTCCGAGAAGCCGCCGAGGTGACCCGACGCTACCCAAGTCTCGCGGTTCATAATAATAGCGCTGTCAAGACCTACGTTGTAGGGACATTCCTGAACGAATTTTTTCCACCAAGCCTTTTTAACGTTGTTTTTTAATTCAACTCCCAAAGGGCCGTAATCCCAAGAGTTTGCAAGACCGCCGTAGATTTCACTGCCGGCATACACAAAGCCTCTGCCCTTTGCGAGATTAACTATCTGTTCCATAGTTTTTTCGGTATTTTTCATTTATAAAGCCTCCGATATATTTACACTTATTTAATATAGTATTAAATAAAGCGCAAAAAGTCAAGTATTTAATGCCCGTTTCTTGACAAGTCGGAAGCTTTAATATATACTTAATGTATGTAAATTTTAAAAGGAGGAATTTGTTGTGCCATACAAACTACAACTTCACGATATCGATTTTAAAGACTTTATTGAGGCGGTTGATTCCTGCAAGGGCGACGTTTTTTTAGAGACCGAGGAAGGCGACGTACTTAACCTTAAGTCGAAATTATGTCAGATAATGGGTCTTTCAAACGTTTTAAAGCACGCTTCTATTGCCGAGGCAACGGTACGCTGCGCTGTGCCTGAGGATGAAACAATATTATTCCGTTTTAACCTCTACGGTGAAAAGCCCGAAAAGAAATAATCTATCGGAGGAAATATAATGTCAGAATTTTTGACCTACAAGGGTAAACCGCTTGTTCGCAAGGGTAATGAGATTTACTACGGCGATATGAGCGAGAAATACGTAATCAAGCTTGAAATTCTTTCAACCAAAAAAGAGGGCGACTTAGAAGCCGCCGACAAGGTAAAGGTTTTATTACTGCTTAGCGATACCGAGCTTTCGTACAAAAGCCGCATCGTTAAGACCAGTGAAAAAACAGGTCTTTACGAGGCAATGGATATCGGTGCTATTTGGCTTGAAAGAGAGTTAAAGAAAAACGCATAAGAAAAACGGGTGGTTAACCACCCGTTTTATTTTTGCCTCCCTGTGACGAGGGAGGTGGATTTTGCAAAGTAAAATACACAGGGAGAGATTGTCAGAACTCTTTTTCTCTCCCTCAGTTTCGCTAACACGAAACAGCTCCCTCGTCAGAGGGAGCCTTATTTTTCAAATCAAACACCTTAATCGGCACAACTTTAATCTCACATAAAAAATTTTTTACAACAGATGTGTTCACTTTTTAACACAAAAATTAAATGTATCGCTATAATACTT
Organism: Oscillospiraceae bacterium; assembly: GCA_015066295.1. Taxonomy (GTDB): domain Bacteria; phylum Bacillota; class Clostridia; order Oscillospirales; family Acutalibacteraceae; genus SIG565. Next base: position 37,509 of record SVOR01000012.1, read on the forward strand.
CATGAGGTGATAAAAATGAAAACTGACGAGCACGTTATTTTTTGCGAAAACATTATTTATTTAATGCGCAAAAACAATCTATCTGACAAGGAAATGGCAAAAATAATGCATGTGGGACCAAAAACGTTTTCTTTAATAAAAGAAAATGTTTTGCCGCGAAGCATAACAATGAGAAATGTTTTTTATGTTTGTGACTATTTTAAAGTTCCGCCGAAGGAAATATTTAAAGAAAAATAACCCTGTTAAACAGGGTTATTTTTATCCTTGTATTACGCCCGAATATAAAAGAATTAAAACGAGTGCGCCAAGCGCAATTCGGTAATAGCCGAACGATGCAAAGCTTCTTTTCTTGACGAAGCCGAGCAGGAACTTAATTGCCGCAACCGAAACGATAAATGCCGTAATTGTAGCGGCGGCAAGAATAACGATTTCGCTACCCGTAAAGCGTCCGCCCTCAATTATGAATTTGACAACCTTTAAAAGTGAAGCGCCAAACATTGTGGGAACGGCGAGGAAAAAGCTAAACTCTGCGGCAAGTGTTCTCGAACAACCAAGAAGTATTGCGCCAAGTATTGTCGCACCTGAACGCGATGTACCGGGAATTATCGCCAAGGCCTGAAAACAACCTATAAAGAATGCCGTAGCATAGGAAAGATTTTGTCCCGTAACTATGCGGGGCTCTCTTTTTTTATTAAACTGTTCAACAATAATAAACGCTATACCATAGACGATAAGCATAATCGACACAACCGTTGGGTTGTAAAGATGCTCATCCATCCAGTCGTCAAGCGGAAGGCCTATGAGAACGGATGGCAAACAAGCAATTATAACCTTTAACCAAAGCCGCATAGAATTCTTCTTTACGGCGCAAACTCTGCCGACAGTAACAACGCCTGTGCTCTCGCGATAACGGGTGAAGGGCCACAGCTTATTCCAAAACAGCAAGATTACCGCAAAAATGGCACCAAGCTGTATGACGACGTCGAACATTTCCTTAAAGCCTTCGCTAACCTTTAACGGCAAAAAGGCATCGGTTAAGATTATATGTCCCGTACTGCTTATGGGCAACCACTCGGTAATACCCTCGACAATACCGACGATAACCGCCTTTATAATTTCGATAATATTCATACGCTATCCCCTATTTGCCCATTATCTGCTTATAGAGCTTAATATACTCACCTGCAGACCTGCCCCAGCTGTTATCACACAGCATGGCACGTTTTTTAAGTATCGCCCAGCCCTCTTTATCGGCATAGCCGCCTATGGCACGCCAAATGGCCTCCAACATATCGTGGGCATTATAGCAAGCAAAGGTAAAGCCATTGCCAATACCATCGCCGCTATCGCTTATTGTATCGTTAAGTCCGCCCGTTTGACGCACTATCGGTATCGTACCGTAGCGAAGCGCCACCATTTGTGCGAGGCCGCAGGGCTCTGACTTACTCGGCATTAGGAATATGTCTGCACCTGCATAAATTTTATGTGCAAGCTGCGGAATAAAGCCGTCTCTGAAAGCGACCTTCTCGGGATATTTCTTGGACATTTCGTGGAAAAGCATCTCAAACTCCCACTCGCCCGAGCCTAAAACAACCAACTGAACGTCGGCCTTTAAAATATCCTCAATTACACATTTAACGAGGTCGAAGCCCTTATGGTCGGCAAGACGCGACACAATGCCGATAACGGGAACGTCGGCCTTTTGCGGCAATCCTAATTCTTCTTGCAATTGAGCCTTGTTTTCTGCCTTGCCCGACATATCCTCGGCGGTAAAGTTTTTATAAATCATTTCATCGGTTTCGGGGTTGTAAACGTCGACGTCAATACCGTTTACAATGCCGGTTAATTTGCCCGATAAATCCCTTAAAATACCGTCAAGCCCGTGTGCAAAATACGGGTCCATAATCTCGCGCGCATAGGTCGGTGATACCGTAGTTATGCGGTCGCTCGTCACAAAGGCCGCCTTCATAAAGTTAATGCAGCCGTCGTATTCGATAATGTTTTTGGCCTCATAGGGTATGCCGAGAACGTCCTCGATAAGCTCATCGCCATACTTGCCCTGATACTGAATATTGTGAACGGTAAACACCGTTTTAATATCGCTGTAAAATTTATCGTATCTGTAAAAAAGATTTAGATAAACGGGCGTGAGTGCCGTCTGCCAATCGTTACAGTGAATAACGTCGGGCTTAAAATCAATGTGCGGAAGAATTTCAAGCACTGCTCGAGAAAAGAAGGCATATCTCTCGGCATCATCATAAAAGCCGTAAAGACTGTCTCTCTTAAAATAATACTGATTATCAATAAGATAGTAAATAACACCGTTTACGTGTGCCTCAAAAACGCCGCAATACTGGCGTCGCCAAGCAACCGGCACCGTAATGTTGGTTATAAACTTCATATTTTCCCTTAATTTTTCGGGAATTGTGCTATATAGCGGCATAACAATTCTGCAACCGACAAGTCTGCGACGCAGCGCCTTTGGGAGAGCACCTGCAACGTCGGCAAGACCGCCCGACATAGCGAATGGGTATGCTTCACTCGTAGCGTATAAAACCTTCATAATTTTACCTCGCTAAATCTTTCTGTCTTTGGGTACGAATATATACTTTTTATCGGTACCGCTTATCTTAACGCCGTCGGTAATAACTGCGCCCTTATCCATTGTAACGTTTTGCACGGCGCAGCCGTCACCAATTACGCCGCCCTGCATAACAATACAGTTTTCAACAACGGCGCCCTTACCAACCTTAACACCGCGGAAGAGTATACTGTTTTTAACGGTACCCTCAATAACGCAACCGTCGGCAACAATTGAATTAGAGGTAACAGACTCTATGCCATAGCGTGTCGGCATATCATCCTTAACCTTTGTGTAGACGGGACGTGCCGCATTAAATAACTGGTCGCGGTTTTTCTTATCGAAAAGCTTGTTGCTTATATTTACGTAGTTTTCGTAGCTGTCGATTACCTCGGCAAAGCCGTCCACCTTATAAGCATACATTTTCAGTTCTCCAAGCTTGGTCATAAAGACCTCTCTCGCAAAGCTTGTAAAGCGGTTGCGGTCGGCCTCGGCAACTAAATCTATAAGCTTTTCGCGCTTCATAATGCATACGTCAAGGCTGAAATTAACCTGTGTATCCATTGTCTTTGATACCTCAATGCCTTTTATCATCGAGTCGCCGTCAACCTCTAAAATCATGGTATCCTTATGATTTTTCGGCAAATCGCCATACTTATAAGCAACACTTATGTCGGCGCCCTTTTCGATGTGCTTTTCTAACATATCCTCAATATCAATATTGCTTACAACGTCGGCATCGCACATAATGACGTACTCGCCAAAGCTCTTTTTAAGGAAGGTCATAGCGCCTGCAAGTGCATCAACGTGGCCTCTGTAAACACCCGAAATGTTGGTGCTGTAGGGCGGCAAAATAAACATACCCCCGTTTTTACGGTCGAGGTCCCAGGGCTTACCCGCACCCAGATGATCCATAAGCGACTGATAGTTAGCCCTTGTTAAAATACCAACCTTTGTAACACCTGCATTAACAAGGTTTGAAAGTGAAAAGTCGATAAGTCTGTATCTGCCGCCAAAGGGGATGGAAGCCATAGAGCGCTTCTCGGTAAGTTCAGGAATAAGGTCATCGTGAACGTTGGCAAAGATTATGCCTAAAAGATTATTCGTGCTCATATCTTTTCGCCCTCCTTAACGTCTTTCGTTATCATTTTGCCGGCACCAACAGTTGCGTTTTTGCCGATTTTTAGGTTGTCGCCAACAACGGCAATACCCCAATCTGCCGAGTCGCCGCAGTCCTCAGGGCTGCAACCTACCGTTGCGCCCTCCTCAATTACTGCATCCTCGGCAATAATGGCATAGCGCACCTTGGCACCCTTTTTAATAACCGCACCCGGCATTGCGAGTGAATACTCAACCGTTGCGCCCTCCTCAACCGTTACGTTTTCGAAGAGTATCGAGTAATCAATGTTGCCGTAGATTTCACAACCAACCGAAACAAGCGAATTTACAACCTCGGCTCCCTCGCCGATATAATGCGGCGGGCGTGCCTTGGTGCGAGAATAGATTTTCCAATTAGAATCGGATAAATTAAGGTCGATTTTGGGATTTAACAAATCAAGGTTTGCATCCCAAAGTGATTCAACCGTACCAACGTCCTTCCAATAGTCGTCGAAGCGGTAAACCATCATCTTTTCGCCGCCCGAAAGCATTGCAGGAATAATATCCTTACCAAAGTCGTTAGAGGAATTAGGATTAGCCTCATCCTCGCAGAGATATTTGCGAAGCTTATCCCACTTAAATACGTAAATACCCATCGATGCCAGTGTGCTCTTAGGCTTTGCGGGCTTCTCCTCAAATTCATATATCGTATCATCGGGGTTAACGTTCATAATACCGAAGCGTGTTGCCTCCTCGAGTGATACGTCAAGTACCGCGATGGTTGCGGCAGAATCGGTTTTCTTGTGCGCCGCTATCATCTTAGAATAGTCCATTTTGTAGATGTGGTCACCCGACAAAATAAGCACGTATTCAGGGTTATAGCGCTCAATAAAATGAATATTCTGATATATGGCGTTGGCGGTACCCTTATACCAGTCGCCGCCCTTGCTCTTTTGATATGGAGGCAGAATATGAACACCTTTGTTGTTTCGGTCAAGGTCCCACGGCTTGCCCGAGCCGATATAGTCGTTAAGCTCAAGCGGTTGATATTGGGTGAGTACACCCACCGTATCAATGCCCGAATTTACGCAGTTTGAAAGCGGAAAATCAATAATACGATATTTACCGCCGTAGGGCACCGCAGGTTTTGCTATCTTTTGAGTGAGCACACCAAGTCGACTGCCCTGTCCGCCCGCTAAAAGCATTGCTACACATTCTGTTTTTTTCAATGTTTCCATCTCCCTATAAATTGTTAAGAAGTGTATAATTTGCCGAGTATATTATTATTCTATTCTATTGTAGCACTCTATTATTTATTTTTCAATAGGTTTTATTTACTTTTTTAGTAAACTTTGGTTATAACATCATTTTTTATAACGCGTTTTTTGTATATTTTCTACAAAAAACAACACTTTTTGGGGATATGTATAAAAAAATAAAAGTCCCGACCTTTTGGGTCGGGACTAAAAATACAACTATTAGTCGTTAACGTAGGGCATTAAAGCTACCTGACGAGCTCTCTTAATAGCAATGGTGAGTTTTCTCTGGTGAGCTGCACAGGTGCCGGTTGCACGGCGAGGTAAAATCTTTGCGCGCTCAGAAACAAACTTGCGAAGACGAGCTATATCTTTATAATCGATAGTTTCAACACGATCTGCGCAGAAGTGACAAATCTTTCTGCGGGGCTTGCGAGAGCGAGCCATTTTATCGTTCTTTTCCATCGTAAAGCCTCCTATTTAGAATAAATTAAAACGGCAAATCATCATCCGAGTTGTTGTCAATCTCAACAAACTCATTAGCGCCTGCGTTGCTGAAAGAAACACTGGCGTCACCTGCCGAGCCTGCACTGCCGTCGCGCTTTGACTCAACAAACTGTACGTTATTTGCGATAACCTCAAAAGCAGTTCTGTTTTTGCCGGTATCTTTATCAACATATCTACGGGTCTGAATAGAACCCTCGATTCCTATCATGCTGCCCTTGCTGAAGTACTTAGTAACAAATTCAGCGGTCTGACGCCAAGCAACGATATTAATAAAATCTGCCTGACTCTCCTCGCCTGCTTTATAGCGACGATTAACAGCAATAGAGAAAGAAGTTACCGGTGTGTTATTTGCAGTGTAACGCAATTCCGGGTCGGCAGTAAGTCTGCCGGTTAAAACTACTAAGTTAAACATTTAAACTTCCTCCTTACTTTTTGATAACCATTACACGAAGAACGCCGTCGGTAATACCGGCTACACGCTCAAGCTCTGCCGGAAACTCCGGAGCAGAAGTAAAGGTTGTGAAAACATAGTAACCGTCGTTTTCGTAGTTGATAGGATATGCGAGCTTGCGCTTACCCCAATCATCAACGTTCTCAACAGTAGCGTTTTCAGCAATAAGAGCCTGGAACTTCTCGTTTAAAGCGGCAACTGCCTCGTCACCCTCTTTTACAGAGAAAATCATAGCTGCTTCATACTTACTTGTAACCATTCTGTTGCACCTCCTTATGGACTTTTGGCCGCCTCATCCCGAAACGGCAAGGAGCTGATTGGCGCAGTTTTCACCAATAGCACACTGTATTATACCAATAGTAAGCCTTAAAGTCAACTATTTTTTGTTGATTTTAAAAAAAGTATGTTGTATAATACCCTTGTAAATAATATTAAGGGGTGTTTTTATGTTATTGGCCGTAGATATAGGCAATACCAATATTACCTTAGGATTGTATGACGGCGAAGTTCTTGTGTTTACCGCAAGACTTGCTACCGAGGTGCGTCGTACTGCCGACCAATACGCCATTGATATTAAGGATATTTTGGCGTTGCACGGCTGTAATTATCATAATATCGAAGATGCCGTTATCTCGTCGGTTGTTCCGTCGGTTGGCAATTCGATAAGTCGCGCCGTTTCAATGCTTTGCAACATAGTGCCCCTTACCCTCGCCCCCGGTGTTAAAACAGGGCTTCATATTAAAATCGATAACCCTGCCCAACTCGGTGCTGACCTTGCCGCAGGTGCGGTAGGCGCGTTACACGAATATACAATGCCCTGCATCGTTATTGATATGGGCACCGCTTCAACCATAAGCGTGCTTGATAAAAACGGTGCTTTTATAGGCGGTGCTATTGCCGCAGGTGTTAACCTTACCCTTAAAGCACTTACCGAAAACACCTCGCAACTACCCGCTATAAGCATTGAGTCACCAGCAAGTGTCATCGGCACAAACACCGCCGATTGTATGCGCTCAGGTCTGGTACTCGGTACCGCATCTATGCTTGACGGCATGATTGAACGTATCGAAGAATCATTGGGCGAGTGTGCTACCGTAGTGGCTACGGGCGGTCTTTCACGTGAGATCATCGCACATTGTAACCATAGCATAATTTATAACGAAAATCTTTTGCTCGACGGCTTAAGAATCATATACGAAAAGAACAATTAGGTTGTTTAATACTGCTTTTAAAGCAGATTAAAAATATATGAACTGTACCCATTCGGGACAGTATCGGAGGTTTTAAAAATGTCACAGACAAGTAAAAAAACACGCAGTACCGCCATACTCGGCATATTCTCTGCCATTATTATTGTACTGCAGCTGATGAGCTACTTCATCAAAATAGGCACCTTTAATCTTTCACTCGTGCTTATTCCCGTCGTGCTCGGCGCATACCTTTACGGTGCCAAAACGGGCGCTATACTCGGCGGTGTTTTTGGTATAACCGTTACGGTTTGCTGCTTTGCAGGTCTTGACGGCGGCGGTTATATTCTCGTTCAAGCAAGCCCCGTTATTACAAGTGCAGTTTGCATTGTAAAGGGTGTTGCCGCAGGCCTTTGTGCTGGACTTGTGGGCTCGGCCTTTAAAAGCAAAAAGCCCTACCTCGCAATTATGGCGTCTGCCATAGTCGCTCCGCTGGTAAACACAGGTTTGTTTGTTTCGGCAATGTTTTTGTTTTTCAAGGATATCTTGGCACAGTGGTCGGGCGGTGCAAACATCATCACCTATGCCATTGTAGGACTTGTAGGTGTCAACTTTATTATTGAGCTTGTGCTTAACGTAGCAATGGCACCCGCAATGCTAAGGGTTTCAAAAGCACTCAAAATATAGCACTTCTCCCCCAACATTTGTGAATGTTGGGGGATTTTTTATGCAAAACAGGCGCCTTTATACATATTTATATATAAAAATTCAAAAAAACAAAAATTTTGCTTTATTTTTGCGAATAATTGTGATAGAATAAATTGATACTTTCTGCGAAGAAAGTAATTTCAGTATTAAATGCGACTCGTTCGCAAAAATATTAGGAGGTAAAAGTATGAGTCACAAGTTTGTATACCTTTTCTCAGAAGGTGACGCAAGCATGCGTGAGCTTCTCGGCGGTAAGGGCGCTAACCTTGCAGAGATGACCAAAATCGGTCTTCCTGTTCCTCAGGGTTTCACCGTTACAACAGAGGCTTGCACACAGTACTACGAAGATGGTAGAAAGATTAACGATGATATCCAGGCACAGATTATGGAATACATCGACAAGATGGAGGGTATCGTTGGCAAGAAGTTCGGCGATAAGGAAAATCCCCTTCTCGTATCTGTTCGTTCAGGTGCCCGCGCTTCAATGCCCGGTATGATGGACACAATCCTTAACCTCGGTCTTAACGAAGAGGTTGTTGAAACAATGGCTACAAAGTCAGGTAATGCACGTTGGGCATACGACTGTTATCGTCGTTTCATCCAGATGTATTCTGACGTTGTTATGGAAGTTGGTAAGAAGTACTTTGAAGAGCTTATCGACAAAATGAAGGAAGAAAAGGGCGTAACTCAGGACGTTGAGCTTACTGCTGAAGACCTTAAAGAGCTCGCTACACAGTTCAAGGCTGAATACAAGTCAAAGATTGGTAAGGACTTCCCGACCGATCCTAAGGAACAGTTAATGGGCGCTGTTGAGGCTGTTTTCCGTTCATGGGACAACCCCCGTGCAAACGTTTACCGTCGTGACAACGATATTCCTTATTCTTGGGGTACCGCTGTTAACGTACAGATGATGGCATTCGGTAATATGGGTGACAACTGTGGTACAGGTGTTGCCTTCACACGTGACCCTGCTACCGGTGAAAAGGGTCTTATGGGTGAGTTCCTTACCAATGCTCAGGGTGAAGACGTTGTTGCCGGTGTTCGTACTCCTATGCCCATCGCTGAGATGGCTCAGAAGTTCCCCGCTGCTTTCGACGAATTCAACAAGGTTTGCGCTATTCTTGAAGACCACTACCGCGATATGCAGGATATGGAATTCACCGTTGAAGACGGCAAGCTCTATATGCTCCAGACCCGTAATGGTAAGAGAACAGCTAAGGCTGCTCTCAAAATCGCTTGTGATTTAGTTGACGAGGGTATGATTGATGAGAAGCAGGCTGTTGCTATGATCGATCCTCGTAACCTCGATACACTTCTCCACCCGCAGTTCGACGCTAAGGCATTAAAGGCTGCTACACCTGCAGGCCGTGGCCTCGGTGCATCTCCCGGTGCTGCTTGCGGTAAGGTTGTATTTACTGCAGAAGACGCTGAAGAGTGGAACAATCGTGGCGAGAAGGTAGTTCTCGTTCGTCTTGAGACTTCACCTGAAGATATTACAGGTATGAAGGCTTCTCAAGGTATCCTCACCGTTCGTGGTGGTATGACCTCTCACGCAGCCGTTGTTGCTCGTGGTATGGGTACCTGCTGCGTTTCAGGTTGCGGCGATATCATTATGGACGAAGCTAACAAGAAGTTCACACTCGGCGGCAAGGTTTACAACGAGGGTGACTACATTTCTATAGATGGTTCTACCGGTAACATTTACGACGGTATTATCCCGACCGTTCCTGCTGAAATCGCAGGCGAATTCGGTCGCATCATGGCTTGGGCTGACAAGTACAGAACATTAAAGGTTCGTACCAATGCAGATACTCCTGCCGATGCTAAGCGCGCTCGCGAGCTTGGTGCTGAGGGTATCGGTCTTTGCCGTACTGAGCATATGTTCTTCGAGGCTGACAGAATCGCTGCCTTCCGTGAAATGATTTGTTCTGACACAGTTGAGGCAAGAGAGGCTGCTCTCGATAAGATTCTTCCCTACCAGCAGGGCGACTTTGAGAAGCTTTACGAAGCTCTTGAAGGCAATCCTGTATGTATCCGTTTCTTAGACCCGCCGCTTCACGAGTTCGTTCCTACCGAAGAAGCTGATATTAAGGCTTTGGCTGACGCTCAGGGCAAAACTGTTGAAGATATTAAGAACATCATTACTTCACTCCACGAGTTCAACCCGATGATGGGTCACCGTGGTTGCCGTCTTGCAGTTACCTATCCGGAAATTGCTAAGATGCAGACTGCTGCTGTTATTCGTGCCGCTATCGCTGTTTCTAAGGCTCATCCTGATTGGAACCTCGTTCCCGAAATCATGATTCCTCTTACCGGCGAAGTTAAAGAACTTAAGTACGTTAAGGACGTTGTAGTTGCTACCGCTGATGCAGAAATTGCTAAGGCCGGCGTAGAACTCAAGTACGAAGTTGGTACTATGATGGAAATCCCGAGAGCTTGTCTTACTGCTGATGACATCGCTAAGGAAGCTGAGTTCTTCTGCTTCGGTACTAATGACCTTACACAGATGACATACGGCTTCTCACGTGACGACGCTGGTAAGTTCCTTGATGCTTACTATGATAAGAAGATCTTTGAAAACGATCCGTTCGCTAAGCTAGACCAGACAGGTGTTGGCAAGTTGATGGATATGGCTGTTACCCTCGGTAAGAAGGTACGTCCCGAAATCCACTGCGGTATCTGTGGTGAGCACGGCGGTGACCCTGTATCTGTTGAGTTCTGCCATAAGGTAGGCCTTGACTACGTATCATGTTCACCCTTCCGCGTGCCGATCGCACGCCTCGCCGCCGCTCAGGCTGCTATACGCGAAAGTGGGAAATAATCAACTCTCCTAAAACCCAGTGTTTAAGCGGAGTTTGACAGTTTTCTAAAATGAATTATACCCGTGGTTTTTCGGAACCACG
>SVOR01000013.1 GCA_015066295.1 Oscillospiraceae bacterium
TACGGTAAAGGCAACAAGCCTCCATTTACGGCTCACCCGAAAACCTCGCAAACAGAGAGTGGAAGCTTTCGGACACACCCGACGTATACACCGCACAAATTGGTGCAACCTCAAACGTGGGCGCAATTGTGTTCGACCACGGCGTTGCAGTAGGTAGCCTTAAAAAGAAACCCGAAGACGTTAAGGTAAATTACGATTATTACATTAAGGGCGGCAGAGCTTACGTTTACTGCACCGACGGCAACCCCGGCGAGCTTTATGCTAACATTGAAACCTGCTCGGGCGGACACCTGTTTAGATTAAAATCAAATTCTACCATACAAAACATAAGACTTATGTACACGGGTATTCACGGCATTTCGATGGGTACTGTTGAAAACGTTGAAGCAGACGGTTGCGTTGTTGGTTACGTAGGTGGCGGCAGCTCGGTAGGTAATGCAAGACTTGGCAACGGTATTGAGGTTTACGGCGGCTGTAAGGGTTACACAATTCGCAATTGCCACGTATTCCAGTGCTATGATGCAGGTATTACCTTCCAGTATGATGGCGCCATTGTAGAAGAGGACATCTTATTTGAAAACAACCTTCTTGAATATTCGGTTTACAACATCGAATACTTTATGGGTAGAGAAGCCGGCATTATGAAGGACGTTCTCATTCAGGGTAATATTCTTCGTTACGGCGGCTACGGTTGGGGCTATCACACACGTCCTGATAAAAACCGCGGTACTAACTACCAGGGCAGAGGTTTACAAAACCAAACTGCAAACTTTATAGTTAAGAATAATATATTTGACCATTCGATGTCCTTCTTGGCAGAATTTAGTGCGAATAAGGAAAAACCCGAGTGGCTACCGACCTTCACAGGTAACACCTATTATCAAGAAGAAAATAACCGTATCGCTCGTGTAAACGATAAAAACTACGGCGTAAAACGTTACGGCGAGCAGGGCATCATCGATGCGTTTGGCGATACAACAGGTAAGCTTCACATTTATAAATAAGCAAAAACATACGGACCGATTCGCTTTTGCGGGTCGGTCTTGTTTTTTTTGTTGCTTTTTACCAAAAAATAAAAAGTTCTTTTGGAATAAAAAAATATTGCATAAAGCGTCGCTTTATGATATTATTATTGTGTATCTATGTATATATTTCTATAGGAGGAGAATATATGAAATCTGTTTTAAAAGGCTTTTCAAAAAAAGCAGTGGCGTTGGTGCTTGCATTAGCAGTCATCATTTGCACACTATCAGTGTCATTGTCGGTTTTCGCTGATGATACGTACAACGTTTCGTATTCATCACCCGCTATCCCTATGGTAGTGGACACAAAAATCGGCTTTAATGCGGTTGCGGTGCAGCTGACTGACGGCGGCTCTTACGTTTCGGGTGACCAGCTCACCTGGACCTATAATGGTGTGTCAAGCGGTGTTGTTCTTGACAACTCTAAAAAGAGCATTGCTGCTCGCGCAGTCGGTACATATCCATTTACTGTTACAGATGGTGTAAACAGTAAGGATGTGTTTGTACTTGTTGCCGAAACAGCAGCGGGTCCGTTCAAGATCTTCGATTATGATTTCTCGAATTACGACGCAGACGTTGCGGCAGGTAAATCGCCCTGGAAGGCGCAGACCTTCAGAAAGAAGAATGCTACAGAGTGGGCTTTAGGTGAAAAGACTGCTTCGTGGGATAGCTCCAAGGGCGGCGTAGCTCTTGGCGGCGGCGGCTCTTCGGCAATTCTCTACGTTGCCGATGATTCGGTAATCAAAAACTTTAAAAATTATACAATTAACTTCACCGGTGCTGCAAACGTTGTTGGTTCTTGGCGCCTAATAGGTGCGCTTGCAAGACTTGGCTTGGATTCTACTACAAAGCTTGCAACTGCCGATTCTGCATTTGTTGCCGCTACTGTTGCAACCAACAGCGGCGCAGGTAGCGTTTTATTTAGAACCACAGGTTATAAATATAAGCGCGACGCTGTAGACTTCGGCTTTGCGTATGCTGCTAATACTATGTACGATTATTCCTATGAGTTTAAGGATAACGACGTTATCGTATCGGCTGCGACTGCAGGCGGCGAGCTTACAGAGTATTACAAGTTAAGTGAAGATACAATTACTCCTGAAATACCCACTACTGCAGGTACGGTTGGTGTGTACGTTGAGGACGTAACGGGTTATTTCAGCAAGTTTAGTGTATCTGTAGACGTTGGTGATTCCTTACCCGTTACCTTACAGGAAGAGGTTGGCGGTTTATACGAAATCAAAAACAATGCTCCTGCAATTGCTACAACAGTTTTAAAACAGATTGATTTAAATAATACAGTTGTTGAGTTTGGCGCCGAACAGGTGCTTGGCTCTGATATTACTTGGGAAACAACCGCAAGCGGCATTACACTTGACGGTAAAACACTTCGCACCTTCAAGAAGGGTACCTTTAAGCTTACCGCTACGTACGAGAGCGTAACCAAGGATATATACGTTGTTGTAAAAGAGGAAAACGAAACAGAGTGGGAACTCTATTCAAAGACCTTTGAAGCAGGTAAAATACCGAGCGACTGGTCGGCACAGTATTGGAACACAACCGATAAGGCGTGGGTAGATATTACAGAGGCTCCGACAACGGTTGCCAACAACCCGCACCCCGGTCTTATCCCCTTTAACTATACAACACCGGGTGTTAACGTATACCAGACACATGGTATGTTAACACTTAATAATGATATTGTTGCTGATTTTTCAAATTACACAATTGACCTTCAGGCTGTATTCTATGGACATATAGATAGTAATGGTAGCTTTATTTATGGTCGTGCAAATACGACAAACGGCAAATTAACTACCGATTCTAATACGTATGGATTTACCATTGATACAAGAAAGTCCTCTGCTGAACCGTATACCAAGGCTTTCTATACCACCTATACGTTAAACAAATTTACTCGCACCAAAATTAGCGAGGGTGTTACCGACTGGACCAGTGGCCTTGCACAGGCCAATCAGCAGGCCCAAGCACCGATGCGCAATTGGATTGTAAAATTCGATGGCGACAAGGCTACCGTTTATGATGCGCAGGATACTGCTCCCAACCATGTCTTCAGCTATACAGGTATTCCCGAAGCAAAGGGTACCGTTGGTATTGGTACGTTTGTACTTTATTCGGGCGGCTTGTCTGGTTGGACCAAGATAAACACCTTTAAAATTAAGCTTAATAATGATATTGAGGAAATCCCCTCAACCGAAATTGACGCTTACTTTATTAAGGATGCGGCTCCGGTTATCCCGATGGACTTTTTAACCACCGCTGATATGAGCCAAACCCTTATTGAAATTGACGGCTCATTCTACCCCGGTAGCGAAATTATCTTTACTTCAACCAGCGATGCGCTCGCTATTGATAACGATAAGGATACAATCTTTGCTCGCGGTATAGGCACATTCCCCGTAACCGCAACCTGCGGCAGCGCTTCAAGAACCGTTTACGTTGCAGTAAAAGAGATGGCGGCAACCGAGTGGGTACTCTATTCAAAGACCTTTACGGCAGGCGAATTGCCGAGTGATTGGTCAGCACAGTATTGGAATACTACCGCGTCGGGTAAAACCTGGATAGATATTACAGAGGCTCCGACAACGGTTGCCAACAACCCCCAGCCCGGTCTTATTCCTTTTAACTATACAACACCCGGTGTTAACGTATGGCAGACACACGGTATGTTAACACTCAACAACGATATTGTTGCTGATTTCTCAGATTATACAATTGATCTTCAGGCTGTGTTCTACGGTCATTTAGATAGTAATGGTAGCTTTGTTTACGGACGTACTACTACAACGAACGGCAAATTAACCACCGATTCTAATATGTACGGCTTTACCGTTGACACAAGAAACAAGACAGCCGAACCGTATAGTAAGGCTTCTTATACCGCATACACAGGTAATGCATTTGCACATACCAAAATCAGTGTGGGTGTTACCGACTGGACCAGCGGTCTTGTAAAGGCCAATCAGCAGGCCCAGGCACCGATGCGCAATTGGATTGTAAAATTTGAGGGCAGCAAGGGTACCGTTTACGATGCAGAAGATACTGCATCTAACCATATCTTTAGCTATAGCGGTATTCCCGCAACAAAGGGTACGGTAGGTATCGGCACCTTCGTGCTTTATTCAGGCGGCTTGTCCGGTTGGACCAAGATAAACACCGTTAAAATTAAGCTTAATGATAGCATCAAGCCTGTTCCCATCAGCGGCACTGCCGATGATGTTGAAACGGTAAAGGGTGACAATCCTATCTTAAAGATTAAACCGAATACCGAAAAGGCTCTTGACGACTTCTATGTTGAGGTTGAAGGTTCCTACTATGCAGCTAAAGATCTTACCTGGCAGGCTGCAGCCGATTCTATTTCTTGGGCTAACGCTCTTACAGTTTCAGGCACCGCAATTAAGGGCACCAAGGATGGTCTTTATAAGGCTGTTGTTACCACAAATGGCGGAAAACAGGCTACAGTATACGTATACGTAAAGGACACTTCGAAGGTGCCTGAAGATGAGTACGTAGACAACGGTAACTATAAATTTACCATTGATGCAAACGGTACAATTAAATCATATAGTAAGATTTATGAAGAATTACCATTCAGTCAAAAGGTAATAATTCCGGCAAAGGTTGATGGTGCTAACGCTGTAAAGGTAAACACCAATCTGTTTAATAAAAATGAAACTATTTTCTCTGTATACTTTGAAGAGGGTATTACTTCGGTTGGTAATGCAGGCTTCTCAGGTGCGAAGTTCCTTAAGTACGTATACTTCCCGAACACACTCGAAAAGTTAGAGGAATGGGCATTTAACGGCACAGCCCTTAAAAAGGTTGTTCTTCCCGATTCACTCACAGGTTGGACCAAAAACACGTTCACCTACATGGAAACAATTGAAGAGGTAATCATCGGTAAGGGCGTTAAAACCTTCCCTGCGGCATTTAATAAGATGCCTGCTACAAAGGAATTAAAACTACCTTATACAATAACAAAGGTAGATTCAGATGCCCTTAAGGCATTTACCGGCATTGAAAAGCTTTACGTTTATAATCGCGATGCAGTTCTTGACGATACGCAGCTCAAGGCAGGTGACACCGTTACAATCTACGGTGCAACCTACGCTTCTGACGGCACAAGCCCGTCAACCGCAAAGGCATTAGCTGAGGCAAACGGCAATAAGTTCGTTGCTATTGATGATGAAATCAAGGCAATTGAGGATGAACTCAAGGCTGAAATCGAGGCAGAAAACGCTAAGATTGAGCAGATTGCCAAGACCGAGGATACTAAGGCCGTTTACAACTTCAGATATGACGTTGCAAATAACGGTTCAAACAGATATTATCTTAACAACTTCAATCCTGACGATGCAACAGTAGGCATTGCAGGTAAGTACACAATTCCCGCTGTTGGCACTGCATACGGTATCACATACAGCACTTCACCCTCTTCCCTCACAGGTGACAAGGTTGACAATGCTAAGATAACCAGCATTCAGTCCAACGCTATGAAGAGTAATTCCGAGAAGAATCGCATTTACAATCTCGTTATCAGCGAAGGCTATACCAAGATTGGTGACAGCGCATTCTACGGTCTTACAAATCTTCGCTACTTAACACTTCCCAGCACCTTGACAGATATTGTTAGCTATGCGTTCGGTGATGCTATTAACCTTAAATCACTCGACATACCCGATAGCGTAACCTCTATTGGTAACGGCGCATTCCAGGGTGCGACCTCACTTGAAGAAATCAAGTTAGACGTTGATAATTCGTCACTTGCAACAATCGGTAATTCGGCATTTTCGAACTCTGCAATTACCAAGATAGAATTGCCTGTTGCAACACGTAAGATTGGAAAGAGCGCATTCGCCGGCTCGGCACTTAAAGAGGCTTATATCTATAATACTCAGGCCGAAATCGGTGAAAAGGCATTCCCTGATGGTTGTAAGATTTACTGCGTGCCAGGTTCAACTGCCGAGCAGTATGCTAAGGACAATGGTTACGAGTATTCTGCAACATTACCTGATAAGCTTGAAGAAAAGCTTAACAAGGTTGACAAGAACGCAACCTTTAAGATTACTTTAGAAAACGGCATTTACGGCATCGGCGGATATACCGGTGACGGCGGTAAGGTTATCATCCCGTCGGTTGCTGATTATACCGATCCAAACGGTCAAGTTACCAAAAACGTATTGATTTCAAAAATCAACAGCAACGCATTTAAGAATTCTGCAAGCAAGGGCAAGGTTTATGCAATTGAGATAAGCGACGGTATTGCCAAGATTGGCGATAGCGCATTTAACGGTTGCTCTAACCTTATGAGACTCACCTTACCGAATTCCGTTGTATCAATTGAGGCTTGGGCATTCAGTTATTGCGCACTTGAAGGCACAGTTAAGCTTGGGCCCGACTGTTCGTTTGTTGGTAAAGCTGCATTTGGCAACAATCCCAAGCTCGAGGGAATATACATTTACAACAAGAATGCTGAGTTGGGTGAGGGCTTTATCCCCGCAACAACAACTATTTACGGTATTAAGGATTCAACCGCTTACGATTACGCAAGGAAAAACGGCAACCCGTTTGTTGAGATCGATCCGCTACCCGAAGAAACCATTAATGACATCAAGGATAACGGCAACTATAAATTCACATCAAACGGCGCGGGCGGTTTACAGACCTATGCACGTAAGGATGAAAGCAAGGATTACAGCGCAAAGGTTGTATTCCCCGCAAAACTTAACGGCGAAAAGATAACCACAGTTGCTTCTAACATCTTCAAGGCAAGACCTTACACAATGACCATTCAGGCTGCCGTATTTGAAGAGGGTATTGAGGTTATCGGCGACAGTGCGTTTGCCGCTGCTTCAAGACTTAAATACGTATCATTGCCAAAGTCACTTAAAGAAATTCAAGACTGGGCATTTATGAGCTGCGACCTCAGAGGTGACATTGTTCTTAGCGAGAACGTTACAAAGATTGGTAACGGATCCTTCCAGAACAACAAGAACCTACGCAGTATTACTGTTAACAACCCGACTGCTACTATCAGCCCCGGCGCGTTCACAGGTGTGCGTGAGGGCTTCATACTTCGCGGTCTTGACAATTCCACACTCTATGATTTCTATGTAAAGAACAAGAAGAATGGATTTGTTTGGGAGTCTATCGGCGTTTACAATAAGCCCGCAGACGAGGGCACAACCCCCGATGATGGCGAAGGTGCAGGCGAGACCGATACCGACAACAAGGATGACAACAAGCAACTCGGTCAGACTCAGCAGAACGCAGGCGACTCGTTGTTTAGTGCATTATCAACCATGCTCGGTGTTCCTGAGGACCTCACAATGCTTATTGTTTTGGCATTGGCAGGCGGTATGTTGTTGCTCATACTTATCGCTGTTGTAATCATTGTATTGGTTGCTATAAGCGGCGACGATGATGACGATGACGATTTTGATGATGACGACTTCGATGACGACGATTTTGATGATGATGATTTCGACGACGATGACTTCGATGACGAAGACCTTGACGACGAAGATTTTGATGAAGAAATCGGCGACGAAGAATAATTTCAACTAATGTTATAGCCGCCAAGAAATTGGCGGCTATAATAAAAAAGAGGTAATATAAATGGGAAATTCAGGGCGCTCTACTGCCAAAGATTATATGCAAACACAAACGGTTACAACAAGGGTTAATTCAAAAAAAGAGCCCCGAGAAGAATACATTTGGTCACGTGTTTGGAAAGAAAGGCTATATGATGCCGACAAAAAGCGAGTTATGCTTATTGGTGACAGCATAATTGAGGGTTATAGTTTTTTTGTGGCCGAACAGCTAAAACAAGATTATATTGTTTCGCGTTGGACTCACTCATTGGCAATTGACAGCAAGTTTGTCCTGCCGCTTATGGAGTTCGCGCTTTTGTCAGATGAAAAAATCAAGTATGACGTTATTCATTTTACCCATGGCGGTCACGGCAAATGGACAACGCACGAGGATTATGAGGCAGCGCTGGATAAAACAATAAAGCGTCTTGTAGAAATTTGTCCTGAAAGCAAAATTATTATTGCCACACCCACCGAGTATTGCCTACCTATGTTAGAGTGCCAACCCGTTGTTGATTTAGAAGCAACCGAGTTGCTTAGCCGACGTGGCGAAATCGCCAAGAAAATCGCGGCAAAATACAACTTAACGGTTAACGATATGATGCAGGTATCAAAGGCTAACCGATATTTGCATTCTGATGACGGCGTACACTTTACCGATGAGGGCTATGAGGTGCTTGCAAAAAGTGTGGCGGCGGCAATCAAAAACGTTTAGAGGAAAATTTATGAAAAGAATTTTAAGTGTATTATTGTGCCTTTTGCTACTCCTTACGGGCGCTGCATGTACGGGGCAGAATGAAGAGCCCCAAAACAAGTATTTTCCTGATGCGGCAAAGCCTGTTTTGGAATTTGAGGACCAAGGCAACGTAATTATCTGTTGGGGTGACGACGCCACAGAGGGCGTGGGCATGAAGGCAGGCTTTACCTACCCCGAGTATCTGCAGGAGCAAATCGGCTCGCAGTTTAGGGTTATAAATGCGGGCGTTTCGGGTGAGGAAAGCAGCGCCGTTTTATCACGCGCCAATGCCATAGAGTTTGTTCTTACGGGCGACGCAATATTTGATAAGGGCGAGAAGCAGTACACCATGGACCGATATATGTGTACGCGACCGAACGACCCCCTCCCTATAACCTACAGGGGCTTCGGCAACCAGCTTAAAATGGAAAACGTTATTGTCGGCGGCAAAAAATATACGCTTGAGTTTGAAGTGGGCGAGGAGCACGACAACGGCATATATAGATTAACCCGCAAGGATGCCTCAAAGGCGCTTACCATAAAGGCGGGCACCAAGGTGAGATACGACTATTCATCGCAATATAAAAAGGTACAATGCAACATAATTTTAATGGGCGCAAACGAAAGTAATCAGGGCGCCAAAGTGCTTATTGAAAAGTATAAAAAGCTAACGGCACTTAATGAAAATTATATTGTAATAGTTCCGTTCCATTCAGAAGATTTTTCGGCTGAATTTACCGCCGCCTTTGGCGATAAGGCGCTTAACGTGCGTGATTATTTTATGCATCAGGCGCATAAGGATTATGGCGTAACCTTATCAAAGCTTGATGGCTATTGCATAAAAAAAGATATGATTCCCGGCACCTATAATTACGAGGGTGAGAGGGGAGATTACCGTTTAAATGAAATCGGCTATAAAATCCTTGGCGACTTGGTTTATAAAAAAGGCCAAGAGCTTGGTTATTGGAAATAGAGGGGTAATAATATGAAAAGAATTTTAAGCATTCTTTTGTGTGTGACCTTGTTATTTGTTCTTGTTGGTTGCGGCGGACAGAGCGCAGACCCACAGAATAACGCAACCAATTCGAGCAGCAGCAAAAAGGATGAACCAAAGGTGTTTAAATTAAGGTCGGCAAAATATGTTGCCAAATTTGATGATGAAAATACGGTTGTTATTTGCTGGGGTGACAGCATTACACAGGGTATGGCTATGCCAATGGGCTTTACCTATCCGCAGCATTTACAGGGTCAAATCGGCTCGCCTTATCGCGTTATAAATGCGGGTGTACCGGGCGAAACCAGTGAGGCGATCTTATCGCGTGCCAACGCTATTGAATTCTGCCTTACCAATGACGTAACCTTTAAAAAGGGCGAAAAACAGGCCCTGCTTGACCGCACGCTGTTCAAGTCGGTAGGCGCAGAAACCCCTATAACCTATAAGGGCTTTGGCAATCAGCTAAAGCTCAGCAGCGTTATAATTGACGGCAAAAAATACACCATCGAGTACGAAAAGGGCGAGTCCTACGACGTTGGCACCTACAAGCTAACTCGAGAAAATACCGCCTCGGCACTCACCTTAAAGGCGGGCACCAAGGTAAAATACGATTACTCCTCACAATATAAAAAGGTGCATTGCAACGTAATTCTTATGGGCGCTAATGATGATAGCAGCGACGCCAAGTCACTTATCGAAAAATATAAAAAATTGACAGATTTAAACGAAAACTACATAGTTATAATTCCGTTCTATTCTGAGGATTTTTCCGAAGAATTTATCGAAGCCTTCGGTGATAAAGCGCTTAATGCTCGTGATTATTTTATGAATCAGGCGCACAAGGATTATGACATAGAGCTAACCGATACCGATAAGACTTGTATTAAAAGGGGCTTAATTCCCAACACCTATACCTACAAGGGTAATATGGCTGACTGCCACCTTAACGAAAAGGGTTATTTAATCCTTGGTGAACTGGTTTACAAAAAGGGTCAAGAGCTTGGATATTGGAAATAGGAGATGTTAAAATGAAAAGAATTTTAAGCATACTTTTATGCGCGTCCTTGTTATTTGTTTTTGTCGGTTGCGGCTCACAAGGTGAGGGCAAACCGCAGGGGGACAATAAAACCAATTCAAGTTCTAATATAAGCAGCGACGAAAAGAGTGAGCAAAAGTTGTTTAAATTAACGGCGGCAAAAAAAGTTGACAAATTTGATGATGAAAATACGGTAGTTGTTTGTTGGGGCGATAGTATTACACAGGGTATGGCTATGTCAGAGGGATATACCTATCCGCAGCATTTACAGGGTCAAATCGGCTCGGCATTTCGTGTTATAAATGCGGGTGTACCGGGCGAAACCAGCGAGGCGATTTTATCGCGTGCCAATGCTATTGAAATTTGCCTTACCAACGACGTAACCTTCAAAAAGGGCGAAAGTCAGGTTGCGCTCGACCGCAATTTGTTTAAGTCGGTAGGCGCAGAAACCCCCATAACCTATAAGGGCTTTGGTAATCAGCTTAGACTTAACAACGTTATAATTGACGGCAAAAAATACACCATCGAGTACG
Organism: Oscillospiraceae bacterium; assembly: GCA_015066295.1. Lineage (GTDB taxonomy): Bacteria > Bacillota > Clostridia > Oscillospirales > Acutalibacteraceae > SIG565. The sequence continues at coordinate 10,936 of SVOR01000013.1, forward strand.
AAAAGGGCGAGTCCTACGACGTTGGCACCTACAAGCTAACTCGCGAGAATACCGTCTCGGCACTCACCTTAAAGGCAGGCACCAAGGTAAAATACGATTACTCATCACAATATAAAAAGATTCATTGCAACGTAATCTATATTGGCGGTAATGACGGCAAATTGACTGCCGACGTAATTATCAATAAATACAAGAAGCTCACAGCGCTAAATGAGAATTATATTGTTATAATTCCGCACTATTCAGAAAATGACCTTGCCAAAGAATTTAAAGAGGCGTTTGGTGATAAGGCGCTCGACATTCGCGAATATATGATAAAACAAGCTCATATTGATTACGGCGTAGAGTTAACCGGTATGGATGGTTACTGCATTAAAAAGAATATCGTTCCCACAAGCTACAGCTACAAAAATCAAAGGGGCGATGCCCACCTTAACGAGCTCGGCTATAAAATTCTTGCCGATCAGGTTTACAAAAAGGGACAGCAGCTTGGATATTGGAAGTAAAAAAGAGGGGAATTACCCCTCTTTTTTTATACATTTTTCTTGTAAAAATAAAGTATATATGTTATTATTACCTTGAAGAGATATTAGTTTTTTGTGAAAGGAGATATTATTATGAAAGAACTATTACATTATATAGTTTCCAAGCAACACCACAAATTCAGAAAGACGGTTGATTGGAATTTAGCCGAGGAATATAGCAAAAAGGGTTTAACCCCCGTCGAGCGTATGACCGATAGATTTGAGCGTTTGACGGCGGCCGAAACACCCGTTATTTTGCCGAACGAAAAGATTTGCTTTATGCGCACAATCAGTAACATACCCGACTGCTTTACCGAAAAGGAGTGGGAGGATATAAAGGCTAAGCATTACGTTCACGAGCTTGGCTATATGTCAAACCTGTCACCCGATTACGAGAAGATTATCAGCATCGGTCTTTTGGAAGCAAGAAAAACAGCCGACGAATATAGTCGCCGCAGCATCGACGCTATAATTGCGCTTGCCGACCGCTATAAAGACGAGGCCGAAAAGCAGGGCAGAGACGATATAGTTGCAACCCTTAACCGCGTTCCTCGTTACGGCGCAACAAACTTACGTGAAGCACTTCAGTTTTTCCGTATAGTTCACTATGCGCTTTGGCTCGAGGGCAACTATCACAATACGGTTGGTAGATTTGATAAATATATGTATCCCTATTTCAAAAAGGATATGGATGCAGGCGTTTACACTCCCGAGTCAGCGCTCGAGCTTATCGAGGACTTTTTCCTTTCCTTTAATAAGGATAGCGATACATACGTTGGCGTTCAGCAGGGCGATAACGGTCAGAGTATGATGCTCGGCGGTATGGACGAGAACGGCAACGAGGTGTTTAATGACCTTTCAAAGCTTTGCCTAAAGGCAAGCAATAATCTTTTACTTATCGACCCCAAAATAAATTTGAGGGTTAATAAAAACACACCCATCGAGGTTTACGAGCTTGGCACCGAGCTTACTAAGGCAGGTCTTGGCTTCCCGCAGTATAGCAACGACGATATCGTTATTGCAGGTCTTGAAAAACTCGGTTACGAGCATGACGATGCCGTTAATTACACCTGCGCGGCTTGTTGGGAGTTCATAGTGCCGAAGGTTGGCGCCGACGTTGCCAATATAGCGGCGCTCTCATATCCGAAGGTTATCGACGATGCAATTCACTCATCGTTTGATAAATGCGAAACCTTTGACGACTTTATGGCAGACGTTAAGGCGCGTATTCTTGTCGAGTGCGATAAGATTACCGATTCTGTTAAAGATTTGTGGTTTGTTCCGTCACCCTTTATGAAGGTTATGATGTCGGTTGACGATATTGCCGAGGGCGGCAAATATAATAACTTCGGTGTTCACGGCACAGGTATTGCCACTGCCGCAGATTCACTCGCAGCTATAAAGAAATACGTTTACGATGAAAAGAAGTTTACAAAGGCACAGCTTTTAAAGGCTGTTGACGAGGACTTTGCTAACGATAGCGATATGCTTGCCGTTCTTCGTTACGAGGCGCCCAAAATGGGACAGAATAACGATGAGGTAGACGCTCTCGCTTGCAAGCTTTTATCCTTCTTTGCCGATGGTCTTGAGGGCAAAAAGAACTGCCGCGGCGGTATTTGGCGCGCAGGCACAGGCTCGGCAATGTACTATTTATGGCACGCTGCCGAAATCGGCGCTTCACCCGACGGTCGTCGCAAGGGCGAGCCCTTTGGCACCAACTTCTCTTGCAGTATATACGCTAAAATACCGGGACCGATTTCGGTTATTTCGTCCTTCTCGAAGCCCGATTTCAGCCGCGCTATCAATGGCGGTCCCTTGACACTCGAATTCCATGGCGGTATGTTTAATAATGAGGATAGCATCGGCAAGGTTGCCCGCCTTGTTAAATCATATTTTGATATGGGCGGTCATCAGCTACAGCTTAATGCCGTTAATGCGGCGGCAATGCGTGATGCACAGCTTCATCCCGAAAATCATATGCAGTTGGTTGTTCGTATATGGGGCTGGAGCGCATATTTTGTAGAGCTTGATAAGGAATATCAAGACCACGTGCTCGCACGTCAGGAATATACGGTATGATAAAGGGAACAGTTTTTGATATAAAGGAAATGACAGTACACGATGGCCCAGGCTCTCGTGTTACTGTTTTTATGAAGGGCTGTCCGCTAAGATGCCTATGGTGTCATAATCCCGAAGGCCTATCTCCCGAGCCTCAGCTGATGATAAAGGAAAATCTGTGTGAAAAATGCGGACTTTGTGTGCGCGGCTGTGCGCATGAGGAGTGTCAGCCCTTTGGCAGGTGCATACATGCGTGCCCCAAGGGACTCGTGAGTGTTGCTGGTGTTGAATATACGCCCAAGCTCTTGGCAGAGCGCCTTAATAAATACAAGGACTTCTTAAATAGAGTTGGCGGCGGCATAACCTTTTCGGGCGGCGAGCCGCTTTTACAAGCCGAATTTATAATTGAAACCTTAAAGCATATAAAGGGCATACATATTGCGCTTCAAACCTCGGGCTATTGCGAGAGTGACGTGTTCGAAAGGGTGCTAAATGCGGTCGATTACGTGCTTTATGACATAAAGCTTGCCGACGGCGACGAGCATCTAAAATATACGGGTGTCGATAATGCGCTAATCCTTAAAAATTTCGAAATTTTAAGAAATTCAGGCAAGCCCTTTGTGGTTCGCATACCTTTAATACCGGGCATAACCGATACCGCTAAGAACCTTTCGGCAATATCTGAAATAGTGGGCGATACAAGGGTGGAAATTATGCGCTACAACCACTTTGCACCCTCAAAATATAAGATGGTGGGACTCGAATTTTCGCTTCCTGACCTGCCCTCAAACGATGTAGATTTAAGCGTTTTTAAAAACGCGGTTATGCTGTAAAAGCATTTATTATAATTGCACAAGTTTTTAAAGATGTGATTGTCTAAATAGCACAATTATAGGCTTTGGGGTTAAAAACTTTTGATAAATTCTTGACTAAAAATCACGACTATGGTATTATTTAATTACTAATTTATAAGGAGAAAAAGACTATGAAAAGACTTTTATCAGCACTTGTCTTAATCGCTGTTTTGATGACTGCTTGCTTTGTAGGCGCAATGCCCGCAGCCGCAGCCGAAATCAACTATGACGATTTTGACATTTACGATGGTATTCTTGTTGAATACTTAGGACCTGGCGGCGACGTTGTAATTCCTTCAAAGGATGCCGACGGCAACCCTGTTACCGAAATCGACAGCAAGGCTTTCTATGATAACGATGATATTACAAGCGTTGTTATTCCCGAAGGCATCGAAAAGATTGGTAGTTCAGCATTCGAGTTTTGCGATTATCTCGAAAGCGCTACACTTCCCTACTCACTTGAGAAGTGCGGCATCTCAATCTTCCGTATGTGTCCTGCAATCACAAAGATGGTTGTTCCTGCAAATCTTAAGGATGTTCCTCAGGACTTCTGCGCAGGTTGTAATTCCTTAACAGAGATTGTTATTTCTTATGGTGTTGAAACTATTGGCGTTTACTCTTTCTGTAACATGAAAAACCTTGAGAGAATTGTTTTCTCTGAAACAGTAAAGGAAATCTACGGTCTTGCACTTGCAAACAACACCTCTGAAAAGACCGAGGTTGTTATTTGTAACCCCATGTGCGAGCTCGGCTATATGAATGGTTATAGAAATAGCGGACTTGGCAGCAGCAATACCGGTAAGGAATTTAGATCTCCCTTTGCTTCTCCGGACCATAAGAAGACCTCGTGGACCTTCATAGTTCCCGAAGGCTCAACCGTTGCTAAGGACCTCGAAGCATACGACAACCCCAACTACAGAATTCGTACTGCCGATAAGTCCTATTTCGACGAGCTTCCCGAAAACCAGAGTACTTTCGGTGTTCAGTCGGCTGATGACGTAGAGCGTCCCGATGATAATAAAGGCGACGATAATACCGACGACGACAATAATAACAACAACAATAACAACAATAATAATAACAATTCAAGCTTAGACCTTACTAAGATTCTGATTATCGTAGGTGCTATATTCGGCGGAATTATCCTCTTAATCGTTATCATAGTTGTAGTAGTTATTATTCTTAAGAACAACAAGAAAAAGAAAAAGGCTGCCGCAAAGGCTGCACGTCGTGCCGCAAAGAAGGCCGCTGAGGAAGCTCCTGTAGAAGAAGCTCCCGCAGAAGAAGCTCCCACAGAGGATGCTGAATAATTAAAGATAAAAAGAGGTGGTTCTACCACCTCTTTTTTTGTGCAATAAATTGTTGACAAAAAAGGTATTTTAATGTATTATTTAATTACCAAATTATAAGGAGAAAAAGACTATGAAAAAACTTTTATCAGCACTTGTCTTAATCGCTGTTTTGATGACTGCTTGCTTTGTAGGCGCAATGCCCACAGCCGCAGCAACCAACTATGACGATTTTGACATCTACGATGGTATTCTTGTTGAATACTTAGGCCCCGGTGGCGACGTTGTAATTCCTTCAAAGGATGCCGACGGCAACCCTGTTACCGAAATCGACAGCAAGGCTTTCTATGATAACGATGATATTACAAGCGTTGTTATTCCCGAAGGCATCACAAAAATTGGTAGCGAAGCATTTTCTTTCTGCGACTATCTCGAAAAGGTAAGCCTTCCTTACTCGCTTGAGAAGTGCGGCATTTCTACCTTCCGTAGAAGCCCTGCAATCAGCAAGATTACAATTCCTGCAAAGCTTAAGGACGTTCCTCAGGACTTCTGCTCGGGTTGTACTTCTTTAACAGAGGTAGTTATTTCCTATGGTGTTGAGACCATCGGTGTTTATGCTTTCTGTGATATGAAAAACCTCGAGAGAATCGTATTCTCTTCAACCGTTAAGGAAATCTATGGTCTTGCTATTGCAAACAATACCTCAGATAAGACCGAGGTTGTTATCTGTAACCCCATGTGCGAGCTTGGTTATATGAACGGTTATAGAACAAATGATGGCAAATACTCGGGTAAAGAATACGTTTCACCCTTTGGCTCGCCTCAGCACAAGAAAACTGCTTGGACCTTCATAGTTCCCGAAGGCTCAACCGTTGCTAAGGACCTCGAAGCATACGACAATCCTAACTTCAGAGTTCGTACCGCTGACAAGACATACTTTGACGAGCTTCCCGAAAACCAGAGCGATTTCGGTGTTCAGTCAGCAGAGGATGCACAGGCCGAGATAGAGCAAGAGCAAGAGGAAGAGGAAGGCGGCAACGAGAACAACGGTAATGCCGCAACCAACAATGGCACAGGCTCAAGTTTTGACCTTACTAAGATTCTTATAATCTTTGGCGCTGCATTTGGCGGACTTATTCTCTTAATAGTAATCATCATAGTAGTTGTTATTATTGTTAAGAACAACAAGAAAAAGAAGAAGGCTGCTGCAAAGGCTGCACGTCGTGCCGCTAAGAAGGCTGCCGAGGAAGCTCCCGTAGACGAAGCTGTTGTAGAAGAAGCTCCCGTAGACGAAGTTCCCACAGAGGATGCAGAATAATACATAAAGCAAATAAAAATCCCAGGTGTCAAAAGACACTTGGGATTTTTTTGCATAACAACCACCTGATTTGTAGGTGGTTAAAATTTGAGCCTTGCCGATTTCCGCCGCAGCGGAGGCTCCACTTGTCAGGGGAGCTGTCATTTTGGAAAAATGACTGAGGGGTAGTTGTTAGCTTCTCTCCCTCAGTCTTTTGCTACGCAAAATCCAGCTCCCTCGTCAGAGGGAGCGAGACTTATGTTTTAATCACAGCACGGGTCAATCTTTTTAGGTGCTTTTGCGGTTTTGCCTTGCGGTGTAACGTCACCGAGTCCCGTTGTTTCAGAGAATACGGTGCTTTGTGTTACTGTGTTCACAACGTCGGTAGGCACAATAATTTTTGCCGCCTGACCCTTTGACATTTCAACCAAAGCCTCATACTTTTTAAGCTCAAGCACCGACATATCGGCGCCTGCCTCTTTAAGTGCTTTAAGACCGTCGGCCTCTGCCTTCTTTGCGAGGTAAATAGCTTTTGCTTCACCTTCGGCACGTGCAATTCTGGCATCGCGTTCACCCTCGGCGGCTAAAATCATAGCCTGCTTATCGCCCTCGGCACGTGTGATGGCTGCCGCCTTGTGACCCTCTGCCTGTAAGAGTGTTTCACGACGGTCACGCTCTGCCTTCATTTGCTTTTCCATTGCCGACTGAATTTCGGCAGGGGGGATAATGTTTTTAAGCTCAACACGTGTAACCTTGATGCCCCATTGGTCGGTAGCGTCATCAAGTATGGCGGTCATCTTGCCGTTAATGGTGTCGCGTGAGGTGAGTGTTCCGTCAAGCTCAAGCTCACCAACAATGTTACGAAGGGTGGTTGCCGTTAGATTTTCAAGTGCGTTTATGGGATTTACAACACCGTAGGTGTACATCTTTGCATCAAATATACGGAAGAAAACTACCGTATCAATCTGCATTGTAACGTTATCCTTGGTAATAACGGGCTGGGGTGGTGAGTCGATAACCTGCTCTTTAAGGGTTATCTTCTTTGTAATCTTTTCAAAGAAGGGGATTTTAATGTGCAGACCTGCGTCCCAGGTTGTTTTGTATTTACCTAAAAATTCAATAACGTATTGTGTAGTTTGTGGAACAATACGCACGTTGGGAATAATAATTAAAAGTAAAATCGCAGTGACAATAGCAAAAATCATAGTGTTTTCCTCCGTTAAATATAATCTTTCATTATTTTAACCAATCTCTCGGCAATTATTTCGTGACCGCGTGGGTCGGGATGCACAGAGTCGGTATTTAGGTGTTGTGGATTTCCAAAAAGGGTAAGACCGTCAATATATACGGCATTTTGAAGCTTTAATTCATTTAACACACGTGTAAACTCGCGGCGGAACAATACCGACGGCTTTTCTACACCATAATCATCCCACATAAAGAAGGGAGAAATAAGGAAAAAGCGTTTGTCCTTATGTGAATTGCACACCTTATCTAACAAATATGTAAGGCGTCTGCCGAATTCCTCGGGACCAACGTTAAGAATATTAACGCCAAGCTCGAGTACGGCAAAATCAAATTCCTGCTTCGCTAAATAGTCTGCCATTTCCTTTTGCATACAGCAAGAACCGGGATATCCCTTAATTGTGGCGTCGCAGCCGAAGGCCTCGCCAACTCGTGCAGAATAACCGTTTTCAAAACGTATTGCGCCTGAGGCACTTGTTATCGATGAGCCGTAGGCAAGCATTTTTCTTTTGGGTAATAAATCGGGTGTTGGGGGAGCAACCTCACCCTCGACGTCGATAAAGTGTACCCAACCCGCCTGCAAGGAAATACGTATAACCGAGCTGTCAAACGCAGGCTCAAAATAGCCGTATGCCTTGCTGTTGCATTTAGCCGGGTCTAACTTCTCCTTTTCGAGCACAATTTCGCTGCCCTCGGCGGTTATATACTCTGTGGCAGAGTGATATAGGTCGCCGACAAAAATCGTTGTAGAGACGATTTTTGAGTCCTCAGCCGCCTTAAAGCGAAGCTTAACTACGTCACTTTTCATTACAAAGCGCAGTTCTACGCCAACGTTAGAGCGGTTGTACTTATCGCCGTTGTGTGCGGTAAGCTCTTTTTCAAGCGAAACGGGGGTGCGGTGCAGGGTATAACTGCCGTCATCGTTTTTGGTCATTTCATCAACGTTATGAAAATCTATGTTTTTAAAAATCATTATAAATTCTCTCCTAATATAAGCTTTCTGTAATAGAGCAGCGGTGCGCTTGACCATGCGTGGCAAAGACTTGCGGTGCCGCCCATCATATAGTCCTCAGCGCCGTCGGCGGTCTCCCAGAAGGTTGTAGCGCCTGCGTCGAGCATCGGCTTATAGGTGGCATCAATATCGTTAAGGATGGTCTCGGTATATTTCTTTTCGTCAATGCCTATCAGCGCATCATATCTAAAGCAGCAAGTGCCAAGCGTGTCGGCGTCAATATGCAGACCAAAATTCTCTTTACCATTTGTTTCAAGCACCTTTAGGATATTGGTCATATCTACGTGCTTAGCGGCGCCGCAAAGCACACAAAGGCTCTGGGTATAGACGCTATATTTATCTTTGTTTTTATTTTCAAACGATTTAAAGAGACCCGTTTCCTTATTAAAGAAAACCTTAGCAATGTTTTTGTTTAATTCATCGCATGCTGCACGGTAGGTCTCGGCCTCATCGTGTTTACCAAGAATATCACAGATGTAGGCAAAACTATCAAGTGCAATCGAGAACCAGGCATTAAGCGGAGCCTCAAAATCAAAGCAGTGGGGGTCGTCGTGCATGGTATCGGTCCAGTCGAAGAAGTCCCAGTATCTTGTGGTTTCGGTTTTCGGCTCGTTAGAGAAGTTGCAGATAACACCGCGTTCGTCAAGCTTGCCGAAGAAACGCTTTGCGAGTGCGTCGAGTGTGTCGTAAACCTCGGCGGCAAGGCTTTGGTCGCCGCTTATTTCAATATATTCGCGGCAGGAAAGGAAGAAGCAGGGTGAGTAGGACGGAATAAAGGTCGCGGTGCGTGCGGGGTAGGTAAGGTGCAAAAGACCCGATTCCTCGCTTCGACCCTGATTCATAAGTGCAAGACAAGAGCGTGCAAACTCAAAATCGCCCGTACTATAATAGGTAAATTTCATTTCGTTGCGGCTATCAAGCGAATATAGACACTGCTCACGTTGACAGCAGTCCTCATAATGCTCGTGCATATCGCAAAGAAGTGTATGCGCCGCAACGTCATATATTTTGTCGCGGAGTTCGTTGCCCGAATTTAGCGGCTTAAAGGTAATGGGATATTCGGTAGGACGAAGTCCCGCATAGTTAATCTTAACCTTGTTTGAGTGTATAAAGAACTGAATATAGCGGCAACCAAATCGGCGGAACTTTTCGGTAAATAGGTTGCTGCCTTTTTTGCCGTGGATAACAGCGGTGTAGTCAAGGTTGTGTATTGTGCGGCAGAGGCCGTCAAGCAGATGCTCGCCGTAGCCAACGTCGATGTCACAATCTTCCCCGAGCTCAATGTCAAAATCGAGGAAGCCACTATGCTCCTTATCAAGCTCTACAATAAAGAAAACGTTGCCGTCGCCCGACAGTGTCTTGCCGTCAAAGTCGGCATTTTCTTTGATTTCGGATGCGTGCATTTTAGCGCCCAAATAGTCACCCTCGCCATACACGTAGGTGCCGTATTTTACAACCTCGCTTGGAACCCTGTCGCGAAGCACAAGCTTTTTGTTGGGGCGGGGTACGATGTTGTTTGTGAGCGTAGTGCGAATAACACTCGGGGTGAATTCACGCTGGGGTGCATTCATATCGTATGTAAAACGGTAGCCGAGGCAGAAGGTAAGCTGCGACTGCTTGTGTGATTCGTAAGCAGGTGACAGACGTGATAAAACGTTCTCGTCGGACACGGCAACGATATTGCCGTCCTCGGTAATATCAAAAATAAGACCAGCGTCCCCGAGTGCATAGGTGCCGAATTTGGCAACACCTAAATAATAGGCGGTAATGATAATTTCGTTTTCGCCACTTTTGAGAAAATCGGTTATATCCACACTGTTAAAGGATTTTTTGGTGGGATAATCAGAATATTGTCCGAAGGAGGCAACAACACCGCCGATGCTAACCGAATAGTTGGTGTCAACCGAAATGTTAAGCACGTATTTTTTGCCGTTACTTTTATTAAGCTTTACCAAAAATTCGGCATATTCGTCGGGCTTCGGCTCGGCGTTTTCCCATATCCATTTAGATTTTTCAAACATACGTATCTCTCCTTAAAGTTTAACCGTTTGACCCGCAGGAATTTTAACGGGCTTGCGATGATAAGCTATCCATACGTCGGTGGCCGACGGGTTATGTACAATGGTTTCATCGGCCGAAATAACAAGGCTATAAACGGCTTGCATATATCTGTAAATTTCCATATTGGTAGCGTACCAAATGCGCTCGTTGTTCGATATGATTTCGCAAAACTGCTCCAAAAGTGTCCAATCTTCCTCTGTGCGAAGCTCAAAGGCATGGCCCCAAACGTACATAATGCGAGGACCTGCAAAATATCCATCCATCATCTTAAAAAAGCGTTCGGCATTTTCAAGACCCTGCTTAAAGTGGCAGGTTGGGTTCCACCTCATAAAATCGCTCGGAATATTAAAATTGCCGCCCGCACCCGTTCTCGAATAAACAATGCCGCATTTTTTAAGGGTTTCAATGGATGAGTCGCTAAATCTGGCGCAGGGGTATGCCATACCGCAAATGGGCTGACCAAGTGCGCTTTCTAACAATTTGCGTTGCCCAAAAATCTCGTTAATAAGGGTGGCATCGCTTACGGTATCAACCGATAAATGCTTTCTGCCGTGGCAGGCAATTTCGTGAGTGCCGTATACCTCTTTAAGACCATCTGCGCCAAGGCGGTCCAAACAACCGTCACAGATATTAAAGGTGCCTCGCAGTCCGTATTTATCGAAAAGCTTTACTAAACGTGCATCCTCGCTCGGACCATCGTCAAAGCTAAAGGTTACACAGTATTTTTTACCGCCGGGGAAACAATCAAACGTAATCATAAAACCACTCCTATTATATTTTTTTGAATTTTAAATAAGGCAAGGGTGTAATGCCGTATTTTTTAAGAATAGCCATGCATTTTTCATATCCTGCATTGTTTACAATACCGGCGGGTGAGTGGGCGTCACAGCCTATAATCACCTCGTTGCCAACCTCGGCAACTATTTTAAAAAAGCGCTCACATGGGTAGTTGCGGCCGGTGGCGGCGCCAAGCATATTTATCTCAAGCGGTACGTCATATTCCTTAGCGGCAACACACAAGCGTTTCATCTGTGTATAAAAAGCGTCGTCCTCGCCTATAAAATTTATGGCGTCGGGATGTGCAATATACGAAAATTTTCCTGTGCTAATTGCCTTAATAACGGTGTCGACGTATTGAGTCAAATCCGATTCACTTTTGGTCGGGGCGAATACAAGCTGTGAGGCATAGTCGCCAATTCGGTGCTGACCGAGGATAAGGTAATCGAGAGGGTGTTTTCGAAGCTCGTTAAAGGTTTTATCAAAGCAGCTTTCGTAATACTCGGTTTCGAAGCCGACGTGTATGCGAATTTTATCGGCATATTGCTTTCGCAAATTAAGAATTGAAGTGAAGTAACCTCCCAATTCCTCCATTCGCATTTTTGCGCCCTCGTAGTAGTTCTTTTCGGGGTAGATATAGGGCACGTGGTCGGCAAAGCCGAGGTCGGTAAGACCTTCTTTTATGGCCGCTGTGACAAAGTCGCGGTCGCGACCTGAGGCATGGTTGCAGCGGTAGGTGTGTGTATGATAATTCGCAAGCATTGAGTGTTTTCTTTCATCATATTTTATTGATTTTATATTACCATATCGAAGGATGCTTTTCAATGTGTTTTTAATGCCTTTTATTATATTTTTTTGCGGAAAAACAAGGGTTCTGCTTAAAATATAGTTAAGGCAGATAACAAAGACGTTGGTTATGATTTTTGCCCAGAAACCGCTCACACCAAATAACGTACCCGTAAGACCGATGTATAAGAGCATCGTCGGTAAAAAAATCTCAAAAAGGCCCGACAAAAGACGTGAAAAAACAAATAAAATAATTTGTTCTAACAATTCTTTTAAAGAGCGAGCCTTGTTTTTAAATGTGTATTTTTTATTTGTTATAAATGCGACGCTAATAGCGGCAAGCCAAGCCACAGCGTTAGAGGCAGTAACCGAAACACCGACTTTTTGCAGACCGATATACACCGCCCAGTTTACAGCGGTTGTTAAAACACCAAAAAAAGAATATATAAAAATCTGTTTTAAATTCAATTTCTTTAACATAATAACTCCAAAAGCTTTATTACGTATATTATATTCCAAAAAGTGCTATAAATCAATAAAAACCGCTATATATATAGCGGTTTTTATTCTTCAATTATATATTCTTTTTCGGTTTTTATTTCTTTTAGCTTATCAAAAACCGCATTGACGATTTGCTCGGTAGCGGTCGGCTTTGAGGCGTTTATGTTTAGCAGGTGTGCGCCGTCCTTATCAAGCACCAAAAAGGTAAGCGGTGTTAAGGAAATTTTAGCGCCCGTGCCCACAGGGCTGTTCTTTTTTTGGTGACGCGCGTCGGTCATATCGGCGCCGCCGCCCGCAAAACCGACGTCGACCTTAGATACAGGAATTATCGTCATATCATCGGTAACTATTTTTTCGCCCAGCACCGAAGTGGTATCAACAACCTCTTTAAGCTTATCGAGTGCGGCCGTTATTGAGTTTACACTGTTCATTTAATTGCTCCCAAAACTATTAGAGTGAATTTTTCATTGCGGTGAGACGGTCGATGCAATTAAGACAGACGGGCTGTCCATGCATTTTTATAACCTCGTCGGATTCGTTGCAGAAAATACAGCAGGGCTGATATTTTTTAAGGATTATCTTATCATCCTCGGTAAAAATCTCAAAGCTGTCAACGTCGCTTACGATACCGAACTGCTTTCTAAGCTCTCGCGGTATAACAACGCGGCCGTTCTTGTCCACAGGTCTTATCATTCCCGTTGATTTCATAACGAATACCTCCGTTTTGAGTAAATGTTAACCATAGTATACCTTATTTTACATAAAATGTCAAATATAACAAAATCTCTGCCAAAGCAGAGATTGAGAAAAAGACCCCCGCTCTGCCGTAATGTGCTAATGATAACCTGCGTTTGGCAGGTGGGTGTCGCGTGTACGGCTTCGCGCTCCCTTCTTCCATTATGACAACGCAAAAAAACGGCCATAACGGGAGGTCTGCAAGCCCACCGCACAAAACCTGACCCCTAAGAATAGCTTGTAGGGTTATAATAGAACAGTCCGCGAACAGAGCAGGAAAGGGGTGACAAGAGACAACCTGTCACCTTTATGATATTTACTGATATTATTATGCTGAAATTATAGGATTATATTCTACTGTTCCTCAATTTCAAAAGCATTTTGAAGACGGTCGATAAATGCGTCGGCAATCATCTCGTATTCCTCGTCATCCTCAATTTCTGAGAAAAACTCCTCGCCGTTTTCTTCCTCAACCTTAACGATTACCAACTCGCCGCTGTCGTCAAGCATTTTTTGCGGGTCGTCATATTGCGGCAACATTGCAAGGTATCTTGCGTCGTCGGTCTCGATAGCGTCCAAAACCTCAAAGGTAAATTCGTTACCGTCATCATCGCTAAGCGTAATAATATCGGGATTATAATCGTCGTTTATAATATTTTCACTCATAATAAAACCTCCTATGTGTGTATCATTTATATTTTAAATTATTTAGGCATAATAGTCAATAAAAAATTGAAATCAGCGCTGTTTATAAAATTTATACAAAAGTTATACACTTTTTACTTGACAAATAGTTAATAATGTGGTATATTAAAATCAGAAAAGGAACAGAAAGGACTGATACCGATGAAAACGGAAGCCAAACCGGATCGTATCAACCAAAAAAATTTTTAAGAAAGTGGTGAGTCCAAAGTACAGTTCAGTTTTCTGTTAAACCCAAATTAAAACAAAAGGTGAGTCCAATGGTTTAAAAAAATATAAACCTAAAAACTAAAAAACAAAGAAACGGTGTTACCGATGTTCTAATAAATTTACTGCAGGGAGACAATATGTCTCCCTGTTTTGTTGTTTTTTTTGAAAAAATGTGTTATATTATAAATAATAATGAAAATCGGGAGATGATTTCTCGCTATGAAGCACGGTTATATAAAGTGTGCAAGTGCAACGGTTGAGATTACCGTTGCCGATACCGAGGCAAATTTTAAAAATATAGCAGCCGCTATTGACGAGGCGGATAGCAAGGGCGCAAATATTTTGGTTATGCCCGAGCTTTGCATTACGGGCTACACCTGTCAGGACCTGTTTTTATCCGATACGTTGCTCGAAAATGCTAAAAATACCTTGGCAAAAATTGCCGAATACAGCGCCGATAAATATCCGCTTATTATAGTCGGCTTGCCCATTAAGCACGAGTATAAAATTTACAATTGTGCGGCGGCGGTTTTCGGTGGTGAAATTTTAGGCCTTGTTCCCAAAACCAAGCTGCCCAACTACGGCGAATTTTATGAGAAGCGTTATTTTGCTTCGGCTGATGAATTGCCCGATGGCTATAACTGTATACAAATAGGTGACGAGATAGTTACCATAGACAAGCACCTAATTTTCAGAAGTGCCAATATGGATAATTTCAGGGTTGGTATTGAGATTTGTGAGGACGTTTGGGGTGCCGACACTCCGTCACGTATGTTGTGTGAATCGGGCGCAACCATTATCGCCAATCTTTCGGCATCAAGTCAGCTTGTCGGCAAAACGAAGTCTCGTCGCGGACTTATTACCTCAACCTCTTCGCGACTTGTTTGTGGCTACATTTACAGTGATGCGTCACCAAGCGAGTCAACACAGGATTGTGTTTACGGAAGTCATCTAATGATAGCCGAGGCGGGTCATCTGCTTGCCGAAAACTCAAGCTTTGCCGATAATAAAATGATTTTAAGCGAAATAGACGTTGACAGAATTGTTGGCACACGCTGCAGAAACACAAGTTACGTATCACGCCGCATAGACGGCTATACGGATATACTTTTCGACCAACCGCTTCGAGATACCGAGCTAACACGTAAAATTGAGAGAAACCCCTTTGTGCCGGATGATGCTAACGAGGTTGACCTGCGCGCTGAGGAAATACTTACAATTCAGTCCTACGGACTTAAAAAGCGTATGCAGCACTCGCATTCCGATAAGGCGGTAATAGGCATTTCGGGCGGACTTGACAGTTGTTTAAGCCTTATTGCTGCGGCAAGAACGATGGATTTAATGGGTAAAGACCGCAAAAACGTAATTGCCGTTACAATGCCCTGTTTCGGTACAACAAACCGCACTCGCAGTAATGCCGAAATTTTGTGTAATGCCTTGGGCGTTACCTTTAAGGAGGTTAATATTACTGCCGCCGTTAATCAGCACTTTGAGGATATAGGTCATAGCGCTGAGGACCACGATATAACCTACGAAAATTCGCAGGCGCGTGAGCGCACCCAGGTGCTTATGGATATTGCAAATCTTAACGGAGGTCTCGTTGTCGGTACGGGCGACCTGTCCGAGCTGGCACTCGGTTGGGCAACCTATAATGGTGACCACATGTCGATGTACGGAGTGAATTCGGGTATACCCAAAACCTTAATTAAACGTATTGTTCTTTACGTGGCAGAAAATAGCGAGCCTAAACTTTCGGCGGTGTTAAAGGATATACTCGATACTTCCGTTTCACCCGAACTGTTACCCGCTAATGACAACGGCGAAATAGCACAAAAGACCGAGGATTTCGTGGGTCCTTACGAGTTACACGATTTCTTCCTATATTATATGGTAAGACGCTTTTTCTCACCATCAAAAATCTTAAGATTGGCTGAGTATGCTTTCGGTGGCGAATATTCAAGGGAAACCATACTTAAATGGCTTAAGGTTTTTGTGCGACGTTTCTTTATTCAGCAGTTTAAGCGTTCCTGTTTGCCCGACGGCGTCAAGGTGGGAAGCGTAAGCTTGTCCCCCCGCAGTGACCTTCGTATGCCAAGCGACGCATCCTATAATTTATGGATGAAGGAACTCGAAAATCTTTAATTGTAAAACACCTGAGTCGTAAGAGTTGTACTCTAAAGGACAGTATAACAAAAAATGAAAACACCCGTAGTTAAAAAAACTATGGGTGTTTTCATTTTCTCTTTTTTGTTAGTCAAGTTGTGCTATAATAGCGTTAAAATCGCAGAGATGTTCCTACTACCTATCATATAGTTCCATACTCTTTAGAGCAAAACCAATTATTGATGAAAGATATCCGATAACTTTATCTCTGTCGTGCTTATCTCTTTCCTTTGCCCAATCAATAAGCATTCCGGAAAGAGCTTCAGTATAAAATTTTGCGACATACTGTTTAAAATCGGGATCAATGTTTTTGTTGAGATTTTCCTCGGCGGCATCAATGACTGATGTGACCACACCTACAAAATCTGTATAGAAAAAGCGTTTCATTTCATCTCTACCAATTGAATCGTAGGCGCAACTTATAATATAATCATTTTCGTCCACATACTTCATTACAAAGCGGATGGCTTCTTCATAGTCTGCAAGCAGATCAAAATGCTTTACAACTTCAATGGCCTCTTCCTCAAACATCCATTTAAGCAGTGCAAAAATATCTTCAAAGTGATAATAAAAGGTTTTGCGATTTATTTTGCAAGCGGTAATAATTTCGCTTACTGTTATTTTTGAAAAAGGCTTGGTGCGCATAAGCGCTTTTAACGTATTAGCAAGTACCCTTTTTGTGTTATAGGTAGTAACCTCATGCTTCATAATGTCCCTCCGTTCTGAATTTAGTATACACTTGTGGGACATTTTGTTCAACCAACAATATAGGATATTTGATGGTCAAATCATAAAGCTTTGACCGAATTTCACACAAATTACACCAGTTGACCGTTTTGCATCTTTGCACGCGATATTAAAATGTGGTTGTAAGGAGTGTGATTTTATGAAAAAATTATGGAGCAAATTTAAAGAAGCCCTATATACGATAAATTTTGATGGGCTCCGTTGCACAATCAAAGGCGATCCAAGCATCAGAGAGATTATGGGCGCTCTTAAAAGGCAAAAAGAAATAGACAACTATAGGTAAATTCCAATTTATCGAACAGATGATTTTTGTTTAGAAAAGGGTTTTAGGTTCTCTTAACAATGATATTTGGGCACCAAAATGTCCTGCCTGTTACGGTATAAGACAAATATTAAACGGATGTGTAGAATTTCTGCACATCCGTTTTACTGTCTCAAAAAATATTTTAATAGTGATATTGTGAGACAGGTCTCACAGTGATATTTTTGATAAATCAAAAGTTATATTAAAACCTTACGGTTTTAGTGATATTTTATTCGCCAATAAACTGCCAACGGCAATATAACTTGAACGAAGTTCAAATATAACTGCGAAGCAATACAACTCGCCGTAAGGCGAATAAAACTGGCGTTGTATCCTTACGGGTACAACGCCTAACGCTCAGGTGTTTTTTTGCAAAAATTTACATTATAGTTTATTTGGATTTTACACACACTAACCTTGGTGATAAAAATGAAAAATAAACACAATCGATATTTTAAAAATGTTTCCGACACCCCGTCAAGTGACCCCATTATCTCGCAGCCGCTTGACTGTTTCGAGCTAATCAACAAATACGGCACCTATGAAATACAGCCGACCGCTGACAGCGACCACGATTTTCCCAAGATTGCGCAGGGACTGCCAAGTGAGGAAAATCGCAAGTTAACCGATAACGATTAAGATAGGGCAAAATTGTCTTGAATATACTTTTTTAATGTGATATACTACTCAAAAAGGAGTGGTATTATGTTTAAAAAAGATTTTGTTTGGGGCGTAGCAACCGCCGCATATCAAATTGAGGGCGGCGCCTTTGAGGATGGCAGAGGCCTCTCTGTTTGGGATACTTTTTGTATGGAGCCGGGCAACGTTAAGTTCGGCCATACCGGTAACTTTGCTTGCGACCATTACCATAGATATAAAGAAGACGTAGCACTTATGAAGGAGCTCGGCGTTAAAAATTATCGCTTCTCGGTTTCTTGGTCAAGAATTATCCCTGACGGCGTTGGCGAGGTTAACCCCAAGGGCATTGAATTTTACAATAATCTAATTGATGAATTACTTGCTAATGGTATCACACCCTATATGACCCTTTTCCATTGGGACACACCGCAGGCTCTCGAGGATAGAGGCGGTTGGAAAAACCCCGATATGTCAGACTGGTTTGCTCAGTATGCAAGGGTTATCGGCGAAAACTTTGGCGACAGAGTAAAGAACTTTATGACTATAAATGAGCCACAGAGCTATCTTGGCGGTTATAATAACCGTGGCGGTATGCCGCCTAAGGCAGGCTATGAAAAGCGTTTCATGATACCGATAATTCACAACACCTTGTTGGCGCACGGCAAGGCTGTTATTGCACTTCGCGAAACGGTTAAGGATTGCAAAATCAGTTATGCACCCTGTGGCGATTATTTCTATCCGCTTGATGAAAATAATTCTGCCGATATTGAGGCGGCAAGAAAGCTTACCTTTAGGGCAAACGACAACTTTGACGGACCGCATTGGAACGTTGCATGGTATGCCGACCCGATATTCTTAGGTAAATACCCTGAGGAGCATTTGGCAGGCTACGAGCAGTATCTGCCGAAAGGCTGGCAGGATGACCTTAAGATTATAAATCAACCGCTTGATTTCTGTGCACAGAATATTTATGGCGGACGTCCTGCTACAACCGATAAGGACGGCAACCCCGTTATTGTACCGCTTAAGGTCGGATTTAGCCGTATGGCAAACGGATGGGGTGTCGTTACACCAAAGGCAATAAAATGGGCGGCAATATTCCTTTACGAGCGTTATAAAAAGCCGATTTTCATTACCGAAAACGGTATGGCAAACAACGATACCGTAACACTTGACGGCAAGGTACACGACCCACAGCGAATCGACTATCTGCATCGTTACATAAAGGCGCTGTCACAAGCAGCCGATATGGGTGTCGATGTTGGCGGTTATTTCCAATGGTCATTTATGGATAACTTCGAATGGGCGCAGGGCTATAACGAGCGTTTTGGTATGATTTGGGTTGATTACGAAACCTTTGAGCGCATCCCAAAGGATAGCGCATATTGGTACAAAACCGTTATGGAAACAAACGGCGAAAATTTATAAAGTAAAAAAGCGACTGGAAAGGGAGACACTTCGTAAAGAAGTGTTCTCCCTACTTTCTTTTTATATAAAAAATTGACACTTTCAGTTAGAAAGTGTCATAGTGGGTTACATACTTTAAAATTATACCTATCTCAAAGATGAAAACATTAGTGATATTGTGAGATGGGTCTCACAGCGATATTTTCTTTTGAAAATCCTCGCCTATAGCGAGATATTTTTAAAAAGAAAGCGATATAAGAGCCTCACCCATTAACAAAATCATAGATTTTGAATGGGATCAGAGAACCTTTGCGATATTATATTCGTGCATTTTCTCGCGGCGAAAGCCGTATATCGCGCGGGTTCCGCATATCGCATCGAAGATATATCGCTCGGGCATTGCACGAATATAGCTGAGGCACACTTCCTTACGGAGTGTGCCTCAACAGTCGCTTTTTTTATTAAGAAAACCCGTCTTATCCTTGACTTTAATGGTCAAATATTCTATAATTTTAATAGAAATATTTGTTTTTTTGACAAATATTGCAAAAAGTAAGGAGAGATATTATGTTCTGTGAATCTTGCGGTACAAAATTACCCGATGACGCTTTGTTTTGCGAAAATTGCGGCGCAAAGCAAAATGCTCCGGAACCCGTTTCGGCGCCTCAGGTTGAGGAAGCTCCGGTGAGTGAGCCCGTGGTTGTAGAAGAAACACCCGTTGCTCCTGTATCAATTCCGACCCCCGCACCTAAGAAGGAAAGAAAACCCATACCGAAGAATAAGCTTATTCTTATGATTGTGGCAGCAGCTGCTACTTTGGCAATTATTCTTTCGGCAATAATCGTTATTCCGCTTCTTAACAGGGTTAAGGTTGAGGATTATATCGACGTTAACGTTTCAAGCAACTATAACGAATACTATAATGGTAAGTTAAATATATCTTTAGATATAGACAACAATGCAATCGCACGTAAAAAGCTAAACACTAAAAGAATTAAAAAGCTCAGCGGTATGACAAGCATTGTAATGACGAATGTTGAGTACGGCTATCTTATTGAGCCCATTACCAACTATTGCGAGCTTACATATCGTGTTAAGGGCGCCGAAAACAAGGAGTTCCTTCCTGCTTCTGAGTCATCAAGCGACATTAAGTCGACCGATGTAATTGAAGTGAAGATTCATTGGAGTCAGAGCGACGACGCTAAATATCAAATCAAGCAGTATCAGAAAATGTTGGGCATTAAGTTCTCAACCAAGGATAAGGTTGTAGAGGTTAAGGTTGCCGACGAGCTTAAAGAGGCTGATATTAAGGTTAAAGAAGCTCCTATGTTTGACCTTTTAGATTACCTTAAGAAAAACGACCTCTTAAATTTCTATGGCATCGGTAAAGAGAGAATAAGATTTGAGCTTAAAGAGTTTGAGATTGAAAAACACGGCTATACCTTCTCGCACAGCGCAGATAATTATAGTTATGGTATTTCATACTCAAACGGCGACACCAACGGAGTAATTTACGTATCACTCGAGAATTTAACCAACACGAGTGGTTACGGCAGCAATTTTTCTGAAGACGACGAGGTTTTGGTTAAGCTTGATAGAGAAGTGCTTAACGATGGCGAAATTTTCTTCTCGAAGTTAGAAACCAAGGTTACCGTTAAGGGTGACAAGGCATTGTCTGCTGACGAAGCAAAAACAAATCAGAGCAAGCTTATCGAAAGAGCTCGAGAAGTACTTTATTCGGGCGATGATTATAGCTTTGTAGATATGGTTCTCTACAGCGCAAAGGATGAGGATAGCAAACAGGCGAACGTACTTACCGTTGTATTCAAAGAGACCAGCACCTTCTTTAGCAACACCTATGAATATTACTACGTTGTATATTTAGAGGATGTTTATATGACCGACAGTGGTGTTAATTGCTATAACACAACCTATTACTACTTTGGCTCTGATAAGCCCACCACCGAGGATATTTCGGGCAAAACCTATAATATCGACTGGGATAGTCTTAAAGCACAAACAATTTCTAAATAAGGAGAATAGATATGAAGTTTTGTAAATTCTGTGGTACACAGTTAGAAGATACTGCTGCATTCTGCAAAAATTGTGGCGCTCAATTAGGCACACCTGCAAATCAGGCACCGGCAGCAGCCCCCGTTCAAAGCGAGCCTAATGCTTTTGCAAAGGCGTTTGGTAAAATCCCCGCATTCTTTAAGTCACCTGCAGGCGCCGCAAAGCTGGCTTCTGACAATAAAGAGTATGGCCCTGCAGGCATATTGACAGGTGTGTTTGCAATCAGCACATTTATGTATCTGCTTTTCTACGGTCTTAGCAACGCTCTTCGCTTCAATGCGCAGTTTATGACATATGGCGTGGTTGGGTTCTCAAATTTGGCAGTAGTTCGCGTTGGTATGATGTTTATAGGCGCTATATTGTTAACGTTGCTTGCGGCAAGCGTGTATATTTTACCCACCACACTCGCTCGCATTATCTTTAAAAAGGACGTTTCGTTTGGCAGAGCATTGGGCGATGCCTTCGCAGAGTTCTCCGTATACGCACTTCCGTTAGCGGCAGGTTTAATTCTTGCAGGCCTTGCGGCATTCATTCATACAACCGTTGCATTTATAATTGTGGCGCTCTTTGGCGTTTACTTTATCGTAGTGCTTATGGCATCTATTTATGAGAAGGCAGACGGAATTACCGATAATCTCTTAAAATTACTTGCCGTTGTCGGCTTCGTTGCAGGTATGCTCATTATTGGCCATTACCTCTTTGCCGAGGTTAAGACCTGGCTTGTAAACTACAACGCAGGTCAGACAATATACGAAGGTGTATCGGGTCTTAAAGAATATTTAAACTAATTAAATTTAAGAAAAGTCCCCGTTTCTTTTGAAACGGGGACTTTTTTATTTGTTTAATTAAAATGCGCCTTTGTTTATCCGGAACCTAACAGCTAAACATTTCATAATAGAACCTTGCTAATCTATTTTTCTTGCTCGTATAATTCGCCTCTAATATCAAAGTCGCGGAACAACTTGTCGGGTGTTTCCTCAAAGAGATAACCGCCAAGGTCAATTCTTGCTAAGTTGTGTCCCGAAGTGCGTTTGCTCAAGGGCAAAAGTTGGCTATATTTTTTACCGTAAAAATGGGTTAAATATTCTTGAGAGTTTACAGGCACGGGCGCCTTCATATCGCCAAAATCTACGTATTTAACGCTACTTACCCATTCCATTAAAAAGGGTCCTTTGGCTATATTTAATCCTACGCCGTCAATAACGTATTTGGCATTCTTTTTGTGGCGGTATATTTTTAGTAAAAACTCAAAAACGTTATGAAAAAAAGAAAAGGGAAGCAACTTCATTATGGGTAGCGCAATTTTACTTAATCGGTAATGGACGTTGCGGCGCGGCTTTCCGTACCACTTAATATTTATAACCCTGGTCCACATCTTAACCAAGCGGATATGCAGTTTTGCAAAAAACTTGTTGTTAGACGTTTTATCATAAACGACAATATCAAAAAACACGCCGTCATCTATCATAAAATTACTTGAATATTTGGTTGAAAAATAAGTCCCTTTAAGGCGGATTTTATCAAAGTGATAATGGCTACCGCTATCGTTTTGCGGTGAAGAATATACATAAGGTTCTTTAATTGACAACGGACAAATTTTGCGAAATTTTTCAAAATCTTCACGTAACATACCAATATCAAGGTCGTCGTCCCACGGTATTATATCGTTGTGTCTAATTGCGCCTAAAAGACTACCTCCCGCAAGGAAATACTGAATGTTGTTTTCGCGGCACAACTTATCTACAAATTTTAAAATATCCATTTCAATTTGCTTTATTTTTTCAAGGCGCCCACAGTATATTGGCGTTAGGCGGCCTGTATCATAGGGCCTATCGGTGTAAAAAATGCCTAGGCGATATAGGTTTTCACTAAGGTTTGTGAAGTCGCACCACCCTAAATGTAATAGTTTTAAAGGGTTAAGACAGTGGTAGTGTTTTTGAGCGTCGGCTTTTATATCAAGTTTAAGTGAATATATATTAGAAAAGGCTTTGTGAAAAAGCAGTTTAATATTCATTAGTGATATGTTTTCTGCGGCAACGTTAAACACCTGACCGTTTTTGTTTGATGATATAGCCGTAAAAAGCGCGGTAAACAGGTCAACAATATAGGTGCAGTTTATATAGTTGGCAAAATCAGATTGCGCAACCGATATTTCACCCGTTTCTTGACAACTTTTAATAAATTCTTTGAATGAGAAATTTTCAAAAAGGTCGATGTCGGGACCGTATATATTGGTGTAACGCAACAGATTAATAAAGGTGTTTTTTGCTTTTAAAAATTTTTTGCAAAGGCTTTCAATTTGCAGGTAAAACGCTTCGGCGGTTGTTTTGTTTTTTTGTGACAAAAAGCAGTCGTATTCGCGTTCGGCAAGGGCGGTAATGCTTTCGGGAAGCGCGCTCGGTGAATCAATTGCGCAAAGCAGGTAAATTTTGACCGAGCGGCAATTTTTGCAAAGTGACAACCATTGTCGCAACCCCGCTAAAAACTGTTCACGCGCCGATTTTTGGACGTATTTAGGGTCGCGACAACTAACCGTAAAAATGATAAGCGAGTCATCAGGTATGCTAAGTGGCAGTTTTTTAGTATCGCTTTGCGTGAACAAAAATACGCCGTTTAAAAATAGTTTATTTGCGGCAGAAAAAATAAAATCACCTATAGTATCCCCGTCAGAGATAATATAGGTGTTTTTAAATGCAATATTATTTTTTGATGTTAAATGTGTAGCCGCAGAAACGGCGCGGTCCAAATCATCAATAACAACTTCGTGTAGTTTCATTTTAAACCCTCCCACAGCAAAAATTAGTAAACAAGGGGTGTTTGCTGTATGTAAGGGGCAGTTTAAAATATGTTAGTTAGCCTGCTCGTATGCGTCTAAAACGACGTTTGTGTCACCAATCATTTTAATTTCGCCGTCGTGAAGCCAAAGCATTTTGGTGCAAAGCTTGCGCAGAGTGCTGATGCTGTGAGAAACAATTAAAACGGTGCGATTTTCGTCCGAAATAAGCTCTTTCATTTTAGCTGAGCTCTTCTTCTTAAAATGCTCATCGCCAACGCTTAAAACCTCGTCAATAAGAATTATATCGGTTTCGAGGAAGGCGGTAATCGAGAAAGCAAGCTTCGAATACATACCCTTTGAATAGGTTTTAACAGGCTTGTCTATAAATGCGCCAAGCTCAGAAAACTCGATAATTTCGTCCATCTTTTCGCGTATGGTTTTTTCATCGAAGCCAAGCAAAAGACCGCTTAAAATAATGTTTTCACGGCCGCTTAAATGCTTTTGAAAGCCGACGCCGATGGAAAGCAGAGAAACGCTTCTGCCACCGAGGTCGACAATGCCGCTGTCGGCAGCAAATATACCGCCAACGGTGTTAAGAAGTGTTGATTTACCACTACCGTTTTTACCGATTATGCCTAAGATTTCGCCCTGTTGGACATTGAGCGAAATACCCTTTAATGCGTGGAAGCTTTTGCCGCCGGCGCTTTTGCCTTTAAGCAACATTTTCTTTATAGAATAGGCTGCAAGGTCCTTATAGCGCACGTGCAGGTCTTCAATACGAATTGCAATATTTTCCATTTAGATCACCTTCACATAGCTGTTTTCGTTCTTTTGGATAAGGCGAATACCAACGAAAGAAAGTAATACACCCATCAACGTCCAAACGATTAACCATTTCCAATAGGGAGCCTCACAATATAAAAGGCAGTTGCGCATGGAAGAAATGTACATAGCAAGGGGGTTTACACGCACCATAACGTAGCCGAGAATACCGGTAATGCGGTCGGCAATGTTATAGAAAATACCCGTTGCATAGAAAAGCAGACGAAGACCGATATCGGTAATGTTAACAAGGTCCTCAATAAATACACCAAAGTGCAAGAATATACAGCACACGCCAAAGGTGAAAATCATAAAGGAAAGCATAACGGGTATCGCCCATAGTATATGTAACGAAGGCGTTACGGGGTCGATAAACATAAGAAGAATAACAATGGCAAAGTTGATGGCGGTTTTTAAGCCGTTAAGCACCATTTTTTCAAGCACCAAAACATATTTCGGCACGTAAACCTTAGAAACAATAGGTTTGTTTGTGCGCACCAGCTTTACGCTTGCCTTCAGCATTTTATTAAAGAATTCCCACATTGTTATGCCCAAGAAAATAAAAGCAACAAGGTGCTGAACGCCTCCCTTAAAGAAGAAAAGGAAGACAAAGGCGTATATACCCATAAAGCAAAGGGGTTCTAAAATCCACCAAATCCAGTTTAAAAACGAGTTAGCAACCTCGCTTTTAAGCTCGGATTTAGCCGCATATAGTATATATGATTTATATTTTTTAATGTCGGCAAAAAACTTATTCATTACTTTCTCCTAAATCAAGTTCTAAAACACTGTGACGCTCTCTTTTTGACTCGTCGGGTATTTCCATATAAGAACCGTAAAGTCCACTGAGATATTCGTCGGGGTTGTTAAGTATATAAAACGTTTTATTTTCAAAGACGGTTTCCTTAACGGGCAAAAAAGATGCTCGCGTGCAGATTTCACCGAAATAGTGCTTTCTGCCACTTGGGAAAGAAACATATTTTGAATTGTGGTTTTTATAATTTTTTGTCCATTTTTCTGCCAAAAGGCACCATTTGTTAAGACTTAAAAAGCTTAGGCAAAAACCTAAAAACGCCTTAATCTTAATGGTTCGAATTGCCTTTTTATCGGTAAGATAATTCAAAAAGCGTTTTTTCTTTGCGTGCACACGCACACAAGAGCAGCATAGAAATAAAAACTCCGATATTGCACCATGGAAAAAACGGGCGATTTTATTGTTTGGCACGTTTTCAAGCGGGAAAATATCCACAAAAACACCGGCAATCTCGGGCTCGGTTTCGAAAAGCTCAACGTAGCGAGTACCTTTTTTGCGGAATTTCATAAAATTGAGGTCGTAAAGCTTGTTTTTTTCAATGCTTTGCAACCAATATTTTTCGCCATATTCCTTCAAAAAAATTTCGGCAAAGCGGTCGTAATCTGCACGGGGCATACCAACGTCAAGGTCATCGTCCCACGGGATAAAGCCCTTGTGACGTACTGCGCCCAATGCGGTGCCGCCAACGAGAAAATAGGTGAGGTTGTTTTTTCGGCAAAGCTCGTCAAAGTCGGTCAACATTTCGAGCAAAACCGATTGAACCGCCTTTATTTTTTCGTCATCAAGCTCACACAATTTATTGTTGCCAATGGCAAATTTTCTAAACATTACGTTTGTTTCTAACATAGTAAAGCTTCCTTTAAATCAGGGCATATATATCTAAAAAAAAGTCGAATTAGGGCGGCGGTGCGCCGCGCTAAACAACTATACCACAAACAAAGAAAAATAGCAATATAAATTTGTTTTGTTAAATGGTGAATAATAAGTCGGAATAATCGGGGAAGGGCCAGTAATCCTTAGCGGTGATAAGCTCGGCGGCGTCGATGGGTGCGCGAAGCTCACTCATAAGGGCATTGACCGACTTGTTGTAAGCCTTGGCTTCGTCCAGTCCCGAAAGACTGTCGGCAGCGGCAACCGCCTTTTCAAGCTTGCCGCAAAGGCTATGTATTTCTTTTAAATAACCGCTTAGCTTTTCTACGATTTTTTGCTCAACCGAGCAGTCGATTTCGCCAAATGCCGCCTTTTTGTTTATAACGGCAAGCGACAAATCGTTTATATATCTGCTAATAGCAGGGATTATGTTTTTGCGAACCATATCAATAAGGGTGAGCGCCTCGATATGTATTGTCTTGCAGTAATTTTCAAGCGCTATATCAAGACGACACTGAAGCTCAACACGATTGAGTACGTTGTGACGCTCAAATAGCGAGACGTTTTTGGCGTCTATCCAATGCACTACGGCATCAACGGTGCTGCGAAGATTTAGAAGTCCGCGTTCCTTAGCCTCAAGCTCCCAAGCCGCAGAATAGCCGTCACCGTTAAAGATGATGCGTTTATGCTCGCGGTAGGTTTCTTTAATTATGTTATTTACCTCACCAACAAAGTCGTCTGTCGCTTCAAGTCGGTCAGCAAAGTCGCACAAAACGTCGGCAACGATGGTGTTAAGCACAGTGTTGGGGTCGGAAATAGAAAGGGTAGAGCCGAGCATACGGAACTCAAACTTGTTACCCGTAAATGCAAAGGGTGAGGTGCGGTTGCGGTCGGTGTTATCCTTAGGAATTGAGGGGAGAGCACGCGCGCCGAATTTCATAACGCCGGCCTCGTGCTTAATGAAGGGCTTGCCCGATTCGATGGAGTCAAGCACCTCGGTTAAATCATCGCCGAGGAACATCGAAATAATGGCGGGAGGCGCCTCGTTTGCACCAAGACGATGGTCGTTGCCTGCCGATGCCACCGACAAACGAAGCAGGTCTTGGTTGCAGTCAACCGCCTTAATAACGGCGGTGAGGAATAGTAAGAACTGCGCGTTATCCTCAGGTGTTTGACCCGGGTCTAATAGGTTTACACCGGTATCGGTTGAAAGCGCCCAGTTGTTATGCTTACCGCTACCGTTTACACCCGCAAAGGGCTTTTCGTGAAGTATGCAGATAAGGTCGTGCTTTTCGGCAACCTTTTTCATAACCTCCATGGTAAGCTGATTGTGGTCGGCTGCAATGTTTGAGGTTGTAAAAATAGGTGCCATTTCGTGCTGGGCAGGTGCAGCCTCATTATGCTTGGTCTTGGCATAGATGCCAAGCTTCCATAATTCAGCGTCTAATTCCTTCATAAATGCCGATACTCTCGGTCTTATTACACCATAATAATGGTCGTCCATTTCCTGACCCTTCGGGGGACGTGCGCCCATAAGTGTACGTCCGCAGAAAATAAGGTCGGGACGTTTGTTATACATCTGCTTGTCTATGAGGAAATACTCCTGCTCGGGACCAACCGTTGTAAATATGTTTTTAACGTCCTCGTTGCCAAAAAGCTTTACAATACGCTTAGCCTGTGTGCGAATAACGTCCATACTGCGAAGCAGAGGGGTTTTTTTATCAAGTGCTTCACCACCGTATGAGCAAAAAGCGGTGGGGATACATAGTGTGCCGTCCTTAACAAAGGCGTAGGAGGTGGAGTCCCAAACGGTGTAGCCGCGCGCCTCGAAGGTTGCGCGAAGTCCACCGGAGGGGAAGGAGGAAGCGTCACTCTCGCCCTTGACAAGCTCTTTACCCGAAAACTCCATTATAACCTTGCCGTCGGTGGTGGGGGTAATGAAGCTGTCGTGCTTTTCGGCAGTAACACCGGTCAGCGGCTGGAACCAGTGGGTGAAGTGGGTTGCACCCTTTTCAACCGCCCAGTCCTTCATTGCGTTGGCAATGATGTTAGCCATATTTATATCGAGTCTTTTGTTTTGCTTGATGGTTTTCTTTAATGCCTTGTAGGTTTCCTCAGGCAGACGGGCCTTCATAACCTCGTCATTAAAAACCTCACAGCCAAAAAAATCGGTAACCTTGTCCATAAAACGCCTCCACTACGCAATAGCAACAAATTATATTAGTAAAAAAACGCCGCAAAAAACATTATTGCCGCGTTTACCTACATATTATACCTTTTTTAGCCTAAAAAGTCAACTCTTGTCGCCTATATACATAGCGGCATTGCGGCTGAAAATTACGGCATCGCAGGTGGGCAGATTAAAATTATAAAACATACTGCTAAAATCTCCGTTTGGTTGCAGAAATACGTCGGGCAAACGGTTGTGTGTTAGCGATATTTCCTCGGTTGTGGCGTTAAAATAAAATAGGTTGGGCGAAGCGTCCTTGCGGTCAGATTGGGTTATATCAAGCTCGTACCAGCAGTTTGATAGCTGCACAAGATTCCATATATGCTGTCTGCCACCCGTAACCCCTCGTACAAGCAAGCAGCCTATACCGCTTTTTTTACATAGTAACTGCATTGCCTTCGAGTAGCCCTCGCATACCGCCGCTCCTTCACACAACGCACCGTATGCGGTGTATTTTTGTGTGTTTTCTGTTTCACAGTAGTCGGTATTTTCGCACAAAAATTCAAAGAAAAATATCTCTTTTTCAAAGTCACTCATATCTTCTGTCGGCTTTAAAAGCTCGGCAAGCCTTTCGTTTAACTGCTCTCTTTTTTGGTCGCGTTCGCTTTTATCCATACAATAGCCTAATTTTACAAGGCAGGAATTATCGCTTATCTTTAACTTGTAGGTGTTGTCCTGCCAAAAAATCTCGGGATTGTCGGCAAGCACGCCGTTGTAGGCAACGCTAAGGTTGTTTTTGTATTCGGCATCGTTTTTCGCTACCTCAAAAAAGCTGTCGCTCATATCCTCAAAGGCCGCCAGGATAAGCCGATAATATTGCTTTTGTCTTTCGTTCATATTATCGTACCAGTGTCCCGTAATTTTTAGAGGAGCCGAAACGGCGGTATCGTTATAAAAGGGAGCATCGGGCAGGACTGAGCTCGCATCATAAAAAAACACCTGCTCATCATTTTTCTGCACTTCGCTTTTTAGCGGTGTAACGGCAAGCTTTTCAGATATACCCTCGCCAATGTCTTTAAAATTAAGGCTGTAAAGCGCGAACACAATGCCCCCAATAATAATTAAGCTTAAAATACCTTTTAAAATTTTCATTTTTAATACCCCTTAGTTAATAAAATGTAGATTTTTTGTAAGCTCTTCAATGCTTTGAAGCAGCGAATATCCGTCGGGAAAGCTTAAATCGGTGTCGCTGTTTTCAATTATAAAAACAAGCTCTTCTCCCGAAAGACCGTTTGATGCAAGATGCCTAAAAATAGCCGAGATTATTTCGCGGCGAATTTCCTTTTGCGCATCGTGGCAAAGCATATCGCTAACCTGCACACCGGTATAGCGTGTATTTTCAAGCTCTATACCGCCGATATGGTCGATAAAGCCCTCAAGCATTTGGTAGTCGGTTTTCACGGTGCGAAAAACGGTGTAGCCGTAGGTATCAACGTCGGCGGTCGTTGCGCCGTTTTGCAAAAGCAGTACCGCCGTCGAGGATGAGTCGCTATCGAAATAAAAAAACACGCTGCCGCCCTCGTCAAAGCAAAAAAGAATACCCTTAGGCGTGTCTTCGTTTTCGACGTAGGGCACAAAATTATTCTCGCTATCACTCTGCTCGGCAGGGGTGCGCAGCATAACAAAGGAAAGCCCCGTAAAAACAGCGGCACAGCAGAGAACAACCAAAATAACAATAAGTATAGAGCGGCTTGCTTGCTTCAATTTAATCACCAAAATAAGTATTATCAAAAAAACAGACGATATGCATTAAAGCATTTACAAAATATTTAATATTTGATATAATAAATATAATTGGAGGCGATATTATGGAAAACAGAAAATCATCAATTATATTGAAACGTAATTTATTCCGCATTTTAGCGGTGGCAATGCTCTTAATTTCGGTTGCCTGCGGCATACTTCTTGCCAAAGCAAACGAGCGCACCCTAACCGTTAATATGACAATAGTTGAAAAGAGTGTGTTTGAGTGGTGGCGTTTTATTATGTTCACCTTCATCGGTCTGTTTGGCAGCACCTGCCTTTGGGCAATATCGGGCGTCTACGACGAGCTTGAAAAGATGAGAAATAAGAATAAGAAATAAAACACATTAATAAAAGAACGCAGCCATTACAGATGTTATTTCTGTAATGGCTGCGTTTGTGTTTTTTCAATCATTTTATCTAAACTTACATCTAAAGCAACACAGATTTTATAAAAAGTTTCAACCGAAAAATTATATGTTCTTTTGCTGTTGCTTTGTAATTGGCGGATAAAATCGTGAGAAAGTCCGGTTATTTCTGCTAGTTCAGCAGAGGTCATGCCTTTTTCTTGCCTATAAAACCGTATATTGCGTCGTATTGTGTCGTAAATGTTATTATCAAATTCGATAGCCCTCATATTAGTCACCACCTAACAAAATTGTAACAAAAACAGTGATACTTGTATGTTAGGCAATAACTAACAAAAAATACTTGACAAAAATTAACGCCAGGGTTATAATGTTAGGCAATAACTAACACAACATAAAAAAGGGGCATAAATATGTTTTGTGATAAATGTGGTAAAGAAATTAAAGGTGAAATTTGTTCTTTTTGTGAAACTGAAAAAATAACCGCTGATATATACAAAAGAAAAGGAGTAAACAAATTATCAATAATTATAATTGCAATATTATTAACAGGGCTTGTTGCTTTTGGCTTTATTGGTTGGAATATGACAAAGCCTGAAAAGGTTGTTAAAAATTATATTTCTGCCATTGTTGCGCTAGATTATAAAAAGGTGTACGAATGCATTATCACAAATGAAAAATTAAGAGTGGAAAAAGAAGCAATTTTTTCATATATTGATGCCGAAGAAAAGGATTTGAATAATAAGATTATATTTTTCAGTATTTCAGAGGCAACAAAAGAAGATGTTGATGAAAAAGTAATGAGTGAAAGTGGTGCGACTTTAGCGTATAAAGTTATTTATAGTACAACTGCAAACCCAGAGTTGAGTACAGAGATTGTTTATGTAGTTAAATGCGGGAAAACTTTATTAATATTTGATAAATATAAAATATATCCAGATAAGTTTATATCGATTTCTAAAAATGATGTTGGAAACAATGATAGCTCTGATGGTTATAGCGAAGAAGAAATTAATGAAATAAAAGATTGGTGGTCACAAGTTCAAGAAGAGGAACGCAACGAACAATGAAAACGAGTAAAAAACTAATGCTTGTTCAGAATACGGAGGTCAATTAGGTATGTATTGCAAAGAATGTGGTAAAGAAATTAATGATGATGCAAAATTTTGTAGTGTATGCGGTGCAAGTTTACAAACAGAGGAAGACACTAAAGAAAAAATAAGCTTAATCACAAAAAAAGGTGTTCAAACTATAAAATGTTTTATTTCAAAAGAACCCGGTTCGGCACTGGATGCCGCTGGGAAATGCGAGTCGCCAATAGGAGCAGTATTTATGCTTTTGTGCGCAATCTTGTTTGGGCTTGTTTCGTGTTTTAATATAACTCAAGTAATTAATCACACAATAAATTCTTTATTGTCTAATACAACGTCTGTGATAGGTTCGTTATTAGGAGAATTGTTGGGGGAGTTGGTTACAGGTAACATAGTCAAAACGATGGAGATACCTGTTTTGTTTAAACTGTTTCTTCCAATGATGTTGTTTGCCCTAATAATTGCGGCACTTATTGTTGTAGGGATATATGTACTTTTAAAAATCAAGAAAACTATTAATAAAAGCTTTACGGCGATTTTGAATTATGTAGGGGTATCTTGTTTGCCCGTAATCGCGTCTTTGATAATTAATTTTTTGTTTGGTTTTTTCTTGCCCCAAATAACTATATATGTGTTTGCTATTGGCATATTGGTGGCAATGATATTGCTTTACGAAGCTATAAAAAGAATTTTTGATATTGAAGGTGTTGCAATATTCGAATTTGCTTTTTTGATGCTGGCGATAATTCTATTTATGGCTATAGCAATTAAAGTTGGTTTAAACGCCGCAGAAAAAGCGATAGTAGATTCAATTATGAGCGGCGTTAAAGAGAGCGTTGGCACAGGAATAAGCGCAGGATTAGATAATATTTTTGGATAAAGTAAAACTCCCGTTATCTAACGGGAGTTTTGTTTTGAAGCTCATAAATTCTCAGCGTTGGTTTCCATTAGCTCTTTATACCAATAAGCGCTGTCCTTGGGGATTCTTTCTAAGGTTTGGTAGTTAACATAGATAAGGCCAAGGCGCATTGAGTAGCCCTTGCTCCATTCAAAAACGTCCATAACCGACCACACGAAATAGCCCATAATATCAACGCCCATCTCGGTGGCTTCCTTAATGCCCTTGATATAGCGGTGCAGGTAGTCTATTCTCTGCGGGTCGTGCACCTTGCCGTCAACCGATACGGTGTCGGTACAAGCCATACCGTTTTCGCAAACCAGGATGGGAAGCTTGTATCTTTCATAAAGGAAAATGGTTGCCCATTTAAGTGAAAGGGGAGTTACGGGTGTGCCGGCGTTGTTGCCAAGACGGGTCCAGCCTGCAGGTAATTCGCATTTCATCGGCTTGCCGTTTTCGTCCATTGTTGCAGGATAACCGCCGTATACGTTCTGACCGCAGAAGTCAAGCGGTTGGCAGATTATTTTAAGGTCTTCCTCCCAGCCATCAGGTAAATACTTGCCGT
Organism: Oscillospiraceae bacterium; assembly: GCA_015066295.1. GTDB lineage: Bacteria > Bacillota > Clostridia > Oscillospirales > Acutalibacteraceae > SIG565. Next base: position 44,497 of record SVOR01000013.1, read on the forward strand.
AAACCTCTAATTGGTCGGCAGGGTAGGAGCCGAGGTAAATCGGGTCCGAATACCAGCTTATATTCCAGTGAAGCTGTTCGAGATCTTGCGAAATGCCCATTGTGAGCTGACGTGCAGCCTCAACGTCGCTCGGGTTATTTTCGTCAAGCGGATAGAAGTAGTTGCCGCAGGGTGCAAGACCGATTTTAGCATCGGGCACTAATTCACGAAGTACCTTTGCCGCCTTGCCGTGTGCCAACAAAACGTTATGTATGGTCGGCACCATTTCGCAGATAGGGAAGCCTGCAACGGGTGGCATACCTGTGCGTTCGCGGTAGCCGTGCATAAAGCTTTGCGGTTCATTTAAGGTCATAAAATACTTAACGCGGTCGCCGAAGTTCTCGGCAATAACGCGTGCATATTCTTCGAAATAATCCGAAATAGCAGGATTGCGCCAACCGCCGATATTGTCGAGTGCCTTGGGTGTATCCCAATGGAAAAGGGTCATATAAGGGGTAATTCCGTTGGCGAGTAATTCGTTAATTAAATTGTTGTAAAATTCTATACCTTTGGGGTTAACTTCGCCTGTGCCGTTTGGCATAATACGGGGCCACGACACCGAGAAACGATAGTTTTTGATGCCGAGCTTTTTAAACAGAGCGATATCCTCTTTATATTTATGATAATGGTCGCAAGAGACGTCGCCGTTGTGGTTAAAAAGAACGTTGCCCGGCTGGTGTGAGAACACGTCCCAAACAGACGGTCCCTTGCCGTCCTCAAATGCACCGCCCTCAATCTGATAAGCGGCAGACGCTGCGCCCCAAATAAAATCTTTTTTAAACATGGAAAAATCTCCTCGCTTTCTCAAAACTATACTATCATAGTTGTCTTTTTAGTGCAATAAAAAATTATAAAAAACCACAATATTTTGATAAAAAATTACAAAATTTTAATAAATGTTGCAAAATGCACTTAAAGGTGCTATAATTTTTTTAACATCTTTTAGGAGGTTTTTTTATTATGTATTGTAATAATTGCGGTACTTTAGTTCCGGACGGCACTTCTTTCTGCGGCAACTGTGGCGCTAACGTTGCAGGTGGTGCACCTACACAAATTCAGCAGTTCCAGAATCAGAAAAACGTTGTTCGTCAAAGCGAAATGACAGAGCTTGAAAATGCTATTGGCTATTTCGGTCAAAAGCGTGATTTGTTTAAGGAGTATGACCTCGTTTCCGACTTGGTTGTTGAGTTTGCAGGCGGCGCTAAAAAGTCACTCATAGTTTGGGGTGCAATTATCTTTGTTGCTGGTATGATCGCACTGTTTGGCGGCGGCGGAGCCGGCTCGTTGTTCTTTGTTTTACCGGGTGCTGCTATGATTGCCGGCGGTATTCTTATGCAGGTTAACAACAAAAAGAAATATAAGTATTATTTGGATGAGTACGTACGTATTTCGGGTGAATTGATGGATTATTATAACGCATATCCCAACTGCCCCGTAGGTGCAGAGTATTCTAACCCCGAAATTCTCGAGAGTATCCTTGGTGTGTTAAAGTCAGGCCGTGCCGATACTATTAAGGAGAGCATAAATCTTCTTATCTCGGATGCAGAGCGTGCCGAAATGCAGGCAACAATGCAGGCAATTGAGTCTTACACAGCTTCTGCCAGTGCAAGTGCTTCAACAGCTGCTTTCTTTGCCGCTGCAAACTTCTTTAAGGACTAATTCACTTAAAATTAAAGACCTCGGTTTTCGGGTGTTGCGATTAGGGATTAATTGGTTTTTCAGATAAATTTGCACTTTTTCTTGCTATGAAAACTTGTAAGACACAAAGTATTACTGCGTTTTCATATCTTCGAAATAGTAGCAAATTTATT
>SVOR01000014.1 GCA_015066295.1 Oscillospiraceae bacterium
AACAGCTCCCTCGTCAGAGGGAGCCAAGCATCTTAATATACCTGTTTACAGGTGGCAAGTAATACCTGCATGGCTGGCAGGCCAATTTAAAAACGCACTTGTGCGTAGTCAGAATCGGTTAGGGCTATGCCCGAAAATGAAAAACCACCCGCTATGCGGGTGGATATTTATTTAAAGTTTATTTATTTTTGTTATACTCTGCAACGATATTCTTAATCTTGTCAGCAGGATTTAAAAGACCGCTTATAGAGTTATCGTAATTGAGGGTATCAACCAATAACGCAATGTATTTTGCCATATTTACGTTGCAGTACCAGGGCTTAGAAAGTAGTTCTTCCTCATTGTAGATGAGGTTTGTGGTGAAAATCTTATCTATGTAGCCGTTCTCATAATACTCATCAAATTTCTCATAGCCCTCAACAAATAGACCAAAGGTAGAGAAGATGAATATACGGTTAGCACCGCGCTTTTTAAGTCTTTCGGCAATGTCGAGCATTGATTCGCCCGATGAAATCATATCGTCAACGAGGATGAGGTCCTTGCCATTAACGTCGGTGCCGAGGAACTCGTGTGCTTCAATCGGGTTTTTACCATTAACAATTACCGAGTAGTTGCGGCGCTTGTAGAACATACCAAGCTCAAGACCAAGCACTGATGAATAGTAGATACATCTGCTCATACCGCCCTCGTCGGGAGATACAATCATAGTATGCTCGCGGTCGAGCTTAATATCGGGAACGCTTTTGAGTAAAGCCTTAATCATCTGATATGCGGCCTGTACGTTATCAAAGCCGTCAAGCGGAATAGCATTTTGAACACGTGGGTCGTGAGCATCAAAGGTGATGATGTTCTTAACACCCATTGAAACGAGCTCTTGCAGTGCCATTGCACAGTCAAGTGATTCGCGTTTGGTTCTGCGGTGCTGTCTGCCCTCATAGAGCATCGGCATAATAACGGTGATACGACTTGCTTTACCGCCGAATGCCGCAATAATACGCTTTAAATCTTGATAATGGTCGTCGGGACTCATCGGTACGGTTTGTCCGTACATTTTGTAGGTTACACCGTGGTTAAAGCAGTCGCAGATAATATAAGCGTCAAGACCACGTGCAGTATGCTCGAGCACACCCTTAGCCTCGCCCGAACCAAAACGAGGACAGTTTGCAGGAATTACAAATGTTTCGTCTTCGTCGGCGTTGCGCCATTGCTTCAAATAATAGTCAACCTTTGATGAAATGTCTTCACATCCACGCATACTGATAATCGCTAAATCGCCGTGTGGTGTGTGTTTAAAATCGACAGATGCCATGTTTAATACCCCCAGAAATTTTTAACAATACTATAATACCACATTTTTTATGCCGAAAAAAGACTTTTTTAAAAAAAATTATAACTTTATTGCAAATTTTTTTGTTGAATCAATATACATTGTTTGGTATAATGAAATAGATAATAATTTTTAGGAGTGCTTTTTATGGCTAAGGTAACCTTAATAGCTCATACCCCCGACCCCGAGCGCACAATTGCATGCGCCGCAAAACTTTGTTACAGCCCCTCTACAATTGAAACTGTTCATCAAGGACTTACCGATGAAAAGGTGACTTCATTTGTTGAAATGCTGTCGGAAATTGGACACGAAAGCCCCATCGAACACGTAAGCTTTACCTTTGGTATTGAGGGTGTTTCTCGTGCGCTTTTAGCACAGATTACGCGTCATCGTATGGCATCCTTCTCGGTGCAGAGTCAGCGCTACGTTGCCGAAAAGAGCTTTGAATACGTAACCCCTCCCGAAATAGCGGCAGTGCCCGAAGCAGAGGCGCTTTTCAAAGAGGCTATGGCAGAGGACCAGCGCCGTTATGATGAAATAACCGCAATTTTAAAAGAAAAGCACAAAAAAGCATTTTTAGATGCAGGCAAGGACGAAAAAACTGCCGAGCGCATGGCAGAGAAAAAGGCAATTGAGGATGCAAGATTTGTACTTCCCAATGCATGTGAGACCAAAATGATTTTAACCATGAATTGCCGCAGCCTGCTTAATTTCTTCCGCCACCGTTGTTGTAATCGCGCACAGTGGGAGATTCAGGACGTTGCAAATCAGATGCTGGCTCTCGTTAAGGACGTAGCACCCGAAATATTCAAAAAAGCGGGACCGCCCTGTGTTGCAGGCGGATGTCCCGAGGGCAAAATGTCCTGCGGTATGGCAAAGGAAATCAGAAACAAATATCTCGGAAAGTGAGAAAGTGTCAAAAAATGGGCAAACTTATAGTAATCGAAGGTCTTGACGGCAGCGGCAAGTCAACACAGCTTGAATTGTTGCCAAAAAGCCTTAGTGAACTCGGCATAGAGTGTCGCACAGTGTCCTTTCCTAATTATGATAGCGATTCGAGTGCGCTCGTTAAAATGTATTTATCGGGTGAGTTCGGCTCAAAGCCCGAGGATGTAAACGCGTATGCGGCATCAACCTTTTATGCGGTTGACCGCTTCGCATCGTATAAGACCAATTGGGGCGAGTTTTATGAGAATGGCGGCACAGTGGTTGCAGGACGTTACACCACCTCCAACGCGGTGCATCAGGCATCAAAGTTAGACCCGCAAAAATGGGAAGAATTTTTATCGTGGCTATATGAATTCGAATACGAAAAAATCGGTATACCAAAGCCCGATATGGTAATTTTTCTCGATATGCCGACCGACGTATCGCAAAAATTACTCTCAAAACGTTATAGCGGCGATAATGAGAAAAAGGATATTCACGAGCGTGACGTCGACTATTTAGAGCATTGCCGAAAGGCGGCACTTTTCACCGCCGAGTTTTCGGGTTGGCAGATAGTACCTTGTGCCGAAAACGGTGAGCCTCGCACAATTGAGGCTATTGCCGAGGATATAAAAAATAAAGTAAAAACACTCTTTTAACGGAGAAAAATATGGTTTATGTATTTTTAGCTGACGGATTTGAGGAGATAGAAGCGCTTGCTACCGTTGATATAATACGCCGCGCAGGCATTGATTGCACAACGGTTGGTGTTACGGGCAGCACCGTAACAGGCGCACACTCAATTTCTGTTAAAACCGATATAAACATCGAAGATTTAAATATGGACAAGGCTTCGGCTGTGGTTTTGCCGGGCGGTATGCCAGGCACCACTAATCTCGAAAAGGATGAGCGTGTAATAAATGCCGTAAATTACGCCGCCGATAATTGTCTTTTGCTTGCGGCAATTTGCGCAGCACCCTCTATTTTAGGCCATTTAGGACTTCTAAAGGGTAAAAAAGCATCCTGCTATGACGGCTTTGAGGACGCACTCATCGGCGCTGAGTTTATTCCCGATTCGGTATGCGTCGACGGTAATACTATTACTGCTTGCGGTGCAGGTATGGCAAATGATTTTGCACTCGAAATCGTGGCATATTTAAGCAATGACCGCAGCATTTCACAAAGAATTAAAAAATCTATTAAATATAGATAGGAGGGTAAATTATGGAAGATAACAACAATTTGCAACCCGAATTTGAAGCAGAGGTTGTAAATGAAGAAGAACTTGACGAAATTGAACTCGCACGTTTAGAGCGCCGACGCAAAAAGCGTCTTAAAAAGCGCATCAGAAAGCTTGTTTTAGCATCAATTGCCGTTCTTTGTGTTGCGGCAATTATTACAACCTCTCTCGCCGTTACGCGTGAAATTTTGGGCAAGCGCACAAAACGAGGACGTGAAGTTACGGTTGATATCGCTATGGGTATGTCGACCCGTCAAATAGCCGAGGTTTTAGATGAAGCGGGTGCAATAACCAACCCCTTCCTTTTTAGAGTATATTCGCGCCTATACGGTTTTGATGGTAAATATTCTTATGGTGTATATTCGGTAAGCAACTCTATCGGCTATGAAGAATTGGCGAAAATTCTTATGACCGAGGGACAAAAGGCCGAAACCGTTACCGTAACTATACCTGAGGGTACGGGCATTAACGACTATATTAAAAACGTAAACGGAGAGAAGGTTACGGTGCCCGGTATCGCAACCATACTCGAAAAGGCAGGCGTATGCAAAAAGGCTGACTTCTTTGATGCGCTCACACAGGTAGGCGAGGAGTATGAAATTTTAGATAGTGCCGACCGCGAAAATGCTTATTATGCTTTGGAAGGCTATTTGTTCCCCGAGACCTATCAGATGTATTCGTACGACTCAAAGCAGTGCGCTGTTTTAGCGGTAAGACGTATGCTTGAGGAAACCGAAAAACGCTTTACCGACAAGATGCGTGCGCGCGCTAAAAAGATGGGCTATACCGTCAACGAAATAATGACGATGGCTTCCATTATTCAAATGGAAGCGGGTCGAGACGATGCAGAATTACCTAACGTAGCGGCTGTTTTCTATAACCGCTTAAAGAGTGATTCCTTTAAGAGTCTTGGCTCGTCACCAACCTGTTATTATGGTGATTCCTTTAAGGACGATGACGGCAGATACAACACCTATAATATCGAAGGTCTGCCACCGGGTCCCTTGTGTTCACCCGGTATCGCCGCTATAAATGCGGCACTCTATCCGACCGAGAATACCGAATATTTCTATTTCGTAACCGATGCCAAGGGTAATTTCTACTATCATAAAACCTATGATGAGCAGTTAAAAACCATAAATAAATTACAGAGTGATAAGAACTGGATATATGAGTACTTCGACTAAAACAAACAAAATACCCGAGCTTTTGTGTCCTGCGGGCGACCTTACAAGACTTAAAGCGGCGGTCGATTTCGGCGCCGACGCAGTCTATTTGGCAGGCGAGGAGTTCGGTATGCGAACCGCTGCCAAAAACTTTGGCGAGCAGGATTTAAAAGAGGGTATTGAGTATGCACACAAGCACGGTGTAAAGGTGCATATCGCCTGCAACGTACTGCCACATAATGATGAAATACCCCGTCTGCCCGAGTTCTTGCAGATGGTAAACAACCTCGGCGCCGACGCTATAATAGCGGCAGATATCGGCACAATAGGACTCGTAAAAAAGTATGCGCCGAACTGTGACCTGCACGTGTCGGTGCAGTCGGGCATAGTGAATTACCTGACCGCCAATGCCTTTTATGAAATGGGTGCTAAACGAATTGTGTTGGCACGTGAATTATCGCTGCGTGAAATTGCCGAAATTCGCGAAAAAACGCCCAAGGACCTTGAAATAGAGGCATTTGTGCATGGCGCTATGTGCGTTTCTTTCTCGGCAAGATGTCTGCTTTCAAGCTATATGACGGGCAGAGATGCCAATCGTGGCGACTGCGCACAACCTTGCCGCTGGAGTTATTCGCTTATGGAGGAAAAACGCCCGGGTCAGTATTTCGACATTACCGAAACCGACAAGGGCACCTATATTCTTAATGCAAACGATTTGTGCATGGCAGAGCATTTAAAGGAAATGTGCGATGCAGGAATTGATAGCATAAAGATAGAGGGTAGGGCTAAATCACACTATTACGTATCGGTTGTAACCAATGCCTACCGCGGCGCGCTTGATAGCCTTAAAAACTGTGACGGTGAATGGAAATTACCGGAATGGGTAAGCGAAGAGCTTAATAAAATTAGCCACCGAAATTACTCAACAGGCTTTTATTTCGGCACACCGGAGAATTCGCAAACCTATGCCAATGCAGGCTACGTGCGAGATTACAGCATCGGCGCCGTCGTTGAGTCCTACGAGGATGGATGCGTAATTGCAACGCTTAAAAACAAGTTTTTTGCGGGTCAGGTGTTCGACTGTTTAGAGAGCGGTAGCGAGCCATTCTTTGTGACGGCTAAACCGCTTTACAACGAAAAGGGCGAAGAAATACTTGTAGCCCCCCATCCTATGATGAAGATTAAAATACCCTTTGACCGTCCAATAAAGCCCGGTTCACTATTGCGAATTCAAGAAATTTAATGTGTTTTACAATGCCACTTTCAGGTAATACTTTACTTGAAGGTGGTATTTTTTATGCAAAAAACTATCATTATGGCGCGACGCATTGTATCGGTGTTTTTGTGCTTTACGCTAGTCGCCTTAATTTGCTTTTGCAGGGTTTATCTTGTGGGTAAATCTGAAGCGAAGGTTAATAATATTCAAAACGGATACACACTTAGCGTCGGTAGACTTCGCGGCACAATTTTCGACTGTAATATGCAGCCCATTACCAACGCTAAAACAAAAATTATGGCGGCAGTTTTGCCAACTCCACGTGCCATAACCGCAATAAGCTCGGCACTGCCACACGAAAAGCTTGATAAAGTCTTGGAGGCTTTAAGGGGTGGTAAGCCCGTACTTGTTGAACTCCAACGGGAGCTCGACTGTGAGGGCATTATAATTTTAAAGGTGCCCGAATACGTGGATGAAAACACACCTTGCGAACACCTTATCGGATATCTCGATAACGAGGGACACGGTGTATCGGGCATAGAAAAGGCATACGATGAATTTTTGCACAGCGACCAAAAAATCGAGGTAATATATCCGAGTGACGCCTTAGGGAATTTTTTGGTAGGCGATGAAGCTGAGGTTATTTATAACCAAAATATTATATATTCGGGTGTAGCATTAACAATTGACTCCGAGCTTCAAAGGCGTACCGAGGAGGCCATGCGGCAGGTAAAAAGCGGCGCGGCTGTTGTTATGGAGGTATCAACGGGTAAAATACGGGCTATGGTTAGTGCGCCGAGCTTTGATTTAACGCAAATTGAAACCTATCTTGACGGCGAAAATTCGCCGCTTGTAAACCGCGCGTTATCGGCATATAACGTTGGCTCGGCATTTAAGCCCTGCGTCGCCGCCGCTTTGCTCGAAAACGGGGGATATACAACTTATGAGTGCGATTGTTCGGGTAGCACCTTAATTGATTCACACCAATTTAATTGCCACAAACGGGTCGGTCACGGCAAGGTCAATTTAAGTGAAGCGTTGAGTGAGTCCTGCAACGTATTTTTTTATAAAATCAGCGCTCTTTTAGGTGCCGAGCCGATATATAAAATGGCAAAAAAGCTTAGTTTTTCAAGCTCGATTGATTTGAGGGGCATAAGCACCGCAGCAGGCAGTATTGATACCCTCGAAAGCCTTAAAAGTCGCCCCACCATACTTGCCAACCTTGCAATAGGGCAGGGTGAATTGCTGTTAAGCCCCGTATCAATACTAACTCTTTATGAGGCAATAGCGTGCGGCGGTGTTTACAGTATGCCGACGGTGGTTGAGGGCGTGGTAGAAAAGGGAATTATAAAAAGAGAAAAGCAGACGCCTAAAACCAGAGCTATGAGCCGTCAAACAGCCGATAAAATAAAGGAATATTTGCTCGGCGTTGTGGAAAACGGAACGGGTACGGCCGCCAAACCCGATTACGTTAGTGCGGCGGGCAAAACCGCCACCGCCGAGACGGGTTGGCGCAAGGACGGACGCCTTATTCAAAACTCGTGGTTTTGCGGATTTTTTCCTTACGAAAACCCAAAATACGTTGTATCGGTTTTAATTGAGGACGAAAAACAAAACGGTACTTCGGGTGCGCCGATATTTAAAAAAATAGCCGACGGAATAGCCCAATTCGAAGGGCTTTAAAATACACGTTTTTTATTGCAAATGCCGTAATATTATGATATAATAAATTGATTTATTATATATAAAGGGCGGTGAGAATATGGCTTATAAAAAATGGGTGGTCGGCAATGCCGATAAAAGTCTTGCAACAAAGCTTGCAAACGAGTGTGACACAGACCCATTTGTTGCTCTTATTGCCGCAGGTCGCGGTTATAGTGAGCCTGCCGACCTTGAAGAATTTTTATCCGATGAGCCGTTATATTCCTCACCTTATGAATTACCCGATATGCAAAAGGCGGTAGACGTAATAAACGAGGCTATCACGAATGACGATTTAATTGCCGTTTTCGGTGATTATGATTGTGACGGCATCACCGCTACTGCGCTTCTTTACGGTTACCTAAAAAAGCGAAACGTTAATTGTGTTTACTATATTCCCGACCGTATGGAAGAGGGATACGGTATGACAAATTCATCAATTGATAAATTAAATGCACAGGGCGTAAAGCTTATAATCACTGTTGATAACGGTATCAGCTGTTTAGAGCAGGTCGCATACGCTAAGTCACTCGGCATTAAAACGGTGGTTACCGACCACCATCTACCGCCCGAGAATTTACCGCAAGCCGAGGCGGTAGTTGACCCTCATATTAAGGGTAGCGCGGTATCGTTTAAGGATATTTCGGGTGTTTTCGTGGCATTTAAACTGGTCTGTGCGCTCGATAATTCCGAGCCCGAGCAGTTAGCGCCATTTTATTCCGATTTAGTGGCAATTGGTGTTATTGCCGATATTATGCCGTTAAGGGACGAAAACAGGGATATTGTAAAGCAGGGCATAGCACTAATTAACAATACCTCAAAAATGGGCATTATTGCGCTGCTTAACAGCGCAGGCATTAAGCGTGGTGACGTAACTGCGGGAAAGGTTTCTTTCGGCATAGCACCCAGAATCAATGCCGCAGGCAGAATGGATAGTGCCGATATTGCGCTAAAATTATTGCTCAGTGATGATTTTCACGAGGCATCAGCCTTGGCACAGCAGCTCGAGAATTTTAATGCCGAGCGTCAGAAAACCGAGCAGGCAATTACCTCACAGGTATTTGAGATTATTGAAAAAGAGCAGCTTAAATACGACCGCGTAATTGTGGTTTCGGGTAAGAATTGGCACAAGGGTGTCGTCGGTATCGTCGCTTCACGCGTGGTCGATAAGTACGGTAAGCCCGCACTTGTATTAAGCGAGGATGAAACGGGCGAGCTTTCGGGCTCGGGCAGAAGCATCTCTGGCTTTTGTCTATATGATGCGTTAGCCGCCTGTAAGGATTTACTTACTCGTTTTGGCGGTCACGAATTAGCGGCAGGTATGGCGCTGCCTTTAGAAAATTTGGATGCTTTTAGGACTAAAATCAATGAGTTTGCACTCACTGTACCTGAGGTCTGTCCCATTTTGCATTTAGAGTGTCGGCTAAACCCTGCGGGTATGTCTACCGACTTGGCCGATGCTATAAAACAACTTGAACCATTTGGTATGGGCAATCCGATGCCGATTTTCGGGGTATATAATCTTGAACTTAAAAGGATTGTGCCGCTTAGTCAAAACAAACACTCAAAGCTACTTTTCTATAAAGATGGCAATGCTCTTGAAGCCTTGGCATTCGGTGTTTCACCCGAGACAGTGCCGTTTGAAATCGGCGATATGGTCGATATAGCCGTAACGCTTGATACAAATGAGTTTGGCGGTAAAAGGACACTTTCGGTGCTTGTTAAAAATTGGCGTAAAGCGGGACTCAATGAGGATAAACTATTCGACGAAATAGGTGCTTATGAGGGCTTTAAAAAGGGTGCCAACACCCACGTGCCGAGCGTCGAGCGCGAGGAAATCGGCGAGGTTTACCGCTATTTGCATAACGCTCAGTCGGGCGAAAAGGTAAGACAGCACTTTATAAACACACTCGGCTATTTTAAAACGATGGTAGCCATTGACGTGCTGGAGGAATTGGGCCTTATAGCAAGCAATAATTCATCGGGAATTACAACCTATTGCGCCGCTTCGGGCGTTAGGGCAAATTTAGCCGATTCTAAAATACTAAAATCTATAAAGGAGGGGTAAAAATGGACGCTATATATGAAAATAATTATGCCGAGCTTCACAATTTAATGGAAGCGCAGGATGGCAAGTATGATTACGATATTGTTCGCCGCGCGTTTGAGCAGTGTGTCGAAGCGCATAAGGGACAACTGCGTTCATCTAAGGAAGAGTTTTATCTGCACCCCTTCAACGTTGCAAAAATTGTTGTGTCACTCGGTATGGATACACAGTCGGTAGCGGCGGCGCTACTTCACGATACGGTAGAGGATACCTCGGTAACACTTGAGGATATCGAGAAGAATTACGGCGAGGAAATCGCCCTTATAGTTGACGGCGTTACCAAGCTTGGTAAAATTTCTTACTCATCCAAGGAGCAGCAGCAGTCGGAAAACCTTAGAAAAATGCTTATGGCAATGGCAAAGGATATAAGGGTTATTATCATAAAGCTTGCCGACCGACTTCACAATATGCGTACTATTGACGCGGTACCCGACTATAAGCAGAGGGAAAAGTCGCTCGAAACACTCGAGGTTTTCGCACCGATTGCTCATCGTCTTGGTATCAGACATATAAAAGAGGAGTTAGAAGACCTCTCAATCAAGCATCTTGACGGTGTTGCGTATGCCGAAATCGAAGATTTACTTACCCACCGAAAAGAACAACGCGAAAAGATTTTAAAGGATATAAAAGAGAAAATATCGGATTATATAAGCGAAATGATGCCTAATATTAACGTGTCTATACAAGCGCGCGTTAAGTCTATTCACGGCATCTATCGCAAAATGTATATTCAGGGCAAGGACTTTGATGAAATATACGACATCTATGCCCTTAGAATTATTACCGATACTGTGCCCGACTGTTACAACATACTTGGTCTTATGCACGACCTTTTCAGACCCTTGCCGGGTAGGTTTAAGGACTATATTTCGATGCCTAAGCCCAACCGTTATCAGTCACTACACACAACGGTTGTCGGTCGTGATGCAATACCCTTTGAAATACAAATAAGGACCAACGAAATGCACCACACTGCCGAGTACGGTATCGCGGCGCATTGGAAATATAAAGAGGGTATAAATAAAAACGACGCCAAAATGGAAAATCAGTTGGCGTGGATTAGACAGATTTTGGAGAGTCAAAACGACTCGGGCGACTCGTCAGAGCTTATCAGCACCATTAAGGTCGACTTAGCGCAAGAGGACGTATTCGCCGTAACACCAAAGGGCGACGTTATAAATCTGCCCGCAGGTGCTACCGTAATCGACTTTGCCTTTGCCATTCACTCGGCTGTTGGCGTTAAAATGGTGGGCGCAAAGGTTGACGGTAAGATTGTACCAATTACCCACGTTATTAAAACGGGTGAAATTATTGATATTTTAACCACCAATCAGGCAGGTCACGGACCAAGCCGTGATTGGCTTAAAATAGCGGTCACCAATCAGGCGCGTGCCAAAATTCGCGGATGGTTTAAGCGCGAGAGACGCGCCGAGAATATCGAGAGCGGTAAGGCAGAGGTTGATGCCGAGTTTAGACGCAATTCAATTACGCTTCCCGATGATGAAATGGAAATGTTCCTTGAGGATATTGCCAAAAAGCAAAAAATGGGTAGCGTCGATGATTTCTATGCCGCAATCGGCTACGGCGGTATTTTCCTTTCGAAAATAATGCCGCGCATTAAAGACGATTACAATAAGCTGATAAAGACCGCTAAACCCGAGCCTGTCGAAATTAAACCCATACGCGAGGTAACCTCGTCAGACGGCGTTATTGTTGACGGCCTTCACGATTGCCTTATTAAGTTTTCAAAGTGTTGTGCGCCGCTTCCCGGTGATGAGATTATCGGCTTTATAACCCGTGGCCACGGCGTATCCATCCATAAGCGCGACTGCAATAACGTGCCTGTTGATTTAACTGCGGCGGCCGAGCCGGGCAGATGGGTAAATGCCCACTGGGCAAGCAATATGCGTCGCACCAACTTTATTTCAACACTTCGCATTTCGGGTATCGACCGCGATGGTCTGCTTGCCGACGTTACGGTTATGCTTTACAATATGCACGTGTCCCTCCATGCCGTAAATGCCCGTCCCACCAAGGATGGCAACTCGGTAATACAAATTACACTAAGTGCCGAAAACGTTGAGCATCTAAAGAGTATTATAAATCACCTTGAGAAGCTTCACGGCGTATTCAGCGTTGAAAGAATAAATCAGTAGGTGTTCTATGAAAGCAATAATTCAAAGGGTTTCCCATGCATCATGTAAGGTCGATGGGGAATTTACAGGACAAATTAAAGATGGCTTTATGGTTTTGCTCGGTGTCGGCAAGGATGACACCGATGAGCAGGCAAAATTGCTTGCAAGCAAGACGGCTAATCTCAGAATTTTTTGTGACGAAAACGATAAAATGAATTTATCTCTGCTTGATATCCAAGGCGAAGCATTGGTAATTTCCAACTTTACCTTGTGTGCCGATACTAAAAAAGGTAACCGCCCGTCCTTTACAAACGCCAAGGAACAGGGGGAAGCCAATAGGCTTTATGAACTATTTTGTGATGAGCTTAAAAACTGCGGTGTCAAAAGGGTAGAAAAGGGTATTTTCGGTGCCGATATGAAGGTCGAGCTTTTAAACGACGGTCCCGTCACAATAATACTTGATACAGATATTTGGAGAAAATAATGGATATTAAAAGGTGTGTATCGGGCATTTGCGCAACTAATTGCTATTTAATTAGCGGTGATGATTTCGCGGTTGTAATTGACCCCGCCGAAAACGATAATCTTATAACCGATTTTGCACAAAAAAATGCCGATAAAAAGAACAAGGCAATACTGCTTACACATTGCCACTTCGACCATATTGGCGGTGCCCTGTCGGTAAAGAAAATCTGGAACTGCGATATAGTAATTGGCGAACACGAGGCAGAGGGACTTAAAAATCCCAACATAAACTTTTCTGCTATGTGGGGAAGTCACAGTATGTCAATTGATGCCGATATAAAGGTACGTGACGGGCAGACGTTAAATTTTGGCGAATTTACCGCCAAGGTTTTGCACACACCGGGGCACACCTGCGGCAGTGTATGTTATCTGTGTGATGACGTCCTTTTTAGCGGCGATACACTTTTTAATTTAAGTGTTGGTCGCACCGATTTGCCGACGGGCTCGTTTGATACCGAGCTTAAATCTTTGCAGTCGCTGCTACTTTTAGATGATGCCACACGAGTTTTATCGGGTCACGGCGATGAAACCACAATAGGCTACGAAAAAATACATAATCCATACGTAAAATAATATGAATATATTTAACGAGAACAATAGTTTTAATTATGAGCTTGAAAAACTTTGTCGTATTTTCTTGCCACACGAAAAAATAATATTTACAGACTCCGTTTTTCAGAGTGAGGTTTTTGCACATACTCGTCTTGAAAAAGGCGAAAAAGAAACCGTTTTGTCGGCCTATCTTAATTTTTACGGCAGACACGCGGAATTCTCCGATACTCTTAAAAACGATGCACCCGATTACCCAAAAGAGTGTGAGCGAGTTTTGGCGGTAGCACTTTTTAAATGCTTTGTAGATGTTACGGGCTACGTATCACCTTGGGGAATTCTTACGGGTGTACGCCCCGCAAAGCTATATTCGTCACTTTGCAAAAAGGGCGGAAGCGAATACGCTCAGCATTATTTTAAAGAAAAATTTTTGGTAAACGATAAAAAAATTAAGCTTTGCGAGGAAACCTATCGACGAGAGGGAATAATAACAAAACAGTCAAGCAGAGATTCCTTTAGTCTTTATATTTCGATACCGTTTTGCCCAACAAGGTGTTCTTATTGCTCCTTTGTTTCGCATTCGGTTGATAAGGCAAAAAAGCTTATACCCGAATATTTGGAAAAGCTGATTACCGAAATTAAGGCAACGGCCGAAATTGCAGATAAAACGGGATTAAAGTTGCGTTCTGTTTATATTGGTGGCGGCACTCCAACAACACTTAGTGCCGAGCAACTGGAAGCTCTTATGAAAACGGTTGCCGAAAATTTTGATATTTCGGGCAAGGAGTACACCGTTGAGGCAGGTCGTCCTGATACTATAACCGCCGAAAAATTAAGGGTTATAAAGCAAAACGGCGCAAATCGCATCAGCATCAATCCTCAAACCATGAACGATGATGTGCTTAAAATTATCGGTCGCTGCCACACCGCAAAGGATACCGAAGACGCCTTTATTTTGGCACGCAGTCTTGGTTTTGATAACATAAATATGGATTTAATCGCAGGACTTCCGGGTGACACCCTTGATAGCTTTAAGGAAACAATAAAAAAGGTAATTGAATTGTCGCCCGATAGCGTTACGGTGCATTCCTTAGCGTTAAAGCGCGCCGCTAATCTTGGTAGCGAGCAAACGGCATTCCTGGAAGGTGTTACCGCTTCGCAGATGGTTGATTTTGCCAAGGAAGCGTTATCACAAAAAGGCATTGTGCCATATTATATGTATAGACAAAGTAAAACCGTCGGAAACAACGAAAACGTTGGTTATTCGTTACCAAACAAAGAAAGTTTTTACAACGTATATATTATGGACGAGACACACACAATATTAGCGTGCGGTGCTTCGGCTGTAACAAAGTTAAGGCAACCCGGCGGTTCTTATATTGAAAGAATTTTTAATTATAAATACCCCTACGAATATGTTAGTAATTTTAGTGAAATTCTTTCAAGAAAGGAAAGAGTAGTTGCTTTTTATGATGAATACCGTATTTGAAATTAACAAAGCCGTTTGTGAAAATCTTGATGATTTTATTGCGCAATCGGAAACTAATTACAAAAAGGAAGTAAAAAGTATTGCCGAGCATTTAGCTCTTAACCGCCAATTTAAGTTAATTATGCTTGCCGGTCCGTCAGGCTCGGGAAAAACGACGACGGCGCATATTTTAAAAGAGTGTTTAAAGGATTTAGGCCTGTCATCTCAAATAATATCTCTCGATAACTTTTATTTGAGTGAGGATGAGTTACCCGTGCTCGAGAGTGGAGAGAGGGATACCGAATCGGTCCATTCGCTTGATATTGGTTCAATTAAGCGCTGTTTTGAGAATATTATCAAAACAGGCAAATCGAGTATGCCTAAATTCGTGTTTGCAGAGAAAAGAAGTATTAAAGACGCATTGTATATCGATGCCACAAACTCTGTTATAATAGTCGAAGGACTGCACGCCCTTAACCCTTTAATTATCGAAGGGTTACCAAAGGACAGTTTTTATAAAATTTACGTCAGCGTAAACGAAAGCGTTTATGATGATGACGGCGATGAGCTTTTATCATCGCGTAAAATACGCCTTATGCGCAGAGTTTTGCGTGACGAAAGATTTAGAGGTGCCGACATTAAAACCACCTTAAAAATGTGGATAAGGGTAATTGAAGGCGAGGAAAAGTATTTATATCTATTTAAAAATACCGCCGATAAATTGCTCGTTACCTTTCATCCGTATGAGGTATGCGTTTACCGAAAGCATTTTATCGAAGCCGTTTCTAAATTAGATACAGAAACCTTTAACTATGCGTATGCGACATATACTATGAATGCTGTGAAGAGGTTTTACGACGTAGATTTTTCTAAAGTGCCAAACGATTCTCTAATAAGGGAATATATAGGCGGAGGAATATATAATTACGATTAAGCAAGAGGTGCGTTATGGGATTTTTTGATGATACTATTGAAAAGGCAAAGGATATTTTTGAGGTTGCCGCCAAGAAAACCGAGGAGGTAGCAACGGTAGGCAAGCAGAAGTATGATATTGCGTCGCTTAAAGCCAAGCTTTCAAAAAATTACGAGGCGCTTGGTATGATATATTTTAATAAGCTCGATATCGACAACGTCGAGGATGAGCAAACGCGATTTACAATAATGCGTATCAGAGAAAATTTAAAGGATATCGAAAAGGCAAACGATGAGCTTTTAAAGATGAAAAACAAAAAGGTTTGTCCCAAATGCAAGGCGGGTGTCGATACAAAATCGGCATATTGCAACGCGTGCGGTGAGAAGCTTTAAGGGGAATAAATATGAAAAAGGAATTAAAAATTGGCATTGTTATTGCCGATAATGACGAGTTTGCACCGTTGGAAAAACGATGCATCGAGTTATCGGCAACACCCGTTAAGATAGCCGGCAGAAAGGGCTACACCTTTTCGCTTAGTGGCGAAAAAGGAAGTGCTGACGTTGCTGCGGTCGAGTGCGGTATAGGTAAGGTCAATGCGGCCACCGCTACGGCTGCACTTTGCGAACAGGGTGTACATATTATTTTAAATTGTGGTTTATCGGGTGGTATTTCGGGTGTATCGAGAAACGAAATAAGCATACCGAATAGCTTTGTCGAGCACGATTTTGACTTGACGGGACTCGGCTATAAATTGTGCCAAAAACCAAATCAAGAGTACGTATATAATTGCGATAATGAACTGCTCGAAATTGCTAAAAAAATCATACCCGATGCAAAGGTTGGCACCGCCGCAACGGGCGACCGCTTTGTGCAAAATGAGTCACTTCGCGACCTTTTGAAAAATGAATTTTCGGCTATGTCGTGCGATATGGAAACTGCGGCAATGGCCTACGTTTGCGCGGCGTACGGGGTTAAGTTTTTGTCTGTCAGAAAGGTCTCTGACGATGCAGGAAGCGACGCGGGCGATGCTTATCGCGAGCTAAACAACCTTTCGGAAGATATGCTTATTAACTATCTTTTAGAAATAATAAATGCTCTAATTTAGTAAAAAAAGGTAGAATTTTAAGGTAAAATTGTAAAATGAGCATATTTTTCAAAAAAATGTGCCTTTTTTACCAATTTGTTATTGATTTTATTAAGAAAATATGGTAAAAATATATGTGGTATAATAAAGAAAAATATACGTTTGATGACTTTAAAAAAATTATAGAAATTCTTCGCTCACCCGAGGGTTGCCCTTGGGATAGGGAGCAAACTCACAATACTATTCGCAACGAGTTTATTGAGGAAACCTACGAGGCTGTCGATGCGATAGACCGCGGCGATAAAACCGACCTGTGTGAAGAATTGGGCGACGTGCTTTTACAGATAATGCTCCATTCACAAATTGCCGATGAAAACGGCGATTTTAACGTGGAGGACGTTATTGACGGCGTTGCAAAAAAGATGGTTTTAAGACATCCTCACGTTTTCGGTGACGTAAGCGTTGAAAACAGCGCGCAGGTTCTCGAAAACTGGGATAAGATAAAGAAGACCGAAAAGCATCAGACAAGCTATACCGACACACTTAAAAGTGTGCCTATGTCATATCCCGCACTTATGCGTGCACAAAAAATTCAAAAGCGTGCAGGCAAGGTCGGTTTCGATTTCGAAAGCATAGAGGCTCCACTTCAAAAACTTAATGAGGAGCATGCAGAGCTTTTAGAGGCTATTGCCACGGGCGACAAAGAAAAGATAACCGAGGAATACGGCGATTTGCTTTTCACAATGGTTAATATATCTCGTTTTCTTAAAATCGATAGCGAGGAGGCCCTGCAAAAAGCAAGCGATAAATTTATAAAACGCTTTGAGGCGGTCGAAGATGCCGCCGATAAAAAGGGCAAGGATATGAAAGAAATGTCACTTAAAGAGTTGGACGCTCTTTGGGATGACGCAAAGAAGTAATTCAAACGGTTTTACCGTTAGAAATAAAATTTTGGAGGTCACTCACAATGAACAAAACAGAATTAATTGCAGCAATCGTTGCAGAATCAGGCGTAGCAAAGAAGGATGCTGAAAAGGTTTTAGCAGCATTCGTTAGCACTGTTGAAGCAGAAATGAAAAAGGGCGGTAAGGTACAGCTCGTAGGCTTTGGTACTTTCGAAGTACGTGAGCGTGCAGCAAGAAAGGGTATCAATCCTCTTACTAAGGAAGCTATCGAAATCGCAGCTTCTAAGGCTCCTGTTTTCAAGGCTGGTAAGGCTTTCAAAGACGCTATTAAATAATTGTTTTCAATTATTTAGAGCCGCCCAAAAGGGCGGCTCAATTTCTTTGCAGGGGGTCCCAAATGAGATTAGATAAATACTTAAAGGTGTCCCGTATAATTAAAAGACGCACCGTTGCAAATGAGGCGTGTGACGCGGGCAGAGTTGTGGTGAACGGCAAGGCGGCGCGCGCATCCTACGACGTAAAGCAGGGCGATATTATTGAAATTGCCTTTGGCGAGCGAACGGTTAAGGTGCAGGTCTTAACGGTTGCCGAGGTTATTAAAAAAGAGGATGCCGATTCACTTTATAAAATAGTCGATTAAATCATAAATAAAACATTTCCTAATATAATTATTTTTAGGAGGTGTTTTTTTATGTCCTCAGAAAAGCCACTGATACATAATATAATAATCGAAAACCGAAAGAAGTCTACGCTGTCGGGCATTAAGGACGTGTTGGGGTATGATGCCGAATCAATTTATTTACTCACCGATATGGGCAATCTCACCATAAAGGGCACCGACCTTAAAATAAACAGATTTAGCACAAACGAAGGCGAACTTGATATAGAGGGCTTGATAGTTGCTTTTGTTTATACCCATGAAACAAAAAACGGAAATCTGTTTTCAAAAATATTTAAGTAAATGTGGATAGTAAGTAATAATAATCAGTTAATATCCTTCTTGGTGTCTGCCTTGTTCGGTGTGTTTTTCTGCCTTTTTTACGATATACTCAGAAGCATCAGAAAAATAGGGTATAAAAGCGTGCTCGGCATTGCCGTTCAGGATGTATTTTTTTGCGTAGCCGCCGCATTTATTACCTTTATGCTTATGCTCAGATACACCTGTGGTGAGGTGCGGTTTTATATTATATTTGCCGTTGTTTTAGGCTTTGCTGTTTGCAACTATACAATATCACCTTTTTTTAGAGGCTTGCTTACCTTTATTTTAAAGAAAATTTGCTTGTTATTTTGGGCAATAAACAAGGTTTTTAAGCGTTTAAAGTTCAAAACAGTGCTTCTTTTTGATAAAATACATATTTTTTTGAAAAAATATGCCAAAACTTTGAAAAATCACTTGAAACAAAAGCGTAAAATAGTGTATACTAATACCGATGTAAAAAACCGAAAGGATGCGAAGTATGAGTAACGGTCGTAAGCAAAAGTCAAGCATAATACTCAGAGTTGTTATATTTGCTGTGGGCGTTTATATGATAGTTACACTTTGCGGACTTTGGGGCCAGTTAATTGATAGCCAGAATCGGTATAAACAACTCCAGCAGCAACGCGACAGTCTTAATGCCGATATAGATAATCTTGTGGCAGTGCTTGATGGTTCTAAAAACGAGATTATTGAGAAAGCGGCACGACAAAGGCTCGGCTACGTTTATGCGGGTGAACAGGTTTACATCGATAATTCCGGAAACTAAGCGGTAAAATTTGAGGGGGATTTCTGGCTTTTATGGAGCTTACGGTAGGACAGATTGTTGAAGGCAAAATCACAGGTATTACTAATTTTGGCGTGTTTGTAGATTTAGGTGATAACAAAACGGGTATGGTACATATTTCCGAGGTTGCACAGTCATACGTTAGTGAAATTCGAGAACACGTTAAGGAAAACGACGTTGTTAAAATGAAGATTTTGGCAATATCGGATGAGGGCAAAATCAGCCTTTCGATTAAGCGCGCTATGGAGCAACCAAAACGCGCACCTCGTGAGCGCAAGGCGCCACCCAAGCCCGATAATTCGTTTGTTTGGGGCGCAAAACCCAGCGAGCCTGCCTCTTTTGAAGAAATGATGAGCAAGTTTAAGGTTACCAGTGAGGAGAAGTTCTCGGATTTAAAAAGAAAAAATCCTGAGGCTCGCCGTACAAAACGTGGTGCCGGTATAAGATAATTTACGGCAGACTTACGGTCTGCCGTTTTTTACAGGTGAAAAATGGTTAATAATATTGACGTTAAAAAGGTGACAAATGCAGTCGCAGAGCTTTGCATAAAGGCAAATACAGTGTTGCCCTGCGACATAATAAAGAGCATAGAAAAGGCGAGTGAAACGGAAACCAACCCACTCGCTAAAAGTGTTATATGCGATATTAGAGAAAATATTGCGGTCGCGGGTGATACAGGGCTTCCTATCTGTCAGGATACGGGTATGGCGGTTGTATTTTTAGAAATTGGTCAAGACGTGCATTTTGTCGGCGGTGATTTGTATGTCGCCATCAACGAGGGCGTGCGACTCGGCTACGATAAGGGACTGCTTCGCAAATCGGTTGTTGCTGACCCGCTTAAAAGAGTAAATACGGGGGATAATACACCCGCCGTAATACATACGAGTATTTGTGGCGGCTCTTCGGTTAAAATTACGGTTGCGCCAAAGGGCTTCGGTAGCGAGAATATGAGTGCAATTAAGATGCTCAATCCGTCTGATGCGCTCGAGGGTGTTGTCGAGTTTGTGCTTCAAACGGTAAAAAATGCATCGGGCAATCCCTGCCCGCCAATAGTTATTGGTGTTGGCATCGGTAGTGATTTTGAAGGGTGCGCATTACTTTCCAAGCGTGCTTTATGTCGTGATTTAGACAAGCGAAATGCCGATGAATTTTATGCCGAGCTTGAAAAAAGATTATTAAAGGAAATTAACGCATTGGGCATTGGACCTCAGGGATTTGGTGGTAAAAATACTGCCCTCGGCGTAAATATAGAGGTGGAGCCGACACACATTGCAGGTCTGCCCGTAGCGGTTAATATAGGCTGTCACGTAACGCGACATGCGTCGGTTGTAATAGAATAGGAGATACAATGGATAGTTTAAATCTTGTGGCACCCTGCCTTTTTGGTGTTGAAGGAATACTTGCAGACGA
Organism: Oscillospiraceae bacterium; assembly: GCA_015066295.1. Taxonomy (GTDB): domain Bacteria; phylum Bacillota; class Clostridia; order Oscillospirales; family Acutalibacteraceae; genus SIG565. Next base: position 20,437 of record SVOR01000014.1, read on the forward strand.
GCTTAAGAGAATGGGTGTAGAGGGCGTAAATGCCGAAAACGGCAGAGTTTTGTTTCGGGGTGACGCGAGCACCGTTGCCAAAACAAATATTAACTCACGCTTTGCCGAGCGAATTATGATAAACGTCGGCGAATTTTATGCCGAAACCTTTACCGAGCTTTTTGAGGGCGTTAAGGCGCTCGAATGGGAGAGATTTATAGGTAGGGAGGATGCCTTCCCCGTAAATGGATGGAGCCTTAATTCAACCCTTTTCAGCATACCTGACTGTCAGTCGATTATTAAAAAGGCAATAGTTGAAAGACTTAAATCGAAATATAATATAAGCTGGTTTAACGAAACCGGCAGCGAGTATAGGGTAAGATTTTCCATTATGAAAAACAAGGTCACCATGATGATAGATACGTCGGGTGAAGGCCTTCATAAAAGAGGATATCGCCGCAACTCAAACGATGCACCGCTTAAGGAAACCTTGGCGGCGGCTATGTGCGATTTGGCGAGAATATATCCTGATACACAGTTGTTTGACCCATTTTGCGGCTCGGGTACTCTGCTTATTGAGGCGGCCATGATGGCGGCAAAAATTGCCCCCGGTCTTAATAGGTACTTCGCGGCTGAACGCTTTGATTTTATAGATGGGAAGGTTTGGCAAGCGGCAAGAAGTGAGGCAATGGATAAAATCGACCGAAATATTGAGTTTAGGGCGCAGGGCTTTGATATTGACCCGCATGCAGTTGAGCTTACCCTTGCTAATGCCGCGAAAGCGGGTGTAAAAAGCCTTATTAGTGCGAGTGTTGCCGATATTAAGGACTTTAAGGTACCCGACGGCAGAAGCCTTACCATAACCAATCCGCCCTACGGTGAACGCCTGCTCGATATTAAGGGCGCCGAAGCACTTTATAAAACTATGGGTGAGGTATTTATTAACCAAAAGGGCAGTAAATATTTTATTATAAGTCCCCATGATGAGTTTGAAGCCCATTTTGGCAGAGATGCCGATAAAAGGCGTAAACTCTATAACGGAATGATAAAATGTCAGTTGTTTATGTATTTTAAGTAATGGAGATAAAAATGCGACATATTTTTATTATTAACCCCACGGCGGGTAAGAGAAAATTGCAGTCGGTAATAATAGCCGAGGTAAAAAGGATATTTGCGCCGAGAAGCGACTATGAAATTTTTATTACAAGCCGCGAAGATGAGGCAAGGGAAATAGCTCTGCGCGAGGCCGAAAAGGGCGATGAGGTGCGCTTTTATGCCTGCGGCGGCGAGGGTACTGTTTTTGAGATACTAAACGGTATGGTGACCTTTCCGAATGCATCGCTTACCAACGTGCCCTGCGGCTCAGCAAATGATTTTCTTAAATTTTTCGGTGATAAACAGGCATTTCTTAACATCGAAGATTTAGTTGACGGAGTACCGATAAAATTAGATTTAATTAAGGCTAACGAGTTTTATTGCATTAACCAATGTTCTGTAGGTATGGATGCCATTGTTGCCCGTGAGATGCAAATTTTTAAAAATTGGCCGCTCGTTTCAGGCAGTATGGCGTATAAGCTCGCCGTAATTAAGGTTTTTTTAGGTAAAATCGGTTTAAAAATCAACATAAAGGTCGATGATACCAATAAGGGCTTAAAGGATTGCCTTTTTGCCGTTTGTGCCAACGGCCCCGTTTACGGCGGCGGATACACAAGTGCCCCAAGGGCAAATCCGCTTGACAGAAGGCTTGATTACCTTATAGTTGAAAATATGTCAAAGCTTGAGATATTATCCTATCTTAAAAAGTACGAAAAGGGCACGCATATAGAACTTGAAAAGTGCGAGTACGGAAATTGCACTTCAATGGTAATCAGTGCCGATAAGCCCTTCCCGCTTAATCTTGACGGCGAAATCATTATGCGTGATAGGGCCGAATTTGAGATAATTAAGGACGGCGTTCAGTTTATCGTGCCAAAGGGCGTAGCAGAGGCGCTAAACGTAGAAATTCCTAAAAAAGACTTGATTTTATCTTAGGATATATTAAAATATAATAAGCACTCTAAAAAGAATGCGAATTACTGATTTTTAAATAATTGGAGGCAATTATTATGACTATTAAACCATTAGCTGATAGAGTTGTAACCAAACTCGTAAAGGCAGAAGAAACAACCAAGGGCGGCATTATTCTTACCGCCGCCGCAAAGGAGCAACCGCAGATTGCTGAGGTTGTGGCTGTAGGTCCAGGTGGAATGGTAGACGGCGTTGAGGTTGAAATGTACGTAAAGGTCGGCGACAAGGTAATCGTCAGCAAGTATGCCGGCAACGAGGTTAAGGTTGACGGTGTTGAATACAGCATTATTCGTCAGTCTGATATTTTAGCTATTGTTGAGTAGGAGGTATTTTTATGGCTAAGGATATAATTTTTGGCGAGGACGCTCGCAAGGCTTTGCAAGCGGGTGTAGATAAATTGGCAGATGCCGTTAAGGTTACTTTAGGACCTAAGGGCAGAAACGTTGTTCTTGATAAGAAGTACGGCTCACCCCTTATCACAAACGATGGTGTTACCATCGCAAAGGAAATCGAGCTTGACGACCCATTTGAGAATATGGGCGCACAGCTTGTAAAAGAGGTATCCGTAAAGACAAATGATGCCGCAGGTGACGGTACAACAACCGCTACCGTGCTCGCACAGGCTTTAATTCACGAGGGTATGAAGAACGTTGCCGCAGGCGCTAACCCGATGATTATTAAAAAGGGTATTAAGCTTGCCGTTGATACCGCTACTGCTACAGTTGTTGCTAATTCACAAAAGGTAAGCGGTAACGAGGATATTGCACGCGTTGCTGCCGTTTCTTCGGGTGACGAACACATCGGTCAGCTCATTGCCGAGGCTATGGCTAAGGTAAGTGCCGACGGTGTAATTACTGTCGAGGAGTCCAAAACAGCCGAGACCTATACGGAGGTTGTTGAGGGTATGCAGTTTGACCGCGGTTATTTATCACCCTATCTTGTAACCGATACCGATAAGATGGAGGCCGTTCTTGACGAGCCGTTAATTCTTATCACCGATAAAAAAATTACAAATATCCAAGAGCTTTTACCCCTTTTAGAGCAGATTGTTCAGACCGGCAAAAAGCTTTTAATCATTGCTGAGGACATCGAAAACGAGGCTCTCTCAACCTTAGTTCTCAATAAACTTCGCGGCACCTTTACCTGCGTTGCAGTTAAGGCGCCGGGCTTTGGCGACCGCAGAAAAGAGATGCTTCGCGACATCGCTATTCTCACAGGCGGCGAGGTTATTACCGAGGAATTAGGCCTTGAGCTTAAGGATGCAACTCTCGCTCAGCTTGGTCGTGCACGTCAGGTTAAGGTCGGCAAGGAAAACACAATTATTGTTGACGGTGCAGGCGATGCCGATGAAATCAAGGCTCGCACTTCACAGATAAAGAAGGAAATCGAAACAACCACATCTGATTTCGACCGCGAAAAATTGCAGGAGCGTCTTGCAAAATTGGCGGGCGGTGTTGCAGTTATCAAGGTTGGCGCCGCAACCGAAATTGAGATGAAGGATAAAAAGCTTCGCATCGAGGATGCTCTTGCCGCTACAAAGGCCGCAGTTGAAGAGGGTATCGTTGCAGGCGGTGGCGTTGCGCTTGTTAACGCTATTCCCGCTGTTGAAAAGCTGTTTGAGACCACCGAGGGCGACGAGAAAACAGGTGTAAGCATCGTGCTTAAGGCCTTGGAAGCACCCATCAGACAAATTGCTAAAAATGCAGGTCTTGAGGGCAGCGTTATCATCTTTAAGATTATTGCAAGCGGTAAGGCTAACTACGGCTTTGACGCACTTAAAGAAGAGTATACCGATATGATTGCATCGGGTATTGTTGACCCCACAAAGGTTACCCGCTCGGCACTCGAAAATGCTGCAAGCGTAGCTTCAATGGTTCTCACAACCGAATCACTCATTGCCGATAAGAAGGATGACGCAGCAGTCGCTGCTGCCGCCGCTGCATCTGCCGCAGGCGGTATGGGTGGCATGTATTAAGATTTTTAAACCGCTTTTGGTGCTCCAAAGGCGGTTTTTATTTGACATATCTATAATTTTATTTTATTATATTATTAAGAAATTACCTATCGAGGTGTTATTTTATGCGCAAAGATTTAACAATGCTAATGGACCTGTACGAGCTAACAATGGCTAACGGTATATTTAACAGCGATATGCGTGATACCGTAACCTATTTTGATATGTTTTTCAGGCGTGTGCCCGACGAGGGCGGCTTCGCCATTATGGCAGGTCTTGAACAGTTAATTGATTACTTCAATAATCTTCATTTTAGTGATGATGATATTAAATATCTTGAATCACTAAATCTGTTCACCGCTGACTTCTTGGAATATCTAAGAAACTTCAAATTTGAGTGCGACGTATGGGCAGTACCCGAGGGTACACCCATATTCCCGATGGAGCCCATCGTTACGGTTAAGGGACCTGCAATGCAGGCGTTTATGGTTGAAACAATGGTATTATTGACAATCAACCATCAGTCACTCATTGCAACCAAGGCAAACCGTATTGTTACTGCGGCGCAGGGACGCGTTGTTATGGAATTTGGCGCACGCCGTGCACACGGTTATGATGCGGCGCACTATGGTGCAAGAGCTGCCATTATCGGCGGTTGTACGGGCACCTCTTGTGTTAAATCGGCGCAGGAATTTGCCGTTCCCGCCTCGGGCACAATGGCACACAGCTGGGTGCAATTATACCCCGATGAATATACTGCATTTAAAACCTATGCCGAGCAGTATCCCGATAGCTGCACATTGCTTGTTGATACCTACAACGTTTTAAAATCGGGTATCCCCAATGCAATTAAGGTGTTTGACGAGGTGTTAAAGCCGCTCGGCAAGCGTCCTGTCGGTATTCGAATTGATAGCGGCGACATTACCTACCTTACAAGAAAGGTTAGAAAAATGCTTGATGAGGCAGGTTATAGCGACTGTAAAATTGTTGTTTCGAATTCACTTGATGAGTACCTTATCAGAGATATGATTATGCAGGGTGCCAAGACCGATAGCTTTGGTGTTGGCGAACGCCTTATTACCGCTTCGAGCGAGGCAGTTTTCGGCGGTGTATACAAGCTTGCAGCCGTTGAAAAGGATGGCGTTATAACCCCAAAAATTAAAATTAGCGAGAACATCGCCAAGATTACAATTCCCGGCGTTAAAATACCGTGGCGCCTGTTCGATAACGAAACAGGCAAGGCTATCGCCGACGTTATAACCTTAAATTACGAAAAAATTGACGACAGCAAGCCGTATGAGATATTCGACCCCGTTCATACCTGGAAGCGCAAGACGGTAGAAAACTTTACCGCACAAAAATTGCAGATTAAACTCTTTGAAAACGGTAAGCAAATTTACACTTCACCATCGGTTAAGGAGATATCTAAATACCGCAAGGCACAGGTTGAAAATCTTTGGGATGAGGTTAAGCGTTTTGAAAAACCGCATACCTACTACGTCGATTTATCCGAGGACCTGTGGAATCAGCGCTATGAGCTTTTAAATAAGCATAATATAAAGGGGGTATAACGGTATGAAAAAGATAATTTCGTTGTTGCTTGCACTGTCATTACTTGTTTGTTTTGCAGGTTGTAAGGAAAAAGAAATTCAAAAAGAAGACGAAAACGAAAAAGATTTATATAATCTTAGCACCTATCTCCAAAACGGTGAAATCCCCGAAGCCGAATTTAAGCTTGGCACCTCGGTGCAGTACATTAAGGATACCTATGCCGAGATGGAGCCTGATGAGGCAGAGCCCGGTCACTACCATGCCGATATTTATGAAATCGAGGGCAACCGTAGTGTCTGCTTGCAGGTTGGCGAAATTATGTATTATTACGAAAAGGGAACAGATACCGTTTCTTCAATCGTTTGTTTGGTTAACGGCTTCGGTTTTGAGGTAAGCGAGCTTACGGGCAAAACCGACGTAATAAAGGCCTTCCCGTCATATAAGTATACCGAGCGCGAAGCTGCAAACAGCGAGCTTTATTTTATCCCCAGCGAAATGGAAAACTGCACTGTCATTACCTATACTGAAGGTAATAGAAGGCTTGATTTCTTCTTCCAAGAGGACAACCTTATTGGCATAAATTTAGTTGATACCGAAAAATGGACGTTAACCTAATATGTTAAAAAGATTTTTAAGTTATTATAAACCGCATAAAAAAATATTTGCGCTTGATTTAGCGGCATCCTTTACGGTGTCGCTTATCGGCATAATATATCCCATTATTACAAGAACAATGCTTAACGACCTGATACCCAACAAAAATTATCAAATGATAATTATGTTGTCGGTTGGTCTTATGGGTTTGTATCTGGCAAGGATGGGACTGCATTACTTTATACAATACCAGGGTCATATGATGGGCGTAAAAATGCAGGCGAAGATGCGTAGCGATATGTTTAATCACCTGCAAACGCTACCCTATAAGTATTACGATAACAACGAAACGGGTAAAATTATGTCAAGGATGACCAACGACCTTATGGATATAAGCGAGTTGGCGCATCACGGCCCCGAAAACATAATAATTTCGTCGGTGTCGATTATACTTGCGTTTATATATCTCTCGACCATAAACATTTGGCTCACTTTAATAATTTTTGCCTGCGCACCGTTGCTTTTAATTTTCGCATCGCTTTTGCGTGTAAAAATGAAGGCGGCATTTAAGGAAAGCCGCTTGGCAATAGCCGAAATAAATGCAAAGCTTGAAGGCAGTATTTCGGGCATACGAGTTACCAAGGCATTTACCAATACCCCCGTCGAGCAGGAGAAGTTTGAAGAGGGCAACGGCAGATTTGTCGAAGCGAGAAGAAACGCCTATCGTTTTATGGCGCGCTTTCATTCCTTCTCAACCTTTATAACCGACGTTTTCAACGTAGTTGTGCTGATTGCGGGTGGATTTTTCCTTTACGGCGGCAAAATCTCGTTCGGTGACTATTCAACCTTTATAGTGTCGGTCAACGTATTTTTATCCCCCGTAATGACCCTTATCGGCTTTATGGAGCAGTTCCAAAACGGGGTAACGGGCTTTGAGCGCTTTGTTGAAATTATGGAGGAAAAGCCCGAATACGAAAATCCAAATGCTAAGGATCTTGAAAACGTTAAGGGTAATATTGAGCTTAAAAACGTCACCTACGGCTATAATGAAGAAAGTGACGTGCTAAATGACGTAAGTCTTAAAATTAAAAAGGGACAGACCTTTGCACTTGTAGGACCAAGCGGCGGCGGAAAAACCACAATTTGTCACCTAATACCCAATTTTTACGGCATCGAAAAGGGTCAAATTTTAATTGATGACATTGATATTAAGGATATAACGCTCCAGTCACTCAGACGAAATATCGGCATTGTGCAGCAGGACGTATATCTCTTTAATGATAGCATAAAGGCAAATATACTTTACGGCAGACCCGATGCCACCGACGAGGAGGTTATCGAGGCGGCAAAGAGGGCTAATATTCACGACTATATTGTTTCGCTTGATAACGGCTATGATACACAAATAGGCGAGCGTGGTGTCAGACTGTCGGGTGGACAAAAGCAAAGACTTAGTATTGCGAGAGTTTTTCTTAAAAATCCGTCGATACTCATTCTTGATGAGGCCACCAGCGCACTTGATAATACAACCGAAATTCTTATTCAGCAGGCACTTGACGAGCTTTGCAAGGGTCGTACAACAATAGTGGTTGCCCACCGATTGTCAACCGTTAAAAATGCCGATGAAATAGCGGTTATTTCGGGCGGCAAAATAGTTGAGCAGGGCACACACACTTATCTTTTAGAAAAGGGTGGCATATATGCCGACCTTTACAATTTACAATTTAAAAACAATGCATAGGGAAAAACAGGTGTTTTTGGCACCTGTTTTCTGTTGCAATATACCGTATTTTAATATATAATATAACCAATGAAAATTTTGGAGGGACATAATGTCTATTATAACTACACCGGACGTTCAAAGGTTGCCGGTTTTAGCACTTCGCGGACTTGTTTCTTTTCCGGGAATGATGATGCATTTTGAGGTTGGCAGAAAAATATCCTTAAAAGCTTTAACCTATGCTATGGAGCATAAGCAGACGATATATCTCGTTGCCCAAAAGGATATTCGCGACGAGGAACCAACTGCAGATAATATATATGAAATCGGCTGTGTGGCACGTGTTGCACAGATTTTAAAAACGCCTGATAACTCGGCACGAGTTTTAATTGAGGGTCTTTATAGGGCAAGGCACCTAAGCTTTACTAAAAGTGCAGGCGATTTTTACGTATCAGACGTTGAGCGACTTACCGATGCCCCCATTAAAAATAGGGCAGTATATGTGGAAACACTACTTCGCCGTGCTAAAAGCGAATTTGCGCTTTATGCCGAAAAATTACCGAAAATCGCTCCCGATATTCCCTTGACGGTTGAAACCGACGAGGATTTGGGCCATTTGTCCGATTATATTGCATTTAATATTCAAGCGCCGTATGACGATAAACAATATGTGCTCGAGCAGTTAAATCCCGTTAAGCGAATTAAGGTAGTAATCGACGTACTTAAAAAGGAAACCGAAATTCTTGAAATTGATTCGCACATTAGCGAAAAGGTTAAAAATCAAATCGACGAAAATCAGCGCGAATATTATCTTAAAGAGCAAATAAGAGCAATCAATGATGAGCTTTACGGTGATGGTGCCGAGCAGAACGAGTTTGACGAATATAATGCTAAAATTGAGTCATTAAATGCCGACAAAGCGGTTAAGGAGAAGCTTTTCGGCGAGGTGGCAAAGCTTGCAAAAATGCCGCAGGGCTCGCACGAGGGCACCGTTATAAGAGGTTATCTTGATACCTGTATTAAATTGCCTTGGAACAGTAAGACCGATGCCAAAATTAACATAAAAAAAGCCGCAAAAATCTTAGAACGCGATTTTTACGGTATGAAAAAGGTTAAAGAACGAATTCTTGAAATGCTGTCGGTATACGTTTTAGCGCCCGAAATTAAGGGACAAATTATTTGTCTTGCAGGCCCTCCCGGTGTGGGTAAAACCTCAATTGGTAAAACCATTGCCGAGTGTATGGGTCGCCGCTTTGCGCGTGTATCACTTGGTGGTATACGTGACGAGGCAGAGATTAGGGGACACCGCAAAACCTACATCGGCGCAATGCCGGGTAAAATCATCGGTGCGATAAATCAGGCAGGCAGCGGAAATCCGCTTATACTTCTTGATGAAATTGACAAGCTCGGCAACGATTATAAGGGTGACCCGTCATCGGCCTTGCTTGAGGTTTTAGACCCCGAGCAAAACGCTACCTTTGTCGACCACTATATTGATATGCCGTATGATTTAAGCGGTGTATTATTTATAACAACGGCAAATAATATCGATTCTATTCCCGCGCCCTTGCTTGACCGTATGGAAGTAATTGAGCTTTCAAGCTATACCAGAGAAGAAAAGTTCAATATAGCTAAAAAGCATTTGGTGGCAAAGCAGACGGCTCGTCATGGACTGAATACCGATAATTTCAAAATTACCGATAAGGCGCTATACTCGCTTATCGACTTTTATACCCGTGAGGCAGGTGTGCGTCGTCTCGAACGTGAAATTGCGTCGGTTTGTCGTAAATCGGCTAAAATTATTACCGAAAGCAATACACCAAAGGTGACGGTTGACGATAAGGTGATTATAGATATGCTCGGCAAACGCAAATTCACACCCGAAACCGTGCTTAAAAACGACGAGGTCGGCATAGTTAATGGACTTGCGTGGACTGCAGTCGGCGGTGAGATAATGCAGCTTGAGGTTGCGGTGTGCAACGGTACGGGCAAATTAGAGCTTACAGGCTCGCTTGGTGAAGTAATGCGCGAGTCGGCAAAGGCGGCGGTTACATACGTTAAATGCCACACCGAGGAATATAATATCGATGCCGATTTCTATAAAAACAAGGACATCCATATACACGCGACCGAAGCGGCGGTTCCCAAAGACGGCCCTTCTGCAGGCGTTACAATAGTTACGGCGCTTGTGTCGGCACTGACCAATACACCTATACGCCGTGACGTTGCAATGACGGGTGAGGTTACCATTCGTGGCCGAGTTTTGGCCATTGGCGGACTTAAAGAAAAGAGTATGGCGGCATATCGCGGCGGCGTAAAAACTGTGTTTATTCCAAAAGAAAACGAGCCCGATTTGGCCGAGATAGACGATGCGGTTAAGAAAAACGTAATATTTATCCCCGTATCCGATGTATCCGATATTGTGTCGGCGGCACTCGTTCATCCTAAAAAGCAGGGGTTTGCCGCACCAATACAAAAGGAATATAAACAAAAAACTGCGGCGGTTAGCCAATAGGAGTTTTAAATGAATTTTAATAACGTTAGTTTCGAGGCGGCGTTTGGAACGTTTGAACAGCTGTGCGAGTCAACCGTTCCCGAAATTTGCTTTTCGGGGCGTTCCAACGTTGGCAAATCATCAATAATAAATAAAACGCTTGGCAGAAAATCACTTGCTCGCGTCAGCACCAAGCCGGGCAAGACGGTCACGGTCAATTTTTATAAGCTTGACGGCCTGCGCCTTGTCGACCTACCCGGTTACGGCTATGCTAAGGTCGATTTTAAAGAAAGACAGCGTTGGGCAGAGCTTATGGAGGGCTATTTCAAGTCGGGCAGAAACATACCGCTTGTTTTTCAGCTTATTGATTCTCGCCATCCTGCTACCGATTTCGATATATCCATGCTTGATTTTTTAAGTCAAATGGAGATTCCTTACGTAATAATTCTCACTAAATGTGACAAATTAAATAAGACGGAATTTAATACGCGTATGAGTAGCATCTATGAAGAACTCGGTGAGTTGGCCGAGGGTGTAGAAATTATACCGACTTCGGCTCAAAACGGAAAGGGATGCGAGCAAATACGTGAAATTATTTCGCAAATTTATGATGGTGTTGAGGGATAATTTTGAACACATTTGAGAAAATTTACGAGGTTGTTTGCGCTATCCCTAAGGGCAAGGTTGCAACCTACGGACAGGTGGCTTTTCTTGCGGGCAACCCACGTTGGTCGCAGATTGTCGGATATGCGCTTCATTCTAACCCGAGACCGTTTGAAATACCATGTCATCGTGTTGTTAATCGTTTCGGCGGTCTGGCGGCGGCCTTTGCCTTTGGTGGTGCTGATACACAACGCGCCCTACTCGAAGCAGAGGGCATCGAATTTGATGATGACGGATTTGTTTTGATGGACGAATATTGTATAAAACTTCCCGAATTTTAATTGGGGAAGTTTTTTTACATTTATTGACAAAGCATATATGTTGTATTAGAATATATATGTAAATCTACATTTGGGGGAATTGGTTTTGATTAAAATATCACCATCGGTACTGACGTCTGATTTTTTAACACTAAAAAATGACATCGAAAAGCTTGAAAACGCAGGGGTGGATATGCTCCATTTAGACGTAATGGACGGCATTTTTGTACCTAATATTTCGTTTGGTGTGCCGGTTATTCAGTCTATAAAAAAGCATTCACATATTCCACTGGACGTGCATTTGATGATTGACCGTCCCCACCGCTACATAAAAGAGTTTGCTGCCGTTTCAGATTATCTTGGTTTTCATTACGAGGCAGGCTCGCCCGTGAAGGAAACCCTCGAAGAAATTAGAGAGCTTGGTTGTAAATCGTGTCTAACCATAAAGCCCTGCACCGAACCGCAGGAGATTTTTGAATTGCTACCTTATTGCGATATGGTGCTTGTTATGTCGGTTGAGCCCGGCTTTGGCGGTCAGAAATTTATGCCCGATGCACTTAGAAAACTTAAAATTTTAAGCGATGAAATTGCTCGTCAGGGACTCGCCATTGAGCTTGAGGTTGACGGCGGCATAAATAAGGAAACCGCACCGCAGGCTATCGAGGCGGGTGCTACCGTTTTGGTGGCAGGTAATTATATTTTCTCGGCCGAGGATATGAAGGCAAGGGTTGAGGAGATTAAAGCGCTATAAAAAAGCCCCCATTTTTTGCACGGCGATATGCTTGGTTATTAGCTTCCAAAACTCGCGTGTTTGTGTAAGGTAACGCCTTGCGCATAAAATATCATCACAAAATTCTATAAATAGAGGCATTTCTCTTTTTTGTGTATAATTAGCATATAGAATTAAACGATATTTTTTATCATACGAATATAGGTCGCTTTGTATCGCTTTTAGGTATTTCTTTTTTAATAATTCCTCAATAAAGCGGAATAGATTTTCGCTATTATTAAATTCAAAAATATATATTGTTTTTGGAATTACTTTTTCTCGCATTAAGGTAATCTCCTCAAACGATGGTATAATATGTATTTCGCCGTCAATACTTGAAATGGAAGGGTTGACGGTATGAGCAAAAATAAAAAAAGTAAAGATGAATTCAAGCAGGTTTTCATCAAAACTGTTATTATAACAACGGTCTCGATACTGCTTGTTGCCATAGGCTTTATTTCTATGGGCTTCTTTACGGGTAGATTAGGATAGGTGAATTAAATGAATTACAACGAGCTTAAAAGCGGCACCGATATACGTGGTGTTGCAAGTGATAAGGGTGGCAAGGCTGTTAATCTTACCGAAGCAGCCGTTAAGGATATAACCGCCGCCTTTATTTTATGGCTTTCAAAAAAATGCGGCAAAAAAGCGGGTGACCTTAAAATTGCCATCGGTCACGATTCAAGAATAACTGCGGCAACCATTAAGGCGGCGGCAATTAGCGAGCTTGTGATAGCAGGTGTACATATTTTTGACTGCTCCTTAGCGTCTACACCCGCTATGTTTATGACCACCATCGATTTGAATTGTGATGGATCAATTCAAATAACGGCTTCGCACCATCCCTTCGACCGCAACGGTCTTAAATTCTTCACCAAGGATGGCGGACTTGATTCTGCCGATATAGCCGATATTGTAGAAATTGCAAATAAGGGTGTGCGTGCCGAGATTGCCGACGGCGTTATCGAAAAGGTCGATTATATGACCACCTATGCTAAGCGCCTTCGCGATATGATATGTAACGGTCTTGGAAAAAGCGAAGCGGATATGCCGCTTAAAAACTATCATATCATAGTCGATGCAGGTAATGGCGCAGGCGGTTTTTACGCCAACAACGTTTTAGCACCTCTTGGCGCCGATGTAACGGGCAGTCAGTTTTTAGAGCCCGACGGTATGTTCCCGAATCATATACCCAACCCCGAAAATAAGCAGGCTATGGAGAGCATCTGCGATGCAGTTGTTAAGAGCGGCGCCGACCTCGGTATTATATTTGATACCGACGTTGACAGAGCAGGTTGTGTTGACTCGTCCGGTAAGGAAATCAACCGCAACCGCTTGGTAGCGTTAGCGGCATATATCGCCGTACAAGGCAATGAGGGCGCAACAATAGTTACCGACTCGGTTACCTCTGACGGACTAAAAAGTTATATCGAAAACGATTTAGGCGGTAAGCATTACCGCTATAAGCGTGGTTATAAAAACGTTATCAATAAGGCGGTAGAGTTATGTGGGCAGGGCATTAACTGTCCCTTGGCAATCGAAACAAGCGGCCACGCAGCATTAAGAGAAAACTACTTCCTCGATGACGGCGCTTATCTCGCAACCAAAATTGTAATAGAGCTTGCTCGCGGAAACGAATTTGAGGAGATTTTGTCAACCCTTAAAATGCCCGCCGAGGAAAAGGAAATAAGACTTAATATTAAGGCACAAGACTTTAGAAATTACGGCTTAAAGGTAATTGACGAGCTTGAAAAGTTTGCACAAAACAATAACGATTGTAAAATAGCCGATGACAACCGAGAGGGTATTAGAATTACAACACCTTATGGTTGGATATTGCTTCGCCTTAGCGTGCATGACCCCGTTATGCCGCTTAATATGGAGAGTGACGAAATCGGCGGTACCAATAAAAACGTAGAATTCTTTAAGGAATTTTTCGCACAGTTTGATTATCTCGATTTATCAACCTATTTCTAAACAAAAGCACCCGTTAGGGTGCTTTTTTTAGTCGTTACAGCCGCAACCGAAATCAACGTCTCTATCGCAGTTTTTCGGGAAGAAATCATCGGTGGGGAATTTGATTTTTTTGAAAACGTCGCAGGGTTGGTCGGTGGTATCGTCGCATTGCTTTTCGGGTATGCAGAAGTCGTATACGGGGATAAGCATTTGTACCTGACGGATAAGCTGAACAATGGTAAAGAGTCCAAGCGTTACGTAGACGGTAGGTGTGCCGCAGTCAAGACCCGTTACAACGCAACCGCCCAAAAGCTCGTTTACGAAGTTCGGCACAACGCCGACACACTCGCAAGAGTCCTTAACCTCGCCAATGCGACAGCTAAGCGGGATGGGGTCAACGCTTTGAACAACGCACTTAGGCATATTGGTTGTGCGTTCGGTCTTGGTGTGACAATCGTTATCGTTTACGGTATTCGAGAATATACGGACGTTACCGTCGCCGCCACACAAAATTACACGTTTGTTGTGTGTAGCAATGCCCTTTACCTGTACGGGACAGGAGTGGGGTGCCATATAGACGTCAAAATCAATAAGGAACAAAAAGGTTAGGTCGCAGGCAAAAAATCCACGATTAAAGCTTACGGGTTCCACATTGATGTAAACATTTAAAACCTCTGCCGAGCGCATCTTAACACTGATTGCACGCTCGATGCAATTTTGTCCTTCGGGTGTAAAATAACATCTTAAATCTTCAAGACAGTCTCGGTCGCAGCAGGAATCAAAAACACGACCGGCATCAATACAGCAAGCCTCTTTGAATTCGCAGCTGTTGGTTAAATCTGCCATTTAAAAGCCTCCAATTATGTTTTTAGAGTTATACTCCTATCACATAATATGTTAAAAGCAGATATTGGTGAAAAAATAAAAAACAGTAGGACGAAACCTACTGTTTTTCTTTTATTCTTTTATAAACGTCGCCGTACATATAAAGCGAGCCTAAAATAATAAGCGGTAAATTGTTTTCTTTACTATCCTTTAATGCGGCGTCAATGCCGTCGTTTATTTGTTCAAAGGGTAAGGCCGTTATACCCATATCGCTAAATATATCGGCATATTTTTCTGCCGCAAGGGCTCTCGGGTTATCGGGTTTTACACAAAACACCTTTTTGGCAACGCTGCCTATTTCGCTTGCTATATAGTTGTAATCCTTATCGCTCATTACACCCGTAAGTATATTTACTTGTGTATCCTTAAAATATGTTTTAATGCTTTCTACCGCCGCCGTTACGCCCTGTGGGTTGTGAGCGCCGTCGAAGATAACGGTGGGGGAGTGTGATAATATTTCAAATCTTGCAGGCCAGCGTGCGTTTTTAATGCCGTCATAAATACATGGCTTCTGTATTTTAAAACCGTTATCGTTTAAGATTTCGGATGCCCTTATGGCGTTAGCGGCATTAAGCGGCTGATAGGTGCTAAGCAATGGGCATAACACATTTTTATAATTTCCAAAATTAAAATCTGTGCCGTCTAAATCCATATTATTAAAGGTAATATCGTGGTGGTTGCATACAAAAAGCGGTGCGCCTACCTCTTTTGCGGTTTTGCTTATTGTCTTATATGCTACCGCATTATCGCCACACCAAAGGCAAGGCACACCTTTTTTAATAATGCCTGCTTTTTCGTTTGCAATCTCCTCTATAGTGTTACCAAGGAAATTTTGATGGTCGAAATCTACTCCCGTAATTACCGATAAAACGGGTGTTTTAATTATATTTGTTGCGTCAAATCTGCCACCAAGACCACATTCAAGCACAACTACGTCACAATTTTGCCTTTTAAAATATTCAAAGCCTATAGCGGTTATAACCTCAAATTCGGTGGGCTTATCGGCGGCACTATCGCAAAACGGTTTGATTTTATCGCAAAGTGACGCCAACTCGTCATCGGGTATCGGCTCGCCGTTTATCGCAATTCGCTCGTTAAAATTCAAAATATAGGGTGAGGTATAGGTGCCTACCTTATAGCCTGCGCTTTTTAAGATGCTTGTAAGCATACTGCAAAAAGAGCCCTTGCCGTTGGTACCTGCCACGTGTATAAATTTAAGCTCGTCCTGCGGGTTGCCCAAAAATTCGCACAGCGCTTTTATTCTGTCAAGCCCGGGCTTGCAAAAATAATTATTTACCGAGTGAATAAATGTAAGAGCTTCATTATAGTTCATTTTTAACACCCGTCATCTTTATAATTTGTCCGTAAAAGGATTTGTTTTTAATAAGCAGAATTAAAAATATAAATTCTGCTGCCGCCACAATTAAATAGTTTATAGAGCGCTCAATAACCGTTACACCAAAGGGTAGGGAATACCAAAGGCTCAGTCCATACGACTTTATAAGCACACTACCGATAGCGTGGCATAAAAATACAATTAAAAGCAGCCTTAAATAGACGTTCCATTTTTTAGTTGTATTAAATATAAAGCCTGCCGCAAAGCCTATAAAAATAGCGGCGAGGGTTAAAATGGGATTTAGCGCATAACCTCTGAGCAGACAGCCCACAACGTCGGCAATAAGACCCGTAAATGCTCCAACCAACGGCCCGAATGCAATGCCCGATAAGATAATGGGCAGGTTTTCAAAGCTAAAGCGCAGTATATCGCCAACGTTAAAGGCGAGAAATTTACCGCAAACAATACTAACGCTTGCAAAAAAAGTTGCTGTTATAAGAACCTTAAGATTGCCGAAATTCTGCGGCACAAATAATTTTTTAAACAAAAAAATACCCTCCTTGTATTAGCTACAAGCAGGGCATTATTATAGTTTACCTTGTTTGTAGCAGCGGGATGCGGAACTCGTACCGCAAGGTAAACCCCTTCGTCTGCACGGCAACTCCCCGTCCGCACAGCACTTAACGCACGATATCCTACTCTGCTAAACACAATTATATCAAATATGCAGTTTTTGTCAATAATTGGCACTAAAAAATTTTTCTATTTCGGCTTTTTCGCAGGCAACCGAGCCTTGTATCATATTGGGACTTCCGCCACCCTTACCGTTTAGGGCATCGTTCATCTGCTTGCCGAAATCACGAAGATTTACACTGTTTGATGCGCAAATATAGTTAAAGCCTTTTTCGTTTCGGCTAAAAATTACTACTATTTTGCATTTGCTAACCATATTATTTGCAAAATAACGCATATCATCAGCCGTCAAATTTTTATCAATTATGCAAATATTACCTTCGGTGGGGACCGTTGCAGCAATTTTTAAATCAATAACCTGTCGTCTTAAGCCCGTAATCTCGTATTTAAGTGCATCCTTGTCGGCAAGTAACGTTTTAACGGCGTCGGCAATTTCGTCCTGCTTTGCGCATAAAAGTGCCGATATTTCGGCGGCATTATTATATTTGCTTTGATAGTCATTTAAAGCACGCATACCGCACTTCATAAAAATGCGCACGCCACCCTTATTCTTTTCGCATTGAAGAAGCTTAATTGCACCGATTTGTCCCGTGGTTTTTACGTGCGGCGCACAGCAAGCGCATGTATCTACACCGACAATTTCCACAAGGCGTATGCCTTCTTGCAAATCGAGTTTAGAGCGATACGCGGTATTTTTAAGCTCGTCGGTTGAAGGGTAATATGCCTTTATTTCGGTGTTTGCCCAAATTGCCTTGTTTGCAAGAATTTCAATTTCATCTAAGTCATCGCGCGTTAGCATTCCGTCAAAATCGCAGGTAACAACGCTGTCGCTTAAATGAAAGCCTACGTTATGATAACCAAACTTATTATTTATAATACCCGAAACAATATGCTCGCCCGAATGGTTTTGCATTTTATCAAAACGTTCGTCAAAATTTATGGCTGCAAGATAGGTTTCGCCTACGGTTAGCGGTATATTGGTAAAGTGATAAATTTCTCCATCTATTTCTTGCACGTCAAAAACGTTTGCATCACCAATAACACCCGTGTCGCAGGTCTGACCGCCACCCTCGGGGAAGAAGGCGGTTTGGTCGAGCATAATTTTATAATTGTCATCCTGCTTTTCGCAAGAGGTTACCTTGCACTCAAAACGGCAAAGCATACTGTCTGTTTCATAAAGCTTTATAGTATTCATAGTTGCTCCTTAAATCAGGTTTTAGCCAATTTCATCATTATGCTGTGGGGGATGAGTTTAGCAAGCACTCTGTAAAATTTATAGAAGGGGTGAGGGGTGTAAACACCACGTCCCTTTGCGGCGGCTTTCAGTGAGCCGAGCGCTACCTTAGACGGATTTATGTGCGGTAGGGTATCAAAGGTTTTGCTTGCGCCCTCGGGTATGTCGGCAATAGCCAAAAATTCGGTATCCATCGGTCCCGGACATACGGCGCTGACGTTTATTTTCTTTCGTTTTAACTCCTCGCGCAGGGCTCGTGAAAAGCTTTTAATAAATGCCTTGGTGGCAGAATAAACCGTCATTCTGGCATTCGGCACAAAGGATGCTATCGAGCACACGTTTAGTATAAACGATTTTTCATCCATATAGGGTATGGTAAAATTGGTCATTACCGTAACCGCCTCGCAGTTAAGCCTTACCATAGCGGCATTGGTGGCGGCATCAATCTCGTCAAAGTAACCAAGCTTGCCAAAGCCCGCGTTGTTAATAAGCATTTTGACTTTTGCACCGCTCTGCTTTAATTCATTTTCATAATTCTTAACGTCAACGTCACTCGTTACGTCACAAGCAACGGCACGACACTTAACGTCGGTAATTTTTTCTGCCAACTGTTCAAGTCTTTCTTTGCGGCGTGCGATTATCCAAATTTCATCGAGCTCGGGGTAGAGTGAGGCAATGTGCTTTACGTATTCTTCGCCCAGTCCCGACGATGCGCCCGTTACGACAGCGATATCCATATTTCTAAACTCCTTTAAAAAATGTCGTTATTTTAATTATACAGCAAATATTGATAAAATCAACTTTTAGCCAAAGCATTTAAGCCCAAATTAGCCTAAAAGGTCAGTTTTAAGGCGCCTTTTGGCTCTTTGTCGCGCATAGGCGACAGCCTTATACGCTTCGCATCACCAAAATTCACTCATAAAACCGCACCTTTTAGGTCGGTGAATTTTGTGATTAAAGGATTTTGCGGTGTGGCAAGGCACAAAACACAGCAAATCCTTGACGGATTTGCGAGTATTTTAACAAAGTCACAGCGTAAAAGCCTTATCTCAAAATCTAATGTGGGTTTAAATGCTTTGGCTATCCACAATAAATTGTATATATAAGTCTTGACACATACAATTCTAAGTGGTAAAATAACAATGATATAATAGGTATAATGTTTTGTGATGACCGCTTTGGCGAACGGCATCAAAAAACTTAACTTTTATCCGGGTAAATACGACCCCGACTTAAGTCGTAATATTATATAAGGAGGTGCATTTCGAATGCCCTATATCATTGGTGGAATTGTCGCCTTAGTTTTAGGCGTTTCTGGTTTTTTCATCGGCTCTGCATACAGAAGCAAGGCAGACCGTACCGAGCTTGGTACAGCAAAGGATGAGGCACGTCGTATTTTAAGCGACGCCCTTAAAAACGCCGAAACCAAAAAGAAGGAACTTCTTATTGAGGCTAAGGACGAGGTTTACCGTTTACGTCAAGAGGCTGAAAAGGATATTAAAGAGCGTCGCAGTGACGTTCAAAGAAGCGAGCATCGCTTACAGCAAAAGGAAGAGTCACTTGACCGTAAAATTGAAAACTATGAAGCAAAAGAAGAAAAATTAGCTCAGAAATCGAAAGAGATTGATGAGAAAATTGAAGAATGTGAGAGAATTAAACGCAGTCAGATAGAGATGCTTGAGAAAATCTCGGGATTCACAAAGCAGGAGGCTAAGGATTATTTACTTAAAGCTCTCGACGGCGAATTAAATCACGAAAAAGCAGTTAAGATTTTAGAAATCGAAAAGCAGACTAAAGAGGAATCTGACCGCATAGCAAGAGAAATTGTGGGTCATGCCATTCAGCGTTGCGCAGCCGACCATACTTCCGAAATTACCGTTTCGGTTGTGGCGCTTCCCAACGACGAAATGAAGGGTAGAATTATCGGTCGTGAGGGACGTAATATCCGTGCGCTTGAAACCGCAACGGGTGCCGACCTTATTATCGACGATACTCCCGAGGCTATCACCGTTTCTTGTTTCGACCCCGTAAGACGTGAGATTGCCCGTCTTACCCTTGAAAAGCTTATTTTAGACGGCAGAATTCACCCTGCAAGAATTGAAGAAATGATAAACAAGGCTACTGCCGAGGTTGAAGCAACCATTAAGCAGGAGGGTGAGCGTGTAATGCTGGAGGCCGGCATACACAATCTACATCCCGAGCTTATTAAGCTTCTCGGTAAGCTCAAATACCGTACAAGCTACGGCCAGAGCGTGTTAAATCACTCGTTAGAGGTTTGTCATTTATCAGGTCTTATTGCGGCTGAAATCGGCGCCAACGTTACCTTGGCAAAGCGTGCAGGTCTTTTGCACGATATAGGTAAGGCGCTTGACCACGAGCAGGAAGGCTCACATATCCAGCTTGGTGTTGATGCTGCAAAGCGTTACAAGGAAAGCGAAGAAATTATCCACGCAATCCACGCCCATCACGGCGAGGTTGAGGCCAAGACGGTTGTTGCTTGCATTGTTCAGGCGGCAGACGCTATCTCGGCTTCTCGTCCCGGTGCTCGACGTGAGAACATTGAAAACTACATTAAGCGTCTCGAAAAGCTTGAGGAAATCGCCAATTCCTTTAATGGTGTCGAACGTTCGTATGCTATTCAGGCAGGCCGTGAGGTTCGCATTATTGTGAAGCCCGAGCTCGTGTCTGATGACCAAATGGTGCTTATTGCTCACGATATTGCACAGCGCATTGAAAACGAGCTTGAGTATCCGGGTCAAATCAAGGTTAATCTAATACGTGAAAACCGCGCAGTAGATTACGCAAAATAATAATAAAACAGGCATTTTAGGAAATGCCTGTTTTTCTTTACATTTTGTGTGATTTGTATTAAAATAATAAGGATAGTATTTAAAGGTGGTGGGGTGTATGAGTAGAGTTGTCGTTATAGGCGGCGGTGCGGCAGGTCTTATGTCTGCCATTACTGCGGCGGAAAACGGAAATCAAGTAATTATTGCCGAAAAGCGTGAGCGCCCCGCACGAAAGCTACTAATAACGGGCAAGGGACGTTGCAACGTTACTAACAACTGCGATAACGATACCCTCATTGCCAATATACCCAAAAACGCAAGATTCTTATATTCTGCCTTTGCGGCTTGGTCATCGGCTGATACTATTAACTTTTTCGAGCAAAATGGTGTACCGCTTAAAACCGAGCGTGGCAACCGCGTTTTTCCCGTGTCGGATAGGGCGGTCGATATTGTCGATGCGCTTGTAAATAAGGCCAAAAGTGTCGGCGTTAAATTTGTGCATGAGGCGGCAAAAGAGATACTCGCAGAAAATAATGCTGTGTCGGGGGTACTGCTTCAAAACGATGAAAAACTCGTCTGCGATGCAGTAATTCTTGCAACGGGTGGAATGTCCTACCAAAACACAGGCTCGACGGGGGACGGCTATAAAATGGCGTCAGCACTCGGCCACACAGTTACAGCTATTTCACCGTCCTTGGTACCGCTAAATATACACGAGGGCTTTTGCGTTTCGCTTATGGGGCTTTCACTTAAAAACGTCACCCTCTCGGTGTATGAGCAGGGTAAACAAAAGCCGATATATGAAGAAATGGGCGAAATGCTATTTACCCATTTCGGCATATCGGGTCCGTTGGTTCTTAGTGCCTCGGCACATATTAGAAATATGGGCAAAAAGGAATATACGGTTAAAATAAATCTAAAGCCTGCACTGACTGAAGAACAGTTGGATAAACGTTTACAGCGTGATTTTTTAGAGAACAACAATAAAAACCTTATAAACTCACTTGATAAACTTTTACCGCAAAAGCTAATACCGGTTGTAGTCAAGCTTAGCGGTGTACCGAGCGATAAAAAGGTTAATCAAATAACCAAGGCGGACAGGCAGGCTATAATAAACGTAATGCGTGCTTTAACTCTGCGCGTTAAATCCTTCCGCGATATAAACGAGGCAATAATTACAAGCGGCGGCATATCGGTTAAGGAAATTAACCCAACCACGATGGAATCAAAAATAATAAATAACCTGTTTTTTGCAGGTGAAATTATAGATGTTGACGCCTATACGGGCGGATTTAATTTACAAATAGCCTTTTCAACAGGGCATCTTGCAGGAGGTAGCATATGATAGCAGTAGCAATTGACGGACCGGCAGGTGCCGGTAAAAGCACCATTTCTCGTACTTTGGCAGGTAAACTTGGTTATATCTACGTAGATACAGGTGCGCTTTATCGTGCAATAGGTCTTAAATTTTCGCGTTTAGGGTATGATACAAATCTTAATTGTGATATCGAAGAAGTTTTAAAGGATACCAAAATTGACATTTGCTTTATTGACGGTGGTCAACACGTTATGCTTGACGGCACCGACGTATCGGGCGATATCCGTACACCCGAAGCATCAATGATGGCTTCTGCCGTATCGGCTAAACCGCTCGTTCGTGCATTTTTACTTGAAATGCAGCGTGATTTGGCACGTCGCAACAACGTTATAATGGATGGCAGAGATATTGGCACCGTAGTTTTACCCAATGCCGAGGTTAAGATTTTTTTAACCGCAACACCCGAAATCAGAGCAGAGCGCCGATATAAAGAGCTTATTGAAAAGGGTATGGACGTAAAATACGATGATATTTTAGCCGACGTAATTAAGCGTGACTATAATGATTCGCACCGCGAAATTGCACCGCTAAAACCCGCTGAGGATTCGGTAATTGCCGATACGAGTGAACTGAGTTTCGATGAATCGGTTGAGCTTCTTTACAATATAGTTAAGAATAAAATCGGGGAGTAATTTAATTGAAAATAACTTTAGCAAAAACGGCAGGCTTCTGCTTCGGTGTCGACAGAGCAGTTAATACGGTATATGATTTGTTGGATAACGGCAAAAAGGTCTGCACGTTAGGTCCCATTATTCATAATCCCCAATTAGTAGGGGAGTTAGAAGAAAGGGGCGTTAGAATTGTTAACGATGCGCACGAGGTAGCCGAGGGTGAAACCCTTGTTATTCGTTCACACGGTGTGCCTGAGGCGGTCGTTAACTCACTTCAAGAAAACAAAATTGAATATTTTGACGCAACCTGCCCCTTTGTTTCAAAAATACATAAAATCGTTAAGGAAGCATCAAGTAAGGGTGACATTATTTTAATTGCGGGCGACCAACTTCATCACGAGGTTATCGGTATTGTTGGTCACGCTACAGGTAAAACCTTTGTTTTTAATAACGAGGACGAACTCGAAAAACTAATAAAAAATACCCCCGAAATAGTGTCAGAACCCGTTACGGTTGTTTCACAAACAACTTTTAATAAAAAAACCTTCGAAAAATGTTGTAAAAATTTAAAAAAAGTATGTACAAATGCGCAAGTTTTTGATACAATATGTAATGCGACTTCAATGCGCCAGCAGGAAGCTGACAGTTTGTCAAAGGTTAACGACGCTATGGTGGTTATCGGCGGCAGACATAGTTCCAATACGGCGAAGCTTTTTAGCGTGTGCCAAAAAAACTGCGAAAAGACACTTTTAATAGAAACGGCCGACGAACTAACGGCAGATTTTTTTGAGGGTGTGAATAGTGTTGGAGTGGTGGCGGGTGCATCTACACCTGCTCGCATAATAAAGGAGGCTATAAAAACCATGTCAGAAATTTTAAACGCGGTAGAGGATACCGAAATCGCTCAGAAGAGTTTTGACGAAATGACAGACGAGGAAGCTTTTGAAGCATCCCTCAGCAATTTAACAGGAGATCAAAAGGTATGCGGTGTAGTTCTTGCCGTATCACCTTCAGAGATACAGGTAGACTTTGGTCGCGGACTCACAGGCTATGTATCCGCTGACGAATATTCGTATGATTCCAATGTTAATCTTGTAGATGAAGTTAAGGTTGGCGACAAGCTTAATCTTATCATCATGCGCACCAACGACCAGGAAGGTACAGCAATGCTCTCAAAGCGCAGATATGACGCTATTGCAGGCTGGGACAAGGTTATCGAGGCAAAAGAGTCTGCCGAAATTTTAACAGGCACAGTTCGTGACGTTGTTAAGGGCGGCGTTGTTGTTACAGTCGCAGGTGTACGCGTATTTATCCCTGCTTCACAGGCAACACTTTCAAGAAATGAAGCATTAGAAGACCTTAAGGGTAAAGAGGTTTCTTTCCGCATTATCGAAATCGGTCGCGGCCGCAGAGCTATCGGTTCTATCCGCAGCGTACTTATGGAAGAGAGAAAGGCTGCTCAGGCTAAGATTTGGGAGTCTATTGCAGTAGGCGACAGATTTACAGGTACAGTTAAGTCAATCACCAACTATGGTGCATTTGTTGACATCGGCGGTGTTGACGGTATGGTACATATTTCTGAGCTTTCATGGCAGAGAATTAAGAATCCGTCAGAGGTAGTTCTTGTTGGCGATACCGTTGAGGTATACGTTAAGGATATAGATACCGAGAAGAAAAAGATTTCGCTCGGCTATAAGAAGGCAGAGGACAATCCCTGGGTTATCTTTAATAACACTTATGGCATCGACTCGGTTGTAAACGTAACAATTGTTAGCATGACTGCTTACGGCGCATTTGCTCGCATCATCCCCGGCGTTGATGGTCTCATCCACATTTCGCAGATTGCTAATAAGCACGTTGCAAAGCCGCAGGATGAATTAAAGGTTGGCGAGAGTGTAGAGGCTAAGATTATCGCTATTGACGATGAGAAGAAGCGTGTAAGCCTTTCAATCCGCGCACTCCTTCCTGAAGAGCCCGCAGTAGAGGAGACTGCTGAAGAAGCAGTTGAGGCTGTAGTGGAAGAACCCGCAACAGAAGAGGTTGTAGCTGAAGAGGCTGCTCCCGTTGAGGAATAATTATAGCGTAATAAAAAACGCAGGTATTTTCGGAACGCTCAGTTA